>NZ_WBMR01000013.1 GCF_008923365.1 Actinomadura montaniterrae
GCGGGCTCGCGTCGGTGGTCTCGGGCGGGGTCTTCACGAGTGCCTCCCGCGGGCCGCCTGCCCGGGCGCGCGGTCCGGTCGCCGTCACGTTCGGTCCCCGAGCAGTCACGCATTCAAGCGTCTCGTGAGATTCTCACGTACGCAAGCGGCTTCATGGAATTGCCCTGCCCTTCGTGCCGGGTTCGCCAATCGCGTTGTGGCGCGGCCCGAGAGCGGCGAGACTTCGCTCCCATGACCTACCGCCCCACCGTTCGTGGCCGCCGTCTGGCGCGGGAGCTCCGCAAGCTGCGCGAGGAGCAGGGACTCACCCTGCAGGAGGTGGCGGACCGCCTCGACTGGTCCCGGGCCACCGTCTCCCGGCTGGAGACCAGCCAGACCCGGCCGCGCCCCGGCGACATCGCCGACATCCTCGACCTGTACGGCGTTCCAAGCCCCGACCGCGACGCGCTGATCACGCTGGCCAGGCAGGCCGGGCAGCGCGGCTGGTGGACCGCCTACCAGGACGTCTTCGCGGGCAGCTACGTCGCGCTGGAGGACGAGGCGTCGCACATCCGCACCTGGGACCCGCAGCTCATCCACGGGCTGCTGCAGACCGAGGACTACTCCCGCGCCGTGATCACCGCGGGCCGGCTGCTGCCCGCGCAGGAGGACATCGAGCGCCGCATCGCGGCCCGCAAGATCCGCCAGGCGCTGCTCGACCGCGACACCGCTCCCCACCTGCAGGTCATCTTCGACGAGGCCGTGCTGCACCGGCACATCGGCGGCCCCGAGGTGATGCGCGCCCAGCTGGAGCATCTGGTCGAGGCGATGAACCGCCCAACGGTGACCGTTCAGGTACTCCCGTACACACAGGGGGGACATGCGGGCCTTGACGGACGTTTCACCATTTTGTCGTATCCGGACCCCGCAGACCCCGATATCGCCTACGTAGAGGGGACCATGGGTGACGTTTACCTTGAGAGCAGCGAGGCAATAGCAAAACATAGAGACCGCTTCGATCTGATCGAAGAGGCCGCACTGTCCCCCGAGGAATCCGCGCACCTCATAGCCGAGGCAGCAAGGAGCAGCCCGTGACCAACCTGCAGCGCGAACTCAACGGAGCCAGCTGGCGCAAGTCGTCCCACAGCGGGAGCGGCGACCAGTGCGTCGAGGTGGCCCCCCTCTCCAGCGATCTGCGCGCTGTTCGCGATTCGAAGGACCCCGGCGGACCGGCCCTCGTGCTGACGCCGGACGCCTGGCAGACCCTCCTCGACTCCATCCGGGAGGTCTGAGCACGACTCCGGAGGGCCGCGGCGCACGTCGCCGCGGCCCTCCCCCGTGCCCGCCGCCGCGCACCCACCGCCGCGCACCCGCCACCCGCCGCCGGGACGACGGCCCCGCCCTTCCCCAGAAAGTAGAACGTGTTCTAGTATCGCCCGTGCGCCGCAGACCCGGCGGCGCGCACCGCGACCGGAGGATGGCAACGTGACCGCGGACCTCAAGCTCGGCATCAACGTCGGCTACTGGCAGAGCGAACCCGAGGACCAGACCGAGACGGTGCTGGCCGCCGAGCGCTGCGGATACGACTCGGTCTTCACCGCCGAGGCCTACGGCTCCGACGCGTTCACCCCCCTCGCCTGGTACGCCGCCCGCACGTCCCGGATCAAGCTCGGCACCGCCGTCGTGCAGATGTCCGCGCGGACCCCCGCCGCCACCGCGATGCACGCGCTCACCCTCGACGCGCTGTCCGGCGGACGGATGATCCTCGGGCTCGGCGCGTCCGGCCCCCAGGTCGTCGAAGGCTGGTACGGGCAGCCGTTCCCCAAGCCGCTCGCCCGCACCCGCGAGTACCTCGACATCGTCCGGCAGGTCTGGCGCCGCGAGGAGCCCGTCACCAGCGAGGGCCCGCACTACCCGCTGCCGTACCCCGGCGGCGCGGGCCTCGGCAAGCCGCTGAAGTCGATCGTCCACCCCGTCCGGCCGGAGATCCCCGTGTACCTCGGCGCCGAGGGGCCGAAGAACGTCGCGCTGTCCACCGAGGTCGCGCAGGGCTGGCTGCCGCTGTTCGTCGACCCCGAGCAGCTCGAGCCGGTGTTCGGAGCGTCCCTCGCGAACCGCCCGGACGGCTTCGAGATCGCCGCGACCGTCACCACGATCGTCACCGACGACCTGGCCTCCGCGCTCGAGTTCGCCAAGATCCCGCTCGCCTTCTACATCGGCGGGATGGGCGCCAAGGACCGCAACTTCCACCTCGACCTCATCGGCCGGCTCGGCTTCGCCGAGCAGGCGCAGCGCGTCCAGGAGCTGTTCCTGGACGGCCGCCGCCCCGAGGCGATCAAGGCCGTCCCCGACGAGCTGGCCGACGCGATCTCGCTGCTCGGCCCGCTCGGCCGGATCAAGGAGCGGCTCCAGCTGTGGCGCGACAGCCCGGTCAGCACCGTGCTGATCGCCGGCGTGAAGGACGAGCCGACGCTGCGCGCGATCAGGGAGATGGTCGACGGCTGAGCAAGAGGTTTGTACCTTTTCGCCCAGAATTATCACGCAACGGAAAGTTCCCGCCGCCGACGCGCGGGTTCTACGTTCGTGATCAGGCCACCCCGAGTTACCGGGGCATGGGGAGGGGCGGTCCGGCGCACGCCGGGCCGCCCCTCCCCATTTCGGGGTGGGCCGCCCGTAACCGATCACACACGGCGCGATGGAATGGAGGCGGCGAACCGGGCGCTGCACCGAAGGCACCCGGAGATCACAGACTGGAGATGGGACACACGATGTCCACGCAGGAAGACGCCGCCCGGCTGCTCGTCAGGACCCTCGAGGCGGAGGGCGTCGAATACGTCTTCGGCATACCGGGCGAGGAGAACATCCACTTCGTCCACGCCCTGAACGACTCATCGATCCGCTACATCCTCGTCCGCCACGAGCAGGGCGCCGCGTTCATGGCCGAGATCTACGGCCGCCTCACCGGCAAGGCCGGCGTCGCCTCCGCCACGCTCGGCCCCGGCGCCATCAACCTGCAGCTCGGCGTCGCGGACGCCACCACCAACAGCACCCCCGTCGTCGCGATCTCCGCGCAGGTCGGCCTCGACCGCATCTACAAGGAGTCGCACCAGATCGTCGACCTGGTGTCGCTGTTCCGCCCCATCACCAAGTGGTCCGAGCTGGCCCCGACCGCCGAGGCGCTGCCGGAGATGGTCCGCAAGGCGTTCAAGACCGCGCAGACCGAACGTCCCGGCGCCGTCTACCTCGCCATCCCCGAGGACGTCGAGTCCGCGAAGGTGTCGGACGCGCTCAAGCCGCTGCCGGTCAACATCGTCCGGCCGCAGGAGCCGTCGCCGTCCCAGATCGCCCGCGCCGCCGACGTGATCGCCCTCGCCCGGCAGCCGATCGTCCTCGCCGGGCACGGCGCCACCCGCGACCGCGCGAGCGACGCGCTGATCCACTTCTCCGAGCGGCTCGGCCTGCCCGTCGCCACCACCTTCAACGGCAAGGGCGTCTTCCCCGACGACCACCGCAACGCCCTCGGCGCCGTCGGCTTCATGCGCCACGACTACGTGAACTTCGGCTTCGACGAGGCCGACGTCCTCATCGCCGTCGGCTACGAGCTCCAGGAGTTCGACCCCGTCAAAATCAACCCGAACGCCGACAAGAAGATCATCCACATCCACCAGTCGCCCGCCGAGGTCGACGACCACTACCCCGTCACCGTCGGCATCCAGGGCGACATCTCCCGCTCCCTGCGCGCCCTCGCCGACAGCGTCCACCGCCGCTGGGACGTCAACGGCACCGGCGAGAAGATCCGCCGCATGATGCGCGACGAGCTCGCCGAGGGCGCCACCGAGGACGGCTTCCCTCTCTCCCCCCGCCGCATCGTCGCCGACGTCCGCGCCGCCATGGGCCGCGCCGACATCGTCCTCGCCGACACCGGCGCGGTGAAGATGTGGATGGCCCGCATGTACCCGACGTACGAGCCGAACACCCTCCTCGTCTCCAACGGCCTGTCGTCCATGGGCTTCGCCGTCCCCGGCGCCCTCGCCGCCAAGCTCGCCCACCCCGACCGCCGGGTCCTCGCCGCGACCGGCGACGGCGCGTTCCTGATGAACTCCCAGGAACTGGAGACCGCCGTCCGCGAGAACATCCCGATCACCGTCCTGATCTGGGACGACTCCGCCTACGGCCTGATCGAGTGGAAGATGGACCTCGACATGGGCACGAGCTCCCACATCAAGTTCGGCAACCCCGACTTCGTCAAGTACGCCGAGAGCTTCGGCGCCCGCGGCTACCGCGTCGAATCCGCCGGCGAGCTGCTCCCCACCCTCCGCAAGGCCCTCGCCGAGGACGCCGTGTCCGTCATCACCGTCCCGGTGGACTACTCCCACAACCTCCAGCTAACGGACAAGCTGGGCGACCTGACCGGCCCCTTCTGACCACTCTCGAACGCGTTGATGGTCTCGAATAATCATTCGAGACCATCAACGCCCCGTGACCGTTCGATCACCGTTAGCTTGCGTTCCATGCCAACGAGCGCACACGAGCTCCCGCTGGAGATGGTCCGCAACCGGCCCGAGCTCGTCCCCACGATCCTGCGGACCGTCTTCGACCTGGACATACTCGGCGACCCCAGCATCACGTCCGAATCCTTCGCCGATCTCAACCCGGCCGAACTCCGATGCGACGCCACTGTCCTGTTCGACAATAGGGACGAACGCACCCACGGCGTCATCGTCGAGTCACAGCAGCGGTTCGACGGCGGCAAGCAGTACAGCTGGCCCGCCTACATCGCGCTGCTCCGGCTACGCCACAAGTGCGGAGCGACGCTGCTCGTCCTGTGCCCGGACGAGAACAGCGCCCGCAGATGCGCCGCCCCCATCGACATGGGACACCCGAACTGGGTGCTCGAACCCCTGACCGTCCACCCCGGCATGCTCCCCCCGATCACGGACCCCGCCGAAGCCGCCCGCATGCCCGAACTCGCCGTCCTCAGCGCCCCCGCGCACGCCGACGGCCCGCACGCAGTGGGGCCGCGGTTGGTCCATGTCGCGGCGGACTTCGCCGAGGTGGACGCGCCGGGACGGGTCGTCCGGCGGGCGGTGGAGGTGTTCGGGGCGGTCGACGTGGTGGTGGCGAACCATGCGCGCAGCGCCGAGCAGACGCTCGCGGAGGTGACGGCGGACGAGCTGGACCGGTGCTGGGCGGTGAACGCCCGGGCGAGCGCGTGCTGCTCGCCCAGGCGTTCGCGGAGGTTCACGACGACGCGCGGCCGGGCGGGCGGATCGTGCTGTTCACCTCGGGGCAGCATCTCGGGCCGATGGGGCGGGAGATCCCGTACGCGGTGAGCAAGGGCGCGATCCACCAGATGACGCTGACGCTCGCCGATGTGCTGGCCGACCGGGGCATCACGGTCAACGCGGTCAATCCGGGGCCGACGGACACCGGGTGGGCGGACGACGCGCTGACCGAGAAGGTCGTGGGGGCGTTGCCGTTTGGGCGGTGGGGGCGGCCGGGCGACGTGGCGCGGCTGGTGCGGTGGCTGGTGTCGGACGAGGGGCGGTGGATCACCGGGCAGGTGATCAACTCTGAGGGGGGTTTCCGGCGGTGGAGCCTCTGAGGAGGAGGCCGCCGGCGGCGAGCAGGGCGAGGACGATCACGGCGCCGCCGTAGATGTCGGCGGTGTCGCGCAGGCCGATGTGCGTGGTGGCGAAGCCCGCGGCGATGGCGGGGAGGCTGAAGGCGAGGTAGCTGAGGGTGTAGACGGTCGCGAAGAGGGCGGCGCGGCGGGCCGGTTCGGCGAGGGACGCGGCGATGCGGAAGGCGCCGAGGAACGCGGCGCCGAAGCCGAGGCCGGAGACCACGGTGGCGGTGAAGAACAGCGGCGTGGACGTGGTGGCGAGCGCGGTGAGGGTGAGGGCGAGGCCCGCGGCGAGGACGAGCGAGCCGCCGATCATCATGGGGCGGGGACGGCGGGCGCCGGTCGCGATGACGGCGGCGGCGCTGGCGGCCATCAGCGCGAAGACGACCAGGCCGCCGACGAGGTGGCTGCGGACGCCGAGGACGCCGGCGGCGAGCGACGGGCCGAGCGACATGTAGAGGCCGACGACGCCCCAGGTGGCGATGAGGCTCGGGACGATCAGCAGGAAGGTGCCGCGGGCGCCGCGGGGGACGCTGACCTGCGGGCGCAGCGAGGCGAGCGCGCCGGGCCGGCGGGCGGACGTCTCCGGCATGGCGAGGATGCCGGCGACGGCGAGGGCGCAGAGCGCGGCGAGCAGCCAGTAGACGAGGGTGGTCGGCGCGGGCGCGTACTGGACGAGCAGGCCGGAGCCGAGGGCGCCGGCGCCGAGGCCGATGCCGGGGGTGGCGCTGTTGACCAGGGACGCGAGGCGCTGGTCGTGCGGGGGCTGCAGGTCGACGAGGCCGGCGCTGATCGCGCCGGTGGCGGTGCCGGTCGCGAGGCCCTGCAGGATGCGGGCGGCGATGAGCCAGCCGACGCCGTCCGCGGTGACGAACAGCAGCATGGCGGCGACCTGGGCGATCAGTGCGGCGGCGAGGACGGGGCGGCGGCCGATGTGGTCGGAGAGGGCGCCGACGGTGACGAGGGCGGCGAGCAGCGCGAGCGCGTAGACGGCGAAGACGACGGTGAGGGTGGTCGCCGAGAACTTCCATTCGGCCTGGTAGACGACGTAGAGGGGGGACGGTGCGGCGGCCGCGGCCATGAAGGCGAGGAGGGTGGCGGCGAGGGTCCAGAAGGCGGCGGCGCGGGGCAGCCGGCGGGCGCGGGGGCCGGCGGCGGGTTCGGCGGCCGGGAGGGCGGTGGTCACGGCGGACTCCTAAAGCAAAAATATTGGCTTTAAGAGACCGTACCCTCCTCGCGACCCTAAAGCAAAGAATATTGCGTTAACCTGGGCGACATGAGCACCGGTACCCGTTCCGCGGCGGCGCGGCCCGGCGGGCGCAGCGCCCGCGTCCGGGACGCGGTGCACCACGCGGTCACCGAGCTGATCTGCGAGCGCGGCGCCGACCGGGTCACGATCCCGCTGGTCGCGGCGCGCGCGGGGGTCAATCCGACGACGGTCTACCGGCGCTGGGGCACCGTCCCCGCGCTGCTGGCCGAGGTGGCGGCCAAGGAGCTGGACGCCGACGCCCCTCCCCCGCCGACCGGCGACCTGCGCGCCGACCTCGCGGCGTACGCCGAGTGGGATCTCGCGCACCTGTCGCGTCCGGGCGGCATCGCGTTCTTCCGCGCGGAGGTCGCGGCGGATCTCGACGAGCGCAAGGCGGGCCTGCGCGAGTGCCTGCGGCAGGTGAACGACGCGCTGGAGGCGATCGTCGCCGCGGCGCGGGCGGCCGGCGAGGCCGACCCGCCGCCGGTCGAGGAGATCATCGACCGGGTGGTGGCGCCGCTGTACTTCCGGGTCGTCTTCTCGGTCCCGGGCACCGATCCCCGGTTCGCCCGGAGGCTGGCCGAGGAGTTCCTCGACGGGCGGTCCTGACCGGGACGCGGCCGCCCCCGGCGCCGCGTCCCGGGAACCGGGTCCGGGTCCGGGTCCGGGTCAGGCGCGGCAGATGATCTCGCCGTGCGTGACGGAGTACCAGCCGTCCTCCGCGGCGGCCCACTCCTTCCAGCCCTCGTAGACGCGCTGCAGCTCCTCGCGGGTGGCGTGGCCGCCGGCGACGGCCTTGTCCGCGACGGACGAGTCCCGCATCCGGCCGCCCCACGACTCGCTCCACCACTCGCGCTCCTCGGGGGTGGCGTAGCACCAGGCCGACGCGGACGCGGTGACGTCGGTGAACCCGGCCTGCCGCGCCCAGGAGACCAGCCGGCGTCCGGCGTGCGGCTCGCCGCCGTTGCCGCGCGCCACCCGGTAGTAGATGTCCAGCCAGGGGGCCATGGCCTCGGGTTCCGGGTACCAGATCATGGTGCCGAAGTCGGCCTCGCGGGCGGCGACGATGCCGCCGGGCTTGGCGACCCGGCGCATCTCGGCCAGCGCCCGGACGGGGTCCGCGATGTGCTGCAGGACCTGGTGTGCGTGGACGACGTCGAACGTGCCGTCGGGGAAGTCCAGGTCGTGGACGTCGGCGACGGCGAACTCGACGTTGGCCGCGCCCTTGGCCTCGACGTTCCGGCGCGCGTCGGCCAGCACGACCTCGGCGGCGTCGGTGGCGACGACGCGTCCGGGCGCGACCAGCTCGGCCATCCCGGCGGTGATCGTTCCCGGGCCGCACCCGACGTCCAGGACCGACGACCCGGGCCGCAGGTGCGGGACCAGGTAGGCGGCGGAGTTCTCGACGGTGCGCCACTGGTGCGCGCTCAGCACGTTCGCGTGGTGGCCGTGGGTGTAGGTCGCGTTCGCGGACATCGGGATCACCTCTCTGTCGGTGCCTGCACCCTACGCCGACTTCTCAAACTTTGAGAACTGAATCTCGGAATATGAGATAGCAGGACATGTGAAAGGGGGCCGGGGCGCGATGCCCCGGCCCCCTCTCGGAGCCGATCCGTCAGGCGGCCGCCGTCAGGCCGCCTTGGTCGTCATGCCGCCAGGGCGATGCGCCGGCCGGCCACGCGCCGCGCCGCGGGCACCGCCGGAACGGGCGCCGCCGGGACGGGCACCGGGGCGGGCAGCGGTTCGAGCACGGCCAGCGCCGGCGGAACCTCGGCGTAGGCGTTCAGCGTCGCGTGGGTGAGTTCGGTGAGCCACGGCTGCACGATGGTCCGCTCCGCGGGCCCGTCCAGCCGTGGGTGGGTGAGATGGAATGTGCCGGTCGCTTCGCTCACTGTCGACACCCCTTCCTTGACCCGGCGGCCCCGCGCCTGTGCGACGGCCACCGGTTGTCACATACCCCTAGGTACGTAGTCACAAGCCACTCGGTTCGGCGGCTGTTCCCAATCGCCCCAGGTTGTCCCCTAAGTCACATCCCAACCTAGAGCCCGCCTCGGACATTCTTCGAACGCTTATTCGGCTAGTCCGGCGTCGGCGCGGGGTCGGCGGTGACCGAGCGGAGGAGCGGCCGGCTCAGCGCGCTCGCGCCCGCGATCCCGCCGAACCCGACCGCCACGAACGCGGCGAGCGTCACCGCACCGGACGCGCCGAACCCGACCGCGAACGGCGCGGCGAAGAACAGCCCGGTCGCCAGCGAGCCGCCGCCCATCACCACGAGCGGGATGAGCGTCTCCTGCCGCCGCGCCCGGTCCAGCACCCGCAGCGGCGTGCCCGCGAGGCGCAGCATCGCGTAGGCCTGCCGCCGGTCCAGCACCGCCGACGCGCCGGTGATGCCCGCGCTGGTGATCGCGATGAGGAACGACACGACCAGCACGGTGAGCGCGCCCGTCCGCAGGTCGGCCAGCAGCTGGTCCCTGCCCCGCTCCTCGTCGGCCGGGGTGGTGGCGACGTGGCCGGGGACGGTCCCGGCGAGCGCCGTCCGAGCCCGGTCGACGGCGCTGGCCCCGCCCCGCACGGTGACCGTCACCACGGCGGCGTCCGCCGACGGCCCCCCGGTGGACGGCGGCCTCACCGCGACACCCGCGTCGATCCCGTCCAGCCTGCCCTTGACCTGCTCGGCGACGGCGGCGGCGCGCTCCGGCGGGACGCTCAGCTCCAGCCGGTCGGACGCCTTCGTCCCGGACGAGGCGCCGCCGAGCAGGGCGAGGAACCCGGCGACGAACCCGGTCAGCGCGACGCCCGCGACCGTCCGCCAGGCCGAGCGCGGGTCGTCGACCAGCCGGCGGCCGGCCAGCAGCCGCGCCGGGGTCCGGGCGAGGGCGACGGTGATCCGGCCGATCAGCGCGACCACCCACGGCCCGGCGAGGTTGATCGCGAGGAACGCCAGCATGAGGAACACCAGCATGATCACCAGGCCGAGCCGGCCGAGGCCGGTCAGCCCGCCGCTCGCCCCGGCGAACGCGGCCATGACCGCGGCGAGCAGCAGCACCCGGACCGCGCGCATCGCGGGCGGCGTCTCGCGGCGGGCGACGCCGAGCGGGCCGACCACGACGCGGCGCAGCCCGGCGACCGCGCTGGCGCCGACGAGGACGGGCACCGCCGCGAGCACCGCCGCGACGACGGGCAGGCCCGGCCACAGGTCGGAGGCGTACCAGCCGCCGCCCGCGATCGTGATGCGGGTGAGCGCCGGGATCGCCGCCGCGTACAGGACGGTCCCGGCGAGCGCGCCCGCCGCCGCGGTGATCACGGCCTCCGCCGTGGTGATCGCGACGACCTGCCCGGGTGTGGCGCCGACCAGCCGCAGCGCCGCGAGCCGGCGGTCGCGGCGCGCGACCGTCAGCCGGGCGGCGGCGCCGCCGAACACCAGCAGCGGCACGGCCATCAGCACCGACGCGATCGCGACGAGCGCCTGGTAAACGCCGGCGAACGCGGCGGCACCGGTGGAGTACCGGGCGATCCGGGTGGGCGCGGCGGTGTTCTCCACGCCGGCGAGGCGGTCGCGGCCGGCCGTCATCGCGGGGTCGCCGGGAGCGCGGCCGACCACGGCGACGAGCTCGTCCGGGTGGATCAGCGCGTCCCGTCCGAGGGTCCCGGCGCGGGCGGGGAAGCGGGCGGCGAGCTGGCCGGACGGCAGGTCCTTCATCAGCCGGGCGAGCGCGGGCGAGGTCCACGTCTCGCCCGGGTTCGGGAAGCGCGGCATGCCGGGCGGCGCGGGCGCGCCCGGCTTCAGCGCCGCGAGGTCCACGACGGTGATCGGCTCGCCGCGGACGTGGTCGGTCGCGAGCGCCTCGATCATCACCGGGTCCGCGCCGGCCTTCCCGGGGTGCCGCCAGGCGTCGGCGCGGGCGCGCTGCGCGAAGGCGAGGTTGGCCGTCACCGCGAACAGCAGCAGCCCCGTGGAGACGGCGACCGCGGCGAGCGCGAGCGCCGCGCCGAGCAGGTTGCGGCGGCCCCCGCCGCGCAGCAACCGCCAGGTCAGGTCCAGGGTCGTGCCCATCACGCGGCCCCGGGGACCGGCTGCTGGACGCGGCCGTCGCGGACCTGCACCGTCCGGTCGCACCAGCGCGCCACGGACGGGTCGTGCGTCACCACGACCAGCGACGCGTCGTTGTGCCGGGTCGCCTCGGTCAGCAGCCGCATCGTCTCGTGCCCGGTGGCCTGGTCGAGCGCGCCGGTCGGCTCGTCGGCGAAGACGACCGCGGGACGCGGCGCCAGCGCGCGGGCGATCGCGACCCGCTGCGCCTGCCCGCCGGACAGCTCGCCCGGCCGGCGCCTCTCCATCCCGCCGAGCCCGAGCGGGCCGAACCAGGTCCGGGCGGCCTTGACGGCGTCCCGGCGCGGCGTCCCGTTCAGCATGAGCGGGAGCGCGACGTTCTCCTCGGCGGGCAGTTCGGGGAGCAGCTGCCCGAACTGGAACACGAACCCGAACCGGGTGCGGCGCAGCGTGCTGCGGCGGCGCTCGCCGAGCGCGTCGATCCGCTGGCCGAGCAGGTGCACCTCCCCCGCGTCCGGGCGCATGATCCCGGCGAGGCAGTGCAGCAGGGTGGACTTTCCGGAACCGCTGGGTCCCATGATCGCGACGGTCTCGGTGCGGCCGACGGCGAGGTCCACGCCGTCGAGCGCGACGGCGGCGCCGAACCGCTTGGCCAGGCCGCGGCCCGTCAGGACCGGTTCCGGTCCGGCGGAGGGAGACGGCCCGCTCACGCCGCGGCCCTCCGCCGCTCCCCGGCGGACCGCAGCTCGACGACCTCGCCGGACGCCGGATCCGACCCGGCAGCGGGGTCCGACGGGCCTCGGGAGCGCCGGTCCCGGATCGACTCGGCGATCTCCCGGGCGGGCATCACCAGCCCGCCGTAGATCACGAAGACGGCGAACAGGACGAGGAGGGGCGTGTAGATCAGTTCCATGCCCCCAGCGTGCGCGCGGCGGGCCCGCGCGCACATCGGGCACAGGTCCGGTCCGCGGTGCCCGGCCCTCGGCCGAACGGCCGATCCGGGAGTCCGCTCAGGGTCGTAACCTGCGTAATCGTGAGCGATACGGGAACGGGGCTGGACCGCGTCCACTCGGTGGGCGGATGCCTCATGCGCGTCGCGTACGGCGGTTTCGCCGCGCTGTACCTGCTGGCCGGGCTGATCGCCGTCCACCACGAGCTGCCGCAGGTGTGGCTGATCGGGTTCGCCGCCGCCGCGAACGCCGCGGCGCTCGCGCCCGCCCGCTGGCAGCTCCGCGCGGCGGTGGCCGCCGGGGCGCTGTCCCTGCTCGGCACCGCCTACGTCAGCGCCGCCGTCGAGCTGCACCAGAGCAACCCCGGCGTGTTCGCCGAGATCGGCGGGCTGCTCATCGTCATCGCCCGGACGGTCTGGAAGGCGCCCCGGGACCGGCTCGTGCCGCTGGCGGTGCTGCTCGGCGCGGCGGTGCTGGCCGTCCCGCTGCGCTGGTCGCCGGTGGCCGCGCTGGTGTTCACCGCGCCGCTCGGCATCACGGTCGCGGTCGCGCTCGGCGTCGGGCTGTACCTGCGCGCGGTCGACGCCCGCCGGGCCCGGTCCCTCGCGGCGGCGCGCCGCGACGAGCGCCTGGAGCTGGCCCGCGACCTGCACGACTTCGTCGCCCACCACGTGACCGGCATCGTCGTCCAGGCGCAGGCGGCGCGGTTCGCGGCGCAGAGCGGCGCCGTGCAGTCGCCCGGGCAGCTCGACACCATGTTCGCCGGGATCGAGAAGGCGGGCACCGAGGCGCTGACGTCGATGCGGCAGATGGTCGGGCTGCTGCGGGACGCGCAGCACACCGGCGCCGCCGACGGCGAGGCGTTCGGCGCGGCGGGCACGACCGGCGGGACGGCGGGCGGGGCGGCCGGTGAGGCCGCGACCCGCCCCGTCGGCGACCTGACCCGGCTGCGCGACCTGGTCGCCGGGTTCACCGACCCGCCCGCCACCCTCACGCTCGCACCCGACCTCGGCCCGCTGCCGCCCGAGGTCGCCGCCTCGGTGCACCGGGTGGTGCAGGAGTCGCTGACCAACGTCCGCAAGCACGCCGCGGACGCCGCGTCCGTCCGGGTCGCGGTCGAGCGGGCGGCCGGCGGGTCGGTCGAGGTCAGCGTCCGCGACGACGGCCAGGGCCGGGGCAGGCGGCTACCGTCCTCGGGCTTCGGCCTCGCCGGGCTGACCGAGCGGGTCGACGCCCTCGGCGGCCGCCTCCGCGCCGGCCCCCGCCCCGAAGGCGGCTGGGAGGTCGTGGCCGTGTTTGATTGCAGTGGCCTTGGCGTCAGGCGCTAGAGCGCCTTCCTACGGCGGCCACTGCGTGCGATCACAGCATCGCTCCGGCTCGGCCCTGGGGGCCTCGCTGCGCGATCGGATTCTCGCAAGCTCGAATCCGGCTTCGCACGCGATCGCGACGGCCGGGTCGGCCGGGGGCCGGGGAACGACCGATGACTCGTCCGCTCCGAGGGCGATGCAAAATATGCTCATGACCATCCGGGTGCTGATCGCCGATGACCAGGAGATGGTCCGGACCGGGTTCCGGATGATCGTCGACTCGCAGCCCGACATGGAGGTGGTCGGGGAGGCGGCCGACGGCGCGGAGGCGGTGGCGGCGGCCCGGCGGCTCCGTCCGGACGTGTGCCTGTTCGACATCCGGATGCCGAAGATGGACGGGCTGGAGGCGACGCGGCTCGTCGCGGGCCCGGACGTGGCGGACCCGCCGCGGGTGGTGATCGTCACGACGTTCGACATGGACGAGTACGTGTACGGGGCGCTGCGCGGCGGCGCGGTCGGGTTCCTGCTGAAGGACAGCGGTCCGGCGCTGCTGGTCGAGGCGGTGCGGGCGGCGGCGAACGGGGAGGCGCTGGTGTCGCCGTCGATCACCGTCCGGTTGCTGGAGCATCTGGCGCGCCCGCCCGCCGCGCCCGCGCCGCCCCGCGAGCAGCTGACGGACCGGGAGCTGGACGTGGTCCGGCTCGTCGCGCGGGGCCGCACGAACGAGGAGATCGCCGGGGAGCTGTTCGTGTCGCTGTCCACGGTGAAGACGCACCTCGGCAGCGTGCAGCGCAAGCTCGGGGCGCGGAACCGGGTCGAGGTCGCGGCGTGGGCGTGGGAGTCTGGCCTGATGGCCTAGCCGCGCCCGGACGGGATGGACCGGGCGGGGCACGGCGCCGCGGGGCGCGCATCGGAGGAGCACGGGGGAAGGGCACTGGCACCGGAGTCGATCGACGGCATCCCCGTGACCGTGGTGGTCGTCTGGGTCCTGGGAGCCGCCGGGTGGGGGGTGGTCCTCGCGGGGCTGCGCCGCGGGCTGCGCGGCCGGGACCGGGGGCCGGCGCTGTTCGCGCACACCGCCACCCCGGCGGGCGTCGTCCTGATGTTCGCGGTGCTCGGATACGGGTCGCTGTACGCGACGATCGCGCTGGCCGCGGAGTGGTGGTCGCTGGCGGCGGTGACGGGGTTCCGGCCCGCCCGGCTGGTGGCCGGTGGCGGCCTGCGGCGGCTGGCCGCGTGGCTGCTGCTGACCGCCGCCGTGACGTATGTGGCGGGACGCCTCGTCCTCGGCCGGTAGCGGCGGGCCCCGCCTGAAGATCCCCTGGAAGACCGTGAACCCTTCGGGGGCCAACCCGGTCAAACCTACGTAGTATCCGAAGCAGCGAACGGTAAAAAAGGGGCCCTCGGAGGTGAAACCATGCCGTGTGCGCTATGCGGCGACATCATCCCGTCCGAGGTCGCCCGGTGCCCGGCATGCGGGGCCTGGGCGCGGCGCCGCGACTTCCGCGCCGTCGGGGTGGCGGTGTTCATGCTGCTGGGCTTCGACGCGTTCGTCTCGCTCGGGTCGGGGATCAGCCTGCTGCGGATGGCGCGTCCGCTGCACGACGCGACCCACGACACCTATGACGCGTCCGTGACGGACAAGGCCCTCGCGCCGTACCAGGACGTGTTCCTGATCGGCGCGATCATGGCGACGGTCACCGGGATGCTGTACCTGGCGTGGCTGTGGCGCGCGTACGGGCAGTCGCCGGGGCCGCACCGCCACCACCGCGCGTGGGTGCTGCTCGGCTGGTTCTGCCCGGTGGTGAACCTGTGGCTGCCGCCGCGCATGGTGTACGAGGTGTGGGTCAACAGCGGCCGGTACCGGACGGCGGAACGGCAGGCGGCGGGCCTCGTCGTGGCCGGCTGGTGGGGGTGCGCGCTGGTCGGCCTGCTGCTCGCCCGGATGTTCGGCCACGGCAGCGTCGACACCCTCGCCGACGCCCGCTTCGACGTGCACGTGGGCGTTGCCGCGTCCGCGTTCCAGGCGCTCGCGGCCGCGCTGTGCATGGCCACCGTCTTCCAGATCACCCGCCTCCAGGTGGGGCGCGACTAGTTCGGGGACGGTCCGGACGATCCTCCGCTGGTGTGCCAGAGCGGCGCGCGCGGGGGCCGTTTGACGGCGGGTCCGGCGTGGCCGATGTCGGAATACGGGGACATCGCGAAACCGGTCGGCTGGACGACGCGGCGCCCGACCGGCCGGGCCTGCGGTCCGCGCCGGGCCATCGCGGTGCGGACGGCGTCCATGCCGCCGTGCCGCCATTCCTCGTAGAGGGTGTTCAGGTCCCAGCAGGCGGTCGCGGTGATGGAGACGGCGCGGGCCCCGGCGTGCCGGACGCGGCCCCGGACGACCAGCAGCCACGAGCCGAACACGGTCGCGGCGCAGCGCTCCTGCACCGACTCGAAGAACGCCAGGTCGACGGGGCCGGTGGAGTCGTCGAGCGTGGCGAAGATGACGCGCTGCCCGGACCGCACCGCCGGGGTCTGCGTCGCGACCTTCACCCCCGCGACCAGCACGTCGGATCCGGTGGGACGGCCCGGCAGGGCGGCGGCGCGGACGATCCCGAGGGCGTCGAGGAGCCCGTCGTAGAAGCCGAGGACGTGTCGGCTGACGTCCATGCCGAGGACGTCCAGCTCGGCCTCGACGATCTCGGCGGGCGTCATCGGCGGCAGCTCGCCGAGCGGGACGGGTTCGGCGAGGCCGACCTCGACGCCGGACAGGTCGCCGTCGCCGTCCTCGTGGCCGAGCGGCAGCTGCCCCTCGACCACGGCGGGACCGGGGCGGCGGGCGGTGACGCGGTCGAGGGCGCCGACGCGGCAGAGCAGGTCGCGGCGCGGCACCGGCGCGCCGCCGGGACCGCCCGGGTACAGCGCGTCGAACGCCCCGGCGAGGACGAGCCGCTCGGCGGTCGGCCGCGAGACGCGGGCGCGGCGCCAGAAGTCGGTCAGCGACGCGTACGGCCGGGCGCCGACGATCGCGCCGACCTCGGCGTCGCTGATGCCCCTGACCTCGTTCAGCGCGACGCGGATCCCGGTGGGGCCGCCCTCGGAGACGGGTTCGGCGTGCCAGTCCGGCGCGGACCGGTTGACGTCCAGCGGCAGGATCGGGACGCCGAAGTGCCGCGCGTCGTCCAGGATGACCCGCTTGGGGTACATGCCGGGGTCGTGGGTGAGGACGCCGGCGTAGAACGCGGCGGTGTGGTGCCGTTTCAGCCAGGCGGACTGGTAGGTCGGCAGCGCGAACGACGCGGCGTGCGCCTTGCAGAACCCGAACGCGCCGAACGCGGTGAGCGTCCGCCAGACGCGTTCGACGGTCGGCTCGTCGTAGCCGCGCGCGAGGGCCTTCTCGCGGAACCAGGCGCCGATGACGGCCTGGCCGCGCTCGTGGTTCAGGCTGCGCCGCGCCGCCTCCGCCGTCGACAGGCCGCAGCCGGTCATGACGTCGAGGACGCGCAGCACCTGCTCGTGGAACACGACGACGCCGAGGCTCTCGCGCAGCACCGGTTCGAGGTCGGGATGCGGGTAGCCGGGTTCGCGGATGCCGGCGCGGGCGTCCAGGAACGGCGACACCATGTCGGAGTTGACCGGCCCGGGGCGGAACAGGGAGATGTCGATGACGAGGTCGTCGAGGTCCCACGGCTGGAGCCGGCCGATCAGCTCGCGCTGGCCGGGCGACTCGATCTGGAAGCAGCCGAGCGTGCGGGACGTGCGGATCAGCGCGTAGGTGTCGGGGTCGTCGCGCGGGACGGCCTCCAGGTCGATCTCCTCCCCGGTGGTCCGGGCGACCTCGGCGACCGCGTGCGCCATCGCGGACTGCATCCGCACGCCGATGACGTCGAGTTTCAGCAGGCCCATCGCCTCGACGTCGTCCTTGTCGAACTGGCTCATCGGGAACCCGAGCGCGCTCTGCTCGACCGGCACGCGGTCACGGAGCGTCGCGTTGGACAGCAGCACGCCGCACGGGTGCATCGCGATGTGCCGGGGCAGGCCGTCGAGGCGCTCGGCGATGCGGAACAGCACGTCCAGACGGCCCTGCGACAGGTTGCTCTGCCGCAGTTCCGGCAGGTCCCGCAGCGCGGCGCCGATCTGGCTCGCGCGGATGTGCGGGAACGCCTTGGCGATCGCGTCGATCTCCTGCGGCGGCAGCCCGACGGCGTTGCCGACGTCGCGGATCGCGCTGCGCGCCCGGTAGGTCTCCATCATCGACACGCACGCGGTGCCGTCGGCGCCGTACCGGTCGAACAGCGCCTCGTACGCCTCCAGCCGCCGCGCCGACTCGACGTCGAGGTCGATGTCGGGCAGGCCCTCGCGGCTGTCGGCGAGGAACCGCTCCATGACGAGGTCGTGCCGGAGCGGGTCGAGGTCGCCGATGCCGAGCAGGTAGTTGACCAGGCTGCCCGCACCGGAGCCGCGGATCGCGCAGCGGATGCCGCGCGACCGGATCAGCGCGGCGGCGTCGGCGACCGTGAGGAAGTACGAGGCGAGCCCCTTGCGGGCGATCACGCCCAGCTCGTCGGCGAGCCGCGCCTCCGCGCGCCGCGACCCGGCGAGCCCGCGCCGGGCCATCCCCTCCGCACAGCGGGCGGTGAGCCGCGCGTGCGGATCACCGGTCACCTCGGGCAGGTGCACCGCGTCCATCCGCAGGTCGCGGCCCGGATCGAGGACGCACCGCTCCGACAGGCGCCGGGTCTCGGCGAGCAGC
Source organism: Actinomadura montaniterrae (assembly GCF_008923365.1). Lineage (GTDB taxonomy): Bacteria > Actinomycetota > Actinomycetes > Streptosporangiales > Streptosporangiaceae > Spirillospora > Spirillospora montaniterrae. The sequence continues at coordinate 17,904 of NZ_WBMR01000013.1, forward strand.
GCCTCGGCCTCGTCCGGGCCGCAGGCCAGCTCCGCGACGCGCCGCATCTGCGGCACCGACTTCAGGTAGGCGTGCCCGGTGCGGTCGTCGAGGTGCCGGCGGTCCAGCGGGACGAGCCGCCGCGTCACGTCCAGCACCTGCGCCACCGGATGATCGGCCGGCTCCAGGTACCGGACGGCGTTGCCGAGCACCGCGGGCACCCCGGACTCCCGGGCGAGCGCGAGCATCCGCGCCGCCCGGTGCCCGTCGCCCACGTCGTGGTGGTCCACGATCTCGATCACCGTCTCGGCGGTCTCCCGCCACCGCGCCAGCAGCCGGGCCGCCAGGTCGGGACGGCGCGCCGCGACGGCCCGTCCCACGTCGGAGGCGGGGCCGAGCAGGACCACGAGCCCCTCGGCATGGGCACCGACCATCTCCCGCGTCGTCACCGGACGCCCCCGCTCGCCCGCCGCGTGCGCCGCGGTGACGAGCCGGCACAGCGACCGCCACCCGGCGCGCCCCTCCGCCAGCACCACGACCCGCTCCCCGCCGGCGAAGCCGAGGTCGGCGCCCACGACCGCGCCGATCCCCGCGGCGTCGCACGCCCGGACGTGCCGGACCGCGCCGTACAGGCCGTCCCGGTCGGTCAGCGCGAGCGTCTCCAGGCCGAGGTCGGCCGCGCGCGCGGCCAGCGCGGCGGGCGGCGCCACGCCGTACCGGAGCGAATACGCCGAAGCGACGTGAAGGTGCACGTCAATCCCATACCCGGGATAGCAGCCAGCTGTCGGAGACCGCGTCGTAGCGCAGCTCGTAGACCCCGATCTCCCGGTCCGGGGTCGCCTCGACCCGCCAGAACTCCCGCTCGCCGGTGGCCTCGCCGTCGGGATGCTGCTCCCGCCACCAGTCGCGGGTCGTGACCCAGTGCTCCAGCACCCGCCGGACGCGGTAGAGCCGGCCACGCCAGACGAACCGGACCGGACGCCCGTCGCTCGTCCAGACGTCCACCGGGTCGCCGAACACGCGTGTCATCTGCCTCCCCCTCGTGCTCGCCGCACGGGGGAAGGAGCATGCGGCCGTTCGAACATACGTTCGCGGCCGAGTCTAGAGACCCCGCCGACCGACAAGCAAGGCGGGGTCCGGCGAGCCCGGCGCCCCAGAGGGAGGCGGTCAGAACAGGAGGCGGATGCGGTCGGCCACGTCCGGGGCGGTGGCGACGTCGGCCATGCCGCCGCCAGGCCAGAGGTAGGACCAGCCGGCGCCGACCGGGGTGGCGACGACCATGAGCGGCCGGTCCGCGCCCGGCCCGTGGACGCTCAGCACGCTCTCGCTGGGCCCGGCGAGCCGGCAGGACAGGCCGCGCGCCCGGAGCTCGTCCGCCAGTACCGCCAGGTGCCGGCGACGCACCTCGGCGATCTCTCGTCCATCGACTACAGACACCCGCATCAGCCGCCTCAGCATGGACCGGGCCGTCCGCCGGCGACCATGGGCGATCGGACGGCGACGGTTGGTGACCGGCTCTCAGGATGACCCGAACCGGCGGGCCGCGCAGCGGAAACGCCGAGAGTGGGACGCGGGTTTTCCGGGCGCCGCCTTCCGCGGAACGGAACCCGGTTCGGAACCGGAGGGAGCGTCCGTGATAGAAGCCTCTCTGAGACGGGCGTCCGGCGCCCGGCCCGGAGAAGGAGTCAGCCGATGACCGCCGTCCCCGCCGGCGACGAACCGGACGCGCCGGAAGGCGATCCGCCGGAGCGCGAGGACGCCTCGCATCGCGCCGGGCACGAGCTCGCCGGGCTGCGCGAGCGCAAGAAGCAGCGGACCAGGCTCGCGCTGATCGACGCGGCGCTCGAGCTGTTCCTCGCGCAGGGCTACGAGGCCACGACGATCGACGAGATCGTGGCGGCGGTGGAGGTGTCGCAGCGCACGTTCTTCCGCTACTTCGCCACCAAGGAGGACGTCGTCACGAGCTTCCTCGCCGAGCACGACCAGGTGCTGGAGGACGCGCTGGCGGCGCGGCCGCCGGAGGAGCGCCCGTTCACGGCGCTGTTCGAGTCGCTGCGGGTGGTGCTGCGCACCATCGCGGGGAGCGATCCGGCCGACAGCGAGCGGTTCCGCCGGGTGCGGCAGGTGATCGAGGCGACGCCGACGCTGATCTCGGCGCAGATGGCGCGGTACAAGGCCGCGGAGAGCAAGCTCGCCGACGAGATCGCGCGGCGGGAGGGCGTCGACCCGCTCGCCGACCTGCGGCCCCGGATCGTCGTGGCGTTCTACTCGTCGGCGACGCGCGTCGCGTTCGAGGACTGCGCGCGGCAGGACATCTGGGACCCCGAGACGGTCGCGGCCCGGGTCGAGGAGGCGGTGGCGCTCGTCGAACGCACGATGCGCGACTGGGTCTGACGGAATAGCCCGCGCGGGCACCAGGTTCGCCGTTGTCGTAGGTTCCCCGAACGGCAGGAGTGGAAATGCGCGCGATCGTCGTCTCCGAGAGCGGCGGCCCCGAGGTGCTGGTGCCCGGCGAGCGTCCCGACCCGGTGCCCGGGCCCGGTGAGGTGCTCGTCGACGTGGCGGCGAGCGGCGTCAACTTCATCGACGTGTACTACCGGACGGGCACCTACGCGGAGCCGCTGCCGTACGTGCCGGGCGTGGAGGGCGCGGGGACGGTCGCGGCGGTCGGCGAGGGCGTCGGCGACGTCGCGGTGGGCGACCGGGTGGCCTGGTCGAACGTGCAGGGCTCGTACGCGGAGAAGGCCGTCGTCCCGGCCGACAAGCTCGTGCCGGTTCCGGACGCCGTCGGCCTGGACGACGCGGCCGCCGCGCTGCTGCAGGGCATGACGGCGCACTACCTGACGCGTTCGGTGCACGAGGTGAAGCCCGGCGACACGGTGCTGGTACACGCGGCGGCGGGCGGGATGGGCCTGCTCCTCACCCAGGTCTCCAAGGCGGCGGGCGCGCGCGTCATCGGGACCGCGTCGACGCCCGAGAAGAAGCGGACGGCGCGGGAGGCGGGCGCCGACGAGGTGCTCGACTACGACGGCTTCGCCGACCGGGTGCGGGAGCTGACCGGCGGCGAGGGCGTCGCGGTGGTGTACGACGGCGTCGGCGCGCCGACGTTCGACGGCAGCCTGGCGAGCCTGCGGCGGCGCGGCGTCCTCGCGCTGTACGGCGCGGCGGGCGGGAAGGTGCCGCCGTTCGACCCGCAGCGGCTGAACGCGGCCGGGTCCCTGTTCCTGACGCGGCCGACGCTGGCGCACTACACCGCGACCCGCGAGGAGCTGCTGGAACGCGCCGCCGACGTGTACGGGTGGATCGCGTCCGGCACGCTGGAGCTGCACATCGGGAAGCGGTACGGCCTCGCCGACGCGGCCGCCGCGCACGCCGACCTGGAGGCGCGCCGCACCACCGGGAAGCTGCTCCTCGTCCCCTGACGATCGTCCCCTAATGATGATCAGCACGGCGCCGGCTCCCCTAACCTTGCCTCCATGACGACTCAGACCGCCGACCCCCTCGATCAGGACGAGCCCCGCGTTCTCGGGCCCTACCGCCTGCTCGGCCGGCTCGGCCGCGGCGGCATGGGCACCGTGTACCTGGCCGCCGAGCCGGACGGGCGCCGGGTCGCGGTGAAGGTCGTCAACCGCGAGCTGGCCGGGGAGCCGGCGTTCCTCGCCCGGTTCCGCCGCGAGGTCACCGCCGCGCGCCGCGTCCACCGGTTCTGCACCGCGCCGGTGCTGGACGCCGAGCTCGACCAGGACCCGCCGTACGTCGTCACCGAGTACATCGACGGCCCGAGCCTGGAGACGGCCGTCCGGGAGCGGGGTCCGCTGCCCGGCTCCGACCTGGAGGGCCTGGCGGTCGGGGTCGCGACGGCGCTCGCCGCCATCCACGGCGCCGGGATCGTCCACCGCGACCTCAAGCCCGCCAACGTCCTGCTGTCGTCCACCGGGCCTCGCGTCATCGACTTCGGCATCGCCCGCGCCCTCGACGCCCCCGACGGCCCGACCCGCACCGGACAGTTCGTCGGCACCCCGTCGTACATCGCGCCCGAGGTGCTGCACGGCGGGCCGGTCGAGCAGGCGTCGGACGTGTTCGCCTGGGGCTGCGTCATCGCCTACGCCGGGACGGGCCGCCCGCCGTTCCAGGGCGCGTCGGTCGCGGACACGTTCCGGCGGATCGGCGCCGAGGAGCCGGTGCTCGACGGCCTCGACCCGCGGCTCCGCGCGATCGTCGCGACCGCGCTCGCCAAGGACCCGCGCCGCCGGCCGACCGCCGAGCGGCTCCTCGCCCGGCTCGTCGGGCAGGAGGAGGCGGATCCGGCGCGGACCGCGGAGACGGTCTCGGCGACCTGGCGGCGTCCGGACGGCGCCGCGCCCGTCCCGCCGCCGGAACCGGCCCCGACGCCGGAGCCGTCGCCGTCGCCGGAGCCCGTTCCCGCGCCGGTCGCGGACGTCCCGGAGCCGCGTCCCGCCGAACCGCGCGCCGCCGTCCCGTCACCGGTGGAGGCCACCGCGTCCCCTGGTCCGGACGAGGAGACCGTCGTGGTCGACCTGCCGTTCCCGGGAGCGTGGCGGGGGCCGCGGCGCTGGCTCACCCTGCTGCGCGGGCTGCTGGTGATCCCGCACCTGCTGGTGATGCTGCTCATGTACGCCGTGCTGGTGCTCGTCATGCTGGTGAGCTGGCTGGTCATCCCGTTCACCGGCCGCTACCCGCGCGCGCTCTACGGCCTGGTCGTCGGCTGCCAGCGCTGGTCGAGCCGCGTCGTGGCGTACGCGTTCGGCCTCACCGGCGAGAAGATGCCGCCGTTCCGCACCCTGCCCCGCGCACGCCGACCCCGCTGAGCCCGCCGCCCGCGTGCTCGCGAACCCGGCCGCCGCTTCGCGCGTCTGAAACGTCGGCGGCCACTAGGGTGCTACCCGAAACCCCCGGAAACCCCCTCCCCAGGAACTTCACACCATGACCACGCACGCAGGAGAGAACGGCGAGGCCCTGCGCCCCGAGGATCCCACCGGGCTCGGCCCCTACCGGCTGGTGGGGCGGCTCGGCCGCGGCGGCATGGGCACGGTCTACCTCGGCGAGGAGGCCGGCGGGCGGCGCGTCGCCGTCAAGGTGATCAACCGCGAGCTGGCCGGGGAGGCGCCGTTCCGCGACCGGTTCCGCCGCGAGGTGACGGCCGCGCGGCAGGTCCGCCGGTTCTGCACCGCGCCGGTGCTGGACGCCGAGCTCGACCAGGACCCGCTGTACGTGGTCACCGAGTACATCGAGGGCCCGAGCCTGGAGACCGCCGTCGCCGAGCGCGGCCCGCTGCCGGGCTCCGACCTGGAGGGCCTGGCGGTCGGGGTGGCGACGGCGCTCGCCGCGATTCACGGCGCCGGGATCGTCCACCGCGACCTCAAGCCCGCCAACGTCCTGCTCTCGTCCACCGGCCCCCGGGTGATCGACTTCGGCATCGCCCGCGCCCTCGACGCCGCCGACGGCCCGACCCGCACCGGCCAGTTCGTCGGGACGCCGAACTACCTGCCGCCCGAGCTGCTGCGCGGCGAGCCGGTCACCCCCGCCTCCGACGTGTTCTCCTGGGGCTGCGTCGTCGCCTACGCCGGGACGGGCAAGGCGCCGTTCGCCGGGAACACCGTCCCGGAGATCTTCTACCGGGTCGCGCACGACGAGCCGAAGCTCGACGGCCTCGACCCGGGCCTGCGCGACATCGTCGCCGCCGCGCTCGACAAGGACCCGCGGAACCGGCCGTCCGTCCAGGACCTGCTCGGCCGCCTGGTCGGCTCCGGGCGGACGCCGGACCCGGCCGTGCTCGCGCAGACCGTCCAGGCGAGCTGGCACGGCGCCGGGACGACGGACCCGACCGTGCAGGCGCGGCACGCCCAGCCGGGCCCGACCGCGCTGCTCGGCGCGGACGCCACCCGCCGCGACTCCCGCCCCGCCGGCGGCCCGGGCGGTCCGGGCGGTGGCGGGCTCGGCGGCGTGCCGAAGCGCCCGCTGCTCATCGCGGGCGCCGCCGTTGCCGCGCTGGCCGTCGTCGCCGCCGTCGTGGCGTTCACCGTGTTCGGCTCGGACGGCCCGCCGGACAAGCTCGCCACCGTGTTCAGCGACGACTTCTCCAGCCAGGACTCCGGCTGGAGCGGAGGCGCCTACACCAGCCAGTACGGCTACCAGGGCGGCAAGTACTGGCTCGACACCGACACGATCACCTCGGCGCGGTCGCGGGACGTGCCCAAGGACCCCAAGGACGTCCCGGACCCGATGCTGATGACCGTCACGGTCACCGTCTCGGAGGGCGCACCGGACGCGCACTACGGCATGGCGTGCCGGTCGGGCGACGACGGCAAGCAGCAGTACACGTTCCTCGTCCGGCACGACGGCAAGGGCGCGACGCTCCGCAAGACCAGCGCCGCCCTCGGCTCCAAGGAGCTGGCCTCGCCCGACTCCGTCCCCGGCTTCGCCAAGAAGGGGCCGAACAAGGTGCAGGTCGCCTGCGAGGGCGAGGACGGCGGCAAGAAGGTCCGGCTGCGGCTCTGGGTGAACGGCGAGCAGGTCATCGACAGGACCGACGCCGACCAGCCGCTGCCGAACGGCGGCGCGAAGCTGCAGATCGAGCGGGGCGGCAACCAGGCCGAGCGGAGCGTCGTCGGCTTCGACGACTTCGACCTGTCCAAGATCACCGGCTGACGCGGGTCACCCGCCGGCGGGCAGGTAGCCGGCCATCCAGCGGGCCAGCTCGGCGAACACCTCGCCGCGGGCGGGCTCGGCCGACAGCGTCAGGTCGTGCAGCCCGCCGCCGATCCGGACGAGGGTGACGTGCGGCCCGAGCCGGGGCGCCCACTTCGCCATGTGCGCGACGTCGAGGACGGCGTCGGCGCCGGTGACGTCCAGCGCCTTGCGGGTGGGCCGGACGCTGCGCGCCGACGCCATCACCAGGACGGGCACGTCGATGTCCAGCCCGCGGTGCGCGCGGAGCTGGCCGCGGCGGATCGCGGCGAGCCACGCCGCGCGCACCGGGAACCCCTCGATCGGTTTCCAGGCGAGGTCGAAGTCCCATTCGCCCTCGTGGTCGCGGTGGATGCTGCGCGGGTACCGGTCGCTGACCCCGGCGGGCAGCGTCGCCTTCGGGAACCGGGGCCGCAGCGCCCGCGCCAGGCCCGCGCCGATCTTGCGCATCGGCAGGGGCTCGTTGATGTCGAGGAACGGGCTGTTCAGGAACACGCCGTCGATCAGGCCCTTGCCCTTCGCCCGGTCGGCCCAGAGCGCGGCGATGAGCCCGCCGGTGGAGTGCCCGTTCAGCAGCAGCGTGCCGTGCCCGTCCACGTCCCGGACGATCCGGACGGCCTCGTCGATCTCCGGGAAGTACTCCGTCAGGCTCTCGACGTAGTTCGGGGTCTGGTGCGGCCGCAGCGACCGCCCGTACTTGCGCAGGTCGAGGGCGTAGAAGTCGAAGCCGAGGCCGAGGTAGAAGTCGGCGAGGTGGGCCTGGAAGAAGTAGTCGACGAACCCGTGCAGGTACAGCACGGCCCGGCGGGACGGCTCCGCGCCGCGCCGCCGGACGAGGGTCCCCACGACCTCGCCTTCGGCGTCGCGTCCCATCGGCAGCTCGATCGCCTCGTATCCGGGACCGAGCACGTCCTCCGTCACGTCCATCGCGCCTCCATCGCCGTACCTCCGCCGTGCGGGCCGCACCGCCGCCGTGCGGCCCGTCCCACAGCGTACGGCCAGGCTGCGTCCCGTCCGGAGACCTATATTCGGACAACCGATATATGGATCGCAGTGGTCCCAAAGTCCCCTAAGGTGAGTGACGGCCCCGTCACGGGCCGCGACCCCCGGCAGCGGACACTGATTGCAGCGGACACGGACTGCAGCGGACACGGAACCTGGAGCGATGACCGACACCACCACCGACGACCGCTCGACCCGGCTGCGGACGGGGCTGCGCCGCCGCCACATGACGATGCTCGCCATCGGCGGCGCGGTGGGCGCGGGCCTGTTCGTCGGCAGCGGCGCCGTGATCGGCACCGCCGGGCCCGCCGCCGTCATCTCCTACGCGGCGGCCGGCGTGCTGGTGCTGTGCGTGCTGCGCGCGCTCGGCGAGATGGTCGTCGCGCGGCCGGTCGCCGGGTCGCTCGCCGAGTACTCGCGCATGGCGCTCGGCCCGTTCGCCGGGTTCACGATCGGCTGGCTGTACTGGTACCTGTACGTCATCCTCGTCGGCGCGGAGGCGACGGCCGGCGCGGCGATCCTGGCCGGCTGGATCGACCTGCCGCAGTGGTTCCTCGCCGCCGCGCTCCTGGTGGTGATGACGGCGGTCAACCTCGTGTCGGTCCGCTCGTTCGGCGAGTTCGAGTTCTGGTTCGCCTCGGTCAAGGTCGCCGCGATCCTGGTGTTCCTCGTGCTCGGCGTCCTCTGGGTCGCGGGCCTGTGGCCGCACTCCCCCGGCGGGCTGGACGTGCTCACCGGGCACGGCGGCTTCGCCCCCAACGGCGTCAAGGCGATCTTCACCGCGATCGTGGCGGTGATGTTCGCCTTCGGCGGCACCGAGATCGTCACGGTCGCCGCCGCGGAGAGCGAGGAGCCCGGCCGCGCCGTCGCGAAGGCCACCGGCAACGTGCTGTACCGGGTCGCGCTGTTCTACGTGCTGTCCATCCTGCTCGTCGTGTCGATCCTGCCGTGGAACGACGCCAAGGTGCTGACCAGCCCGTTCGTCAGCGCCCTGGACCGGCTGGACGTGCCCGCCGCCGGCACGGTGATGCAGGCGGTGATCCTCACCGCGGTGCTGTCGGTGCTGAACTCGGCGATCTACGTCTCGTCCCGGATGCTGTACGTGCTGACCCGGGACGGCGACGCGCCCGCCGGGCTGGTGCGGCTGAACCGGCGCGGCGTCCCCGTCCGCGCGATCCTGCTCGGCACGGTGGCGGCGTGGGCCGCGGTGATCGCCTCGTACACCTCGCCCGACCAGGTCTTCAAGTTCCTGATGAACTCGATCGGGGTCATCCTGGCGTTCGTCTACCTGGCGATCATGTTCTCGCAGCTGCGGCTGCGCGCCCGGCTCCAGCGCGAGGACCCGGACAGCCTCACCTACCGCATGTGGCTGTACCCGTACCTGTCGTGGCTGGTCGTGGCCGCGCTGCTGGCGGTGCTGGTGTCGATGGCGTTCCTGCACGCGCAGCGGTCGCAGCTGATCGCCTCGCTGGTCAGCCTCGCCGTGGTCGCCGCCTGCTACCCGCTGCGCGCCCGGTTCGGCCGCAAGCCCCCCGTCACCGCGCCCCCGACCCTCACCAAGGCCCCGTAGCCGCAGGCGCCGGCCCGCTCCGCGCGCTAGTCCTTCCGGCCGGTCGCGGCGATGGTGACGCCGAGGCCGATCATCATCAGGCCGCCGGTGCCGCCGATCGCGGCGAGCCGGCGCGGCGACCGGGCGAGCCAGCCGCGCGCGGCGCCGGCGGCGAGCCCCCAGCAGCTGTCGCACAGCAGCGCGATCACCACGAAGATCAGCCCGAACACCAGCATCTGCAGCGGCACGTGCCCGCGCCCGCGGTCCACGAACTGCGGCAGCACCGCGGCGAAGAAGACCGTGGTCTTCGGGTTGGTGGCGCCGACGACGAAGCCCTGCCACAGGTCGCGGGCGCGGCTGCGGCCGGACGCGCCGCCCGCGCCGCCGATCGCCCCGGTCAGCGACCGGCGGTGCCGGAACGCCTGGACGCCGAGGTACACGATGTAGGCGGCGCCCGCCAGCTTCAGCGCGGTGAACACCACGACGGACCGTTCCACGATCGAGCCGATCCCGAGCGCGACGGCGGCGACCAGCGCCAGCGCGCCGATCTCGTTGCCGACGACGCTGGTCAGCGCGGTGCCGCGGCCGTGCGCGAGGGCCCGGCCGACGACGAACAGCACCGTCGGGCCGGGGATCACGATGATGGCGAGGGCCATCGCGGAGAAGGCGAGCAGGTGTCCGGTCGACATCATGGACGAACAGTACGCACCGGACTTCCCGCCCGCCCACCGGTTTTCCCGCCGGCCTCACGCCGGTCTCACGCCGGTCTCGCCGGTCTCACGCTGGTCTCGCCGGTCTCACGCTGGTCTCGCCGGTCTCACGCTGGTCTCGCCGGCCTCACGCCGCCTCGACCCGCCAGGACGCGCCGGACGCCTCGAGGAAGCCGAGCAGGTCCGCCGGGTCGAACGCCTCGGCGGGCGTGCGGGTCCCGGCGGGCGCCCCGTCCGCGACGAGCCGCCGGGCGCCCTCGACCGCGATCACCGCGGTGGTCCCGTACGCGTCCGTCCCGGTCACCTCGCCGCGCACGGTCCGTCCGGACCGGTCGGACGCCTCCGCCACCATGAGCCACCGGGCGGCCGCGCGGGACGCCTCGTCCGGCCGCTCCGGGACGCTCTCCACGGCCTCGGCGCTCAGGCTCCCGAACAGCGCGGCCACCTCGGCGCGGATCGCGCCCCGGACGCGCCGGGCCCGCACGTGGCGCGGGACGGTGACGACGCCGGGCAGCGCGAAGGAGGCGACCTCGGCCTTGTCCGGCTCGCCGGGCACGACGATCGTCCGCCCGGTCTCGTCGGCGGGCGCGGGGGCCCAGCCTCCGTCGCGGTACTCCAGTGGCACCGCGCCCTCGGCCGCCGCCATCGAACGGGCGGTGCCGCGCGACACGGCGCCGGGCCGCCGCAGGTCGGCGACCAGCAGGTCGTCGACGTCGCCGAGGCGCGCGGCGACGAGCGCGGCGATCAGGTCGCCGGGCCCGCCGTCGTCGGCCAGCCCGGGGACGACCGTCACCCCGGCGCGGCGGGCGTCCGCGTCGAACGCGTCGAGGACGTGCCGCAGGTAGCCCTGCTCCCCCGTCGTGTCGACGTAGTGGCTGCCGGCGGCGATCGCGGCCCGCACGACCGGTTCGCCCCACAGCGCGAACGGTCCCGCGCAGTTGAGCACGGCGTCGCAGTCGCGGAACGCCTCGACGAGCGCGGCGTGGTCCGCGAGTCCCGCGATCCGGAGGTCGGCGTCCTGCGCGCCGGCGCGGTCGGCGGACTCGCTGAGGCGTTCCGCGTCGCGTCCCACGGCGACGGCGGCGATCCCCCTCCGGCTCAGTTCGGCGAGCGCCAGGCCTCCGGTGAACCCGCTCGCTCCGTAAACGGCGATTTTCATGCTGTCTCCCTGTCGTGATGCTCTCTGCGATCACCGTAGGGAGAGCGTGCGAGACTACCCATGCCTCAGAATCCATCTGTCATGTCCATTCGTCTCGCTACCTCGTACTTCGCGATACGTTCGGACGCATGGACGTGCTCAGCGACGCGATCTCCGCCATGCGGCTCGGGCGGCCGCACTCCTCGCGCACCGTCCTGGACGCGCCGTGGGGCGTGCGGTTCGAGCCGCAGCCGGGCGCAGGGTTCCACGTCCTGCTCAAGGGCGCCTGCTGGCTGATCCCCGCGGCGGGCGAGCCGGTCCGGCTCGGCGTCGGGGACGTCGCGTTCCTGCCGCGCGAGCTGGGCCACGGCATCGCGGACGTCCCGGACCGGCCGCTGTCCGACGCCCGCTCGCTCACCCGCCCGCAGCAAGCAGACGGCCAGGTCACGGACGGCCGCACGGAGATGCTGTGCGGCGCGTACCGCCTCGACCAGACCCGGGTGCATCCGCTGCTCGCCGAGCTTCCCGACGTCGTCCACATCCCGGCGCGGATCGGCAGGCACCCGTCGCTGCGCGGCGCGATCGAGCTGCTCGGCCGCGAGCTGGACGGCGGCACGCGGCACGGCGGCGACGCCGCGCTGCCCGCGCTGCTGGACATCCTGCTGCTGTACATGGTGCGCGCCTGGTACGAGGACCGTCCGGCGGACGAGGCGACGGGGTGGGCGGCGGCGCTGCGCGATCCGGCGGTCGCCGCCGCGCTGCGGGGCGTCCACGACGAGCCGGGCCGGCCGTGGACGGTCCGGTCGCTGGCCGAGCGGGCGGGCCTGTCCCGCGCCGCGTTCGCGCGCCGCTTCACCGCCACGGTCGGCTCGCCTCCGCTGGCGTACGCGACGTGGTGGCGGATGACGGTCGCCGCGCGGCTGCTGCGGGACACCGATCTGCCGCTGCGGGCGGTCGCGGAGCGGGTGGGGTACGCGTCGGAGTTCGCGTTCGCGAAGGCGTTCAAGCGGGAGTTCGCGCAGGCGCCGGGCCGGTTCCGGGAGGCGGTGCGGGGAGATGACCGGCCCTGGCCGGAGTAATGATCGTGACGTAGGCCACATTCGCGACATACGTTGACCGCATGTCCGCTCCCGCGTCCGCCGCGTCCGGGCCCGTCGACGTCACCTCCGCGGACGGTCCGGCACCGGTGGCGTGGAGGCCCGTGCTGCTACTGGCGGGGGTGCTCGGCGCGCTGCTCCTCGCGGTCGCCGCCCGCTACGGCTACCACCGCGACGAGCTGTACTTCCGCGTCGCCGGACGGCACCTGGCCTGGGGCTATCCGGACCAGCCGCCGCTGCTGCCGCTGCTGACCCGCGCCGCGACGGCGGTGTTCGGCGACACGCTGGTGGCGCTGCGCGTCCCGGCCGCCGTCTTCGCCGCGGCGGGCGTCGTGGTCGCCGCGCTGACGGCGCGCGAGATGGGCGGCGGTCGCCGCGCCCAGCTCCTCACCGCCGCCTCCTACGCGGTGTGCCCGTTCGCGGTCGCGGTGGGCCACAGCTTCTACACCGCGACGCTCGACCTGCTGCTGTCGACGGCGCTGGTGTGGCTCGTCGTCAGGTGGGTGCGGACGTCCGACCAGCGGATGCTGCTCGCGGCCGGCGCGGTCGCGGCGGCGGCGCTGAACGTCAAGTACCTGGCCGGGTTCCTGCTCGCCGCGATCGTCGCGGGCCTGCTCGTCTCCGGCCCCCGGGACTTCTTCCGCCGCCCCATGTTCGCGGCCGGGGCCGCCGTGGTCGTGGCCGCGCTGCTGCCCGGGCTGGTGTGGCAGGCCCGGCACGGCTGGCCGCAGGTCGACATGGCCGGGCAGATCGCCGGCAGCGGCGACTTCGCCGGACGGCCCGGCTTCGTCCCGTTCCAGATACTGATGACCGGGATCGTGCCGTCCTGGCTGTGGATCTACGGGCTGTGGCGGACGTACCGGTCGGACGCCCTGCGCCCGTTCCGCTTCCTCGGCCACGCCTACCTATTGCTGAACGTCCTGTTCATCGCGACCGGCGGCAAGCCGTACTACCTCGCCGGGCTATGGGCGGCGCTGTGGGCGGCCGGCGCCGTCGAGGTCGAGCGGCGCGGCGCACCGCGCGGATGGGGCTGGGCGGCGACCGTCCCGGCGTACGCGGTGACGGCGGCGAGCAGCATCGCGCTGACGCTGCCGGTGTACCCGGTGAAGTGGCTGGCCGACACGCCGCAGCCGGTCATCAACGCCGACTCCGCCGAGACCGTCGGCTGGCCCCGCTTCGCGCAGGACGTCGCGCGCGTCTACCGGGCGCTGCCGGCGGACGAGCGCGCCAAGGCCGTGATCGTGACGGGCAACTACGGCGAGGCCGGCGCGCTCGACCGGTACGGCCCGAAGCTCGGCCTTCCCCGCGCCTACAGCGGGCACAACGGCTTCTGGTACTTCGGCCGCCCGCCCGACACCGGCGGCCCGGCCATCGTCGTCGGCCCCGACACCGTCGCCGACGGCGCCCGCCTGCACCGCTACTGGACGGACGTCCGCCCGGTGAGCCGCATCGACAACGGCGTCGGCCTCGACAACCAGGAACAGGGCAAACCGGTCTGGGTCTGCCGCGGGCAGCGCGCCCCCTGGACGCGCCTGTGGCCCGAGTTCAAGACCCTCGGCTGACCCGGGGCGTCAGCACGGCACGCGGCTCGCCTCGGCGGCGGGAGCGGCCGACGGCACCGTCCGGTCGCTGTGCTCGCGGCGGTCGCGGCGGTCGCGGCGGTCGCGGCGGTCCAGGGCGCCGCCCGCCAGCGCGGCCGCGAACCCGGCGGCGCCGAGCAGGGCGGCCACCCAGAGCGCGGAGGTGTAGCCGAGCCCGGCCCCGATCGTCAGCCCGGCGAGCGCGGGGCCGACCGCGTTGCCGAGGTTGAAGGCCGAGACGTTCGCGGCGGACGCCATGGTCGGTGCGGCGGCCGCCCTCTCCACCACCCACACCTGCAGTGGCGGGATGGTGGCCGAGGCGACGACGCCGAAGACGGTGAGCGTCGCCACCGCCGCGATCCGGTCGTGCGAGGTCACCAGCAGCACCGCCGACAGCACGGTCAGCCCGGCGAGCGCGGCGAGGACCGTCGGCAGCAGCGCCCGGTCGGTGTAGCGGCCGCCGAGCGGGCCGCCGACCAGCATCCCGGCGCCGAGCAGCGTCATCACCACCGGGACCGCGCCCTTGCCGAACCCGGTGACGTCGGTGAGCAGCGGCGCCACGTAGGTGACGACGGCCAGCACCGGGGCCCAGCCGAGCGCGGTGGTGGCGAGCGCCAGCCACATCCGGCCGCCGCGGAACACCGCCATCTCGTGCCGCAGCCCGCCCTGCGGTCGCGGGCCGGACGGGACGAGCAGCGCGATGCCGGCGAGCGCGACGACGCCGATCCCGGCGACCGTCCAGAAGGTGGCGCGCCAGCCGAGCTGCTGGCCGAGGAACGTGCCGAGCGGGACGCCGAGCACGTTCGCCAGGCTGATCCCGGTGAACATCAGGGCGACGGCCCGCGCGCGGCGCTCCGGCGCCACCAGCTCGGCGGCGACGACCGCGCCGACGCCGATGTAGGCGCCGTGCGCGAACGAGGCGACGATCCGCGCCGCGAGCAGGACGCCGAAGCCCGGCGCGAGCGCGGACAGCAGGTGCGCGGCGACGAACAGGCCCATCAGGCCGACGAGCATGGTCTTGCGGGGCAGCCGCGCGCCGAGCGCGGTGATCAATGGCGCGCCCACCACCACGCCGAACGCGTAGCCGGACACCAGCAGCCCGGCGGCGGGGATCGAGGTGTGGAAGTCGGACGCGAGGTCCGGCAGCAGACCGGCGATGACGAACTCGGTCGTGCCGATGCCGAAGGCGCCCAGCGCGAGGGCCAGCAGCGCGAGGGGCATGAGGGGTCTCCTCGGGTAGAGTAGGCGGCGCCTGCAACAGCCAGCGCATGCATTTATTGCACGAGCATGTATTTGCAGACGCCTGCTATATCACCATGCAAGTACCTGGCGCGCAACACGAGGAGGCGTGAGCCATGTCACCCGCCGAGCCGTCCGGCGCCCCCACCGGCACGGCCGACCGCGCCCAGGGCTGGCGGACCCTCGCCGCCCTGCACGCGCGCATCGAGGACGAGATCGAGCGCGCCCTCCAGCGCCGGCACGGCCTGAGCGTCAACGAGTTCTGCGTGCTGCACCACCTCGCCGAACCGGACGGCCGGCACGTCCGGATGCAGCAGCTCGCCGACAAGCTCGTGCTCAGCCAGAGCGCGACGACCCGCCTGGTCGCCCGGCTGGAGAAGCGCGGCCTGCTCACCCGCGTGCTGTCGGAGGAGGACCGCCGCGGCATCTGCGCCGAGGCCACCCCCGAAGGGCGCGAGCTGCACGCCGAGGCCGCCCCGACGCACAACGCCGCGCTCGACGACGCGCTGGCCGCGGCGTCCCGGCTGCCGGAGCTCGCCCCGCTGGTCGCGGCACTGGAGGGACTGGCGAACCTGAAGGTGTGACGGGCGAGCGCCCGGAGGCGGAACGGGCGGGCGCCGGAAGGTGAGGGGCGGGTCAGCCCGCCAGGATCTCCCAGGTCGTGCCGCGGCGGACCAGCAGGTCATGGGTCAGGAGGCTGCCCGCCGGGACGTCCCACGCCGGATCCGAGACGCCGTCGCCGCGGTTCTCCGCCCACACCTGGCCGACCGCCCAGCGCAGCTTGTCGACACCGTCCGGGTGCCCGGTGCCCGACGCCACGAACACGTCCCGCGCGGGGGCCGCGACGACCAGGTCGCCCTCCACGTCCTGCGCGAGCTTGTCGAGGAACCCCTCGTCCAGCAGCAGCGCCGCCTCCAGGCCGCCGCGCCGCGACGGCGCGCCCATCGGGCCCGGCTCGCCGAGCGTCACCGTCACCGCCCGCACGTCCGGGTACCAGCTGAGCCCGAGCTCCGGCCTGCGGTCCCGCAGGTTGATCACCGCCTGGCGGCGCAGGTCCGCGGCGGCGACGCCGAGCTCGGCGCAGTGCCGCGGCGCCACGTGCTCGTAGCGGCGGCCCGCCACCGCCGACTCGTCGGCGATCTCCAGCGCGTAGGTGACGTACAGGTCGCCGGCGAACGCGTCGCGGACCGGCTCCTCGTCCGGCGGCAGCGGGAACTCCAGCTGGATCTCCGCCGGAACCCGCGCCTTCATCAGCGGGACGATGAGACTGGACCGCTCCTCGGTCACCGACATTCCTCCGTACTCATTGCTTCGCACGCGATCGCAACGCTGAGGTCGTTGAGGGACGAGCTTAGTACGGGTGCGAGCGGGGCCGGACTGCCCCGCGTGACGCGGGTGTGATCGGGCGGGGACGGTGGGTAGTGATCACGGCGGAGGGGACGTGAACTTCTGGGAGTATCTGGACAGCCGGCGCGAGCGGCTCCAGTTCGAGACGTGGCAGCACGCCAGCATGGTGTTCCAGTGCGTGCTGGCCGCGCTGGTGCTCGGGCTGCTGATCGGGCTCGCCGTCTACCGCAGCGGCCGGCTGTCCGCGGTGGCCACCAGCACCGCCGGGGTGATCTTCACGGTGCCGTCGCTGGCGCTGCTCGGCCTGCTCATCACGCCGCTCGGGCTCGGGGTGGCGCCGAGCGTCGTCGCGCTGACCCTGTACTCGCTGCTGCCGATCGTGCGGAACACGATCGTCGGGCTGGCCGGCGTCGACCGGACGCTGGTGGACGCGGCGCGCGGCATCGGGATGACCCGCACCGCGATCCTGCTGCGCGTCGAGCTGCCGCTCGCGTGGCCGGTGATCCTCACCGGCGTCCGGGTGAGCACGCAGCTCGCGATGGGGATCGGCGCGATCGCCGCGTACGTGTCCGGGCCCGGGCTCGGCGAGCAGATCTTCTCCGGGCTGGCCCGGCTGGGCGGCGCCAACGCGATCAACATGACGCTCGCCGGGACGGTCCTGATCATCATCCTGGCGCTGCTGTTCGACGGCTGCTTCGTGCTGATCGGGCGGCTGACGACCCCGCGGGGCGTCCGTGTCTGACGGCGGCGCGCGGGAGGCCGGCGGGGCGCGGGAGGCCGGCGGCCCGGCGACGGCCGCCGAGGACGACGGCGCGGGCCGCGGCGGGATCCGGCTGATCAACGTCACCAAGCGGTACCCGGGACAGGGCACGCCCGCCGTCGACGACGTCACGATGACGATCCGCAGCGGCGAGATCGTCGTGCTGCTCGGCCCGTCCGGCAGCGGCAAGACCACGATGATGCGGCTCATCAACCGGCTGATCGAGCCGACCTCCGGGAAGATCATCGTGGCCGGGCAGGACGCGATGGGCCTCGACCCGACCGAGCTGCGCCGGCACATCGGCTACGTGATCCAGAACGCCGGGCTGTTCCCGCACATGACGGTCGCGACGAACGTCGGACTCGTCCCGCAGATGCTGAAGTGGGACAAGAAGCGGATCGCGGAGCGCGTCGACGAGCTGCTCGAACTCGTCGACCTCGACCCCGCGCAGTACCGCGACCGGTATCCGCGCGAGCTGTCCGGCGGCCAGCAGCAGCGCGTCGGCGTCGCGCGCGCGCTCGGCGCCGACCCGCCCGCCATGCTGATGGACGAGCCGTTCGGCGCCCTCGACCCGATCACCCGCGGCAACCTGCAGGACTCGCTGCTGCGGCTCCAGGAGGAGCTCGGCAAGACGATCGTGTTCGTCACCCACGACATCGACGAGGCCCTCAAGCTCGGCGACCGCATCGCGATCCTCGACAAGGGCTCGCGGGTCGCGCAGTACGCGACGCCGCAGGAGATCCTGCTGAACCCGGCGGACGCGTACGTCGAGCAGTTCCTCGGCGGCGGGCAGGCGATGCGGCTGCTGCAGTTCAGCCGGGTCGCGGACGTCCCGCTGCAGGACGTCCCGCGGGCGCGGACCGGCGACGACGCGGCGGACGTCCGGCGCCGGATCGAGGACAGCGAGATCGGCTTCGCGATCGTCCTGGACGAGCGGGACCGTCCCGTCCGGTGGGCGCACCCGGAGGACGTGGAGGGCGTCAGCGGGCCGATCGGCGAGCGCGGCATGGCCGTCGCGCCGCCGATCCGGGCCCGCGACACCCTCCAGCAGGCCCTCGAGACGCTGATCCAGATCGAGCACGAGTGGGTGCCGGTCGTCGGGCCGCGCGGCGTCTACCGCGGCACGGTCACCCTCGGCACCCTGCAGAACGCGATCAAGGACATGAAGGACCGCGCGCGGACCCGGCGGCGGCCCTCGTGAGCGGGGGCCCGCCGCCCGCCGCCGCGGCGCCGTCCGGGGAGGCGCCGGCGGAGAACCCGGCCGCCGCCGGGGAGCCGCGCGAGTCGCTGCACACCCCGACCGGGCGGTCCTGGCGGTCGTGGCTGGAGCCGGTCGCGATCGTCCTGATCGGCGCCGCGTGGCTGCTGTACGTGGAGAACTCGGACCTCGACAGCATCGCCCGGCGCAGCCTCGCGACCCGGTACGTCGGGCAGAAGACGTGGGAGCACATCGAGCTGACCGTCGTGTCGACGCTCGCCGTCCTGGTGATCGCGATCCCGCTCGGCGTCCTGCTGAGCCGCCGGTGGGCGCGTCCGGCGACGCCGTTCGTGCTGGCGGTCGCCAACATCGGGCAGTCCGCGCCCGCGATCGGCGTCGTGGTGCTGCTCGCCGTCATCTGGGGCATCGGCTTCTGGACGGCCGTCGTCGCGCTCGTCGCCTACGGGGTGCTGCCGGCGCTCCGCAACACCATGGTCGGCCTCCAGCAGGTCGACCCGACCCTCACCGACGCGGGGCGCGGCATCGGGATGTCGCCGGGCACGGTGCTGCGCCGCGTCGAGCTGCCCCTCGCCGTGCCGGTCATCCTCGCCGGGATCCGCACCACGCTCGTGCTCATGGTCGGGACGGCCAGCATCGCCGCGTTCATCAGCGGCGGCGGCCTCGGCGACCTCATCACCAGCGGCGTCAGCACGCAGCGCACCCCGGTGCTGCTCACCGGCTGCGTCCTCATCGCGCTGCTCGCGCTGCTCATCGACTGGCTCGGCGGGATGGCGACCCGGCTGCTGGCGCCGAAGGGGCTGTGATGCGGCGGCGGCTCCTCGCGGCGGCGCTGGCGCCGGTCCTCGCGCTCACAGGGTGCGGGCTCAAGCCGGCCTCGGCGTTCATCCCGCACATCGAGCCCGCCGGCATCCGCCCCATCCCGGACCTGAAGGACGCGACGATCCGCGTCACCTCGAAGGAGTTCACCGAGCAGATCATCCTCGGCAAGATCGCGGTGCTGGCGCTCACCGCCGCCGGCGCGAACGCGGTCGACCACACCAACGTGCAGGGCAGCGTCACCGCCCGCAAGTCCATCACCAGCGGCGACAACGACCTCGCCTGGGAGTACACCGGCACCGGCTGGATCACCTACCTCGGGCAGGAGAACCCGATCCCGGACCCGCAGAAGCAGTTCGAGGCCGTCCGCGACCTGGACATGAAACGCAACCACATCGCGTGGCTGGCGCCTCCGGCGCCGCTCAACAACACCTATGCGATGGCCGTCACGACCGCGAACCAGAAACGGTTCGGGCTCACCGACCTGTCCGACATGGTGAAGGTGCCGGCGGGGCAGCGGACGTTCTGCGTCGACCCCGAATTCTTCGCCCGCAACGACGGCCTGCGCGGAATGCTCAAGGCGTACGGGCTGTCCTACGGGTCGAGCGTCCCCGCCACGAACGTGCGGCAGATGTCATCGGGCGTCGTCTACAACGCCACGTCGAGCGGGAAATGCACCTTCGGCGAGGTGTTCACCACCGACGGCCGCATCCAGGCTCTCCACCTGCACGTCCTCGGCGACAGCAAGCACTTCTTCCCGAACTACAACCCGGCCATCACCGTCCGCGACTCGGTGCTGCGCGCGCATCCCGAACTCACGGGCCTCTTCGCGAAGATCAGCCCGAGGCTGACGACGACCGTCATGCGGAACCTCAACAGCAAGGTCGACGTGAACGGAGACGACCCGGTGCTCGTCGCCCGCGACTGGATGCGCGAACAGGGACTCGTCAAATAGCCGGTGCGCCGCCTGGCGGCACCACGGGCAGATCGCCCGGCGCGCCCTTCTCGATGAGCCGCCACACGGCGTCGGTGTCGAGATGCTCCTCGACGAGGTCGCCGAGCGCGTCGAAGGTCGCCTCCCGCAACGCGGCGAACCCGACGTCCGGCGCCGGGGTGAAATCGCGCCCGGCCGTTTCCGCGACGTCCTTCAGGAACGCCCGCCGGAATCCGTCGTTCTCCATGGTGCCGTGCCACGTCGTCCCCCAGACGGCGCCCACACGGCACCCGTCGAGGAATGGCTCGCCGCCTTCCACGGACACGATGCCGTGGTGGATCTCGTAGCCGTCGACGTTCTCGCCATAGGCGCTTCCTCGCGGCCGTCCGAGCGTCTTGTCGCTCTCGAAAACGACCCTCGCAGGCAGCAGGCCGAGCCCTTCGACGAGCCCGGTCCCCGATTCCACGGGGTCCTCGATCCGCTTCGCGAGCATCTGGTGGCCGCCGCAGATGCCGAGCACCGGACGCCCTTCCCGGGCCCGCCGCACGACCTCGTCCGCCATTCCGCGCTCGCGCAGCCACGCCAGGTCGCTGACCGTCGCCCGCGTCCCCGGCAGCACGACGAGATCGGCCTCCGCGAGATCCCCCGGGCTGGCCGCATAGCGCACCACGACGCCCGGCTCGCACGCCAGCGCGTCCATGTCGGTGAAATTCGAAATGCGCGGGAACCGCACGACCGCGATCCGCAGCGTCTGCCTCCCGAAAGGCGCGGCGGCGTCCGGACGCGGCGCGTCCAGGGCGAGCGTGTCCTCGGAATCCAGGTAAAGCCCGAGCGTCCACGGCAGCACGCCCAGCACGGGACGCCCGGTGAGCCGCCGCAACTGCTCGAGCCCCGGCTCCAGCAGTTCCTTCGCGCCCCGGAACTTGTTGACGACGAAACCCGCGACGAGCGCCTGATCGGCCGGCTCCAGCAGGGCCACGGTCCCGAACAGCGACGCGAACACCCCGCCCCGGTCGATGTCCCCGACCACGACGACCGGCAGGTCCGCCATTCTCGCGAGCCCCATGTTGACGATGTCCCCGGCCCGCAGATTGATCTCCGCCGGGCTCCCCGCGCCCTCGCAGACCACCACCTCGTACTCGCTCCGGAGCTCGTCCAGGCTCTCCTTCACGACGCCGCGCAGCCATTCCTTGTGGTCGCCGTACTGGAGCGCGTCCACCTCGGCGACCGGCCGGCCCAGCACCACGACCTGGCTGCGCCGGTCGCTGCCCGGCTTCAGCAGCACCGGGTTCATCACCGCGCGCGGCTCCACCCCGGCCGCCTGCGCCTGCATGTACTGCGCCCGCCCCATCTCGGCGCCGTCCGCCGTCACCATCGAGTTCAGCGACATGTTCTGCGCCTTGAACGGCGCCACCTTCACGCCCCGCCGCGCCAGCCACCGGCACAACCCGGCGGTCACCACGCTCTTCCCCGCGTCGGACGTCGTCCCCGCGACCAGCAGACCGCCGCTCACCGCAGCCCCCACACCAGCGCCGCCGCCGCGAACGTCACCGCCGCCGACAACCGCACCGCCCTGCCTATATCGCGGACCTCCGGAGCCCGCCCGTCTCCCATTTCCGGCCGATGCTCCACCGCGCCTCCGTACGAATTCGTCCCGCCCAGCCTCACACCCAACGCCCCCGCGAACGCGGCCTCGCACCGTCCCGCGTTGGGGCTCGGATGATTGCCGCCGTCCCGCCGCAGCACCCGCCAGGCGCCCCGTCCCGAGCAAAGGACGACGAGCATTCCCGTCAGCCGCGCCGGAACCCAGTTCGCCGCGTCGTCCAACCGCGCCGCCGCCCACCCGAACCGCTCATAGCGCGGATTCCGGTAGCCGACCATCGCGTCCAGAGTGTTGACGGCCCGATACGCTAGCAGCCCCGGAACACCGCCCACGGCCCCCCACACCAGCGGGGCGATGGCCGCGTCCGACGTGTTCTCCGCCACCGATTCCACGGTCGCCCGCGCCAATGCCGCCTCGTCCAATCCCTTGGGATCCCGCGCGCACAAATGCGAAAGCCGCCCCCGCGCGGCCTCCAAGTCGCCGTCCTCCAGAATCCGCTCCATGGCGATCCCTTCACGCCCCAAAGACGTCCCGCCCAGAACAGCCCACGTGGCGGCAGCCGTGACCACGATCCTCAAAGGCCCCCGCGCCACCCGCTCCAGCAGAACCCCCGAAGCCACGGCACCGCCCACCAGAACCCCGGCATGAACAACGCCCGCCGCCCGCGAATCCCGATAAACGACCCGCTCGAACCTCGCCGCCAATCGCCCGAACCCCGCGACCGGATGCCCCCTCCGCGGATCCCCCAGAAGCGCGTCCAGCGCCACCCCAAGAACCAGCCCCTCAGCAGAGCCGCGCATCAAGCTCATCCCAGTGACGCTCCAACCAGTCCTGCGCCCGCCGGATCCGCGGGCCCGCCCCACCCTGCCAGATCCGCGCCCAGCCGCCGCCTCCGGCCGCCCTCGCCCGCATCGCCTCGTACGACCGCTCGAACCGCACCCGCGCCGCCGGCAGCACCTCCCGCCGCCGCTCCCGGTCCAGCCCGTACGCGTCGCAGAAGATCCGCACCCGCCGCGCGACGTCCGCCCCGTAGAGCAGCGCGTCCCGGTCCGCCGGATCGGCGATCGGCGCCCAGTGCCGCAGCGCCGTCACCACGTCGTACAACCGCGTCGTCGGCCGCGCCAGATCGAAGTCGATCAACGCCGCCGGCGTCCCGTCCCGGAACACCACGTTCTCCGGCGTCACATCGCAGTGCCCGATCAGCTCCGGAGGCCCGTCCAGATTGGACGCCTCCCGGTCCCAGCCGTCCTCGGGCACCCCGTACGAGACCACCGCCTCGTGATACCGCCGCAGCAGCACCGCGACGCCCCGCAGCGCGTCCTCCGACACCGCGTACTCCGGCAGCGGCCGGTGCGGGACGTCCCCCGGCACCCAGCCGAGGATCTCCCGCCCGCGCCCGTCCACCCCGAGCACCCGCGGCGCCCCGTCGAACCCGGCCCCCTCCAGGTGCCGCAGCAGCCCGTGCACCGCCGCGCTGTGCGCCCGAAGCGGCCTGCGCACCGTGTCCCCCACCCGCACCACGCCCTCCGTCACGTCCCCGCCGGAGAGCGGCACCTCACTGTCCACCGCCACAGCACCCCAAGATATGACCCTTCGCCCACCGCCCCGTCCCGACGCGTCCCCTGGTGGCACCGTTATGGATGTGGAGCCGGAGGACGCTCAGCCTTACACTGTGTCCCGGCGTCCCGCCGGGCCGCCGAGCGCCCGTAGCTCAGCTGGATAGAGCATCGGTCTTCTAAACCGACGGTCGCGGGTTCGAATCCTGCCGGGCGCGCCACCCCTGACCAGCACAAACGCACACACAACCCAAGATCCACACCCGCCGCGCCTTCTGGTGACCATCCTCGGGTTCGACGCCATCACGGCCGAACCATTGCCGCGAACGCGAGGCCAGTACCGCGACGGCCCGTTCCGGCACACCAGTACCGGTCGTTGCGTGCAAGGGCGCTGGACCCTTTCCACGGTCCGACAGGAGCCGTTGCCGATCGCGCCTGCAGTGCGGGGGCGTCTCAGATCAGGTTGGACGGCCTTGGCCTCCACCGGGGACAGACCGGGGACCTTGGACGCGTCGAAGCGGCAGCGGCGCGGTTCGGCGATCCCTCCGTTGACAACGCCGTCATCACGGTCGCACGCGGTCACGGCGGCGGCATTCGCCAGCGCACTCTTGAGCGTGAACAATCCATCGGGCCCGAGCAGTTCGTTGACGACTACAGCGGGCCATGCCCCGGTGATGACCAGTCGCTTCCAGTTGGCGGCAGGTGGAAACCCGTCGAGCGCTCCACCAACCAGACCTCGGCCTGGTCCGCTCTGGCTTCGGCGAAGCCGCATGGGCGACCAGTGCGTTGCCAGCTCAGCCGGTGAAGGTGTGCCAGTCGATGTCCAGGGGGTTGAGCAGGCCGGGGTGGGTGGCGGCGACGCTGACCCAGCAGTCGTCGATGTCCGGGGCGCTGTGCTCTGGTGGGCCGGGATACAGGCAGGCGATGCGGCCGGGCGCCACGGCGAAGGTGACCGGTTCCCGCTCGGCCGGCAGTGGTTGCAGCGGAACACGCTGCCAGCCACCGACCAGCGCCAGGGCCTGCCGCCGCGAGAGCGTGGAGGCCACTCCCCGATAGGGCCCGTGGGCGGCGGCCGCGTACAGCGCGAACTGCAGTAGGAAACCACTCAGAGGCTCCCGCTCACGCCACGGCGCCCTCTGGTGGATTCCGCTCAGCCACCCGTCCCGGTCGTCGCGTATCTCCTCGTGCTGGACCGCCAATACCGGCGGATCATCCCCTTCGGGCACAAGCCGCCAGCCGGGCCCGTGGTCACCGTCCCTGCCGAGCCGGATCCTTCCGCTCTGGTCGACCTCCAGTTCGGCGGACGGATACAGGAACCCGCCGTGGAATCTGCGGCCCAGCAGATCAGGATGGTGGTGGGCAAGCCGGTAGAAGTCGGCCAGCACCGGAGGCACCGCGATCTGCGGCGGAGCTTGAAACTCGGGCCGCCAGGCGGGACGCAGCCGGCGCGGGAACCAACCCGCCACGAACTGCCACAGCGCTCGGCGCCGATCGGTCAAGGCGTGCTCCAGCCATCCGACCGGTGCCGGCTCGGCCACGGGAACCAGCAACGACCGCTGCAGATCCAACTCCTCCCAGTCCACCGGTCCATCAAGGACGACAACGGCCGCGCGGCCGGGCAGGGGATGGGTGGACCTGAGCGAACCCCGCCCCCACCCCAAGTCCGCCAAGCCCCCGGGCATCCACAACAGCACTCGGCACCGCAGATCGTCGAAGTTCTCCAGGAGCAGCCCGGTGTGTTCGTCGAACGCGACCGGCTGCCACGGCAGGACGACCTCGCGCGCCTGCCACGGATGTTCGAGGCGCTCCGGGGCCTCGGTGATCAGGACGGCCGTGCCATCAGGCTCCATCAGCACCTGGACGCCACCGGCCACGAACCTCTGCGTGCCGGGCCCGGCCAGCCGATACGCGGCGTCCTCGCCGATGATCTTCATGACCGTGACCGTAGCCGTCCCACCCAGCCTCGGGGGTACATACCGGGTTAGGCGAGACGCCCGCTCGTCGGCGCCCGGGACCGGTCACCCGCCGCTGGCGCTTCCCCGAACGACCGACGAACCCCGTTCACCACTCGGCACCGATGTGGTGCCGGACATAGATTCGTCGGCCAGCCGCGTCCGCGTCCGAGGAGAGCAGGACGGTCGTTGTCAGTGACGCCGTGAAGGATGCGATGGAGACCGGGACAGCAGACGAAGGGGGCAAGTGTGGTGGCCGTGACGAACCAGAAGGTGCTCGAACACGAGTTCCTCACCGGGATGTACAACGACGGGTACTTCCCTGATCACCTCGTCGATAAGGGCGAGGCGATCCTGCTGAGTCTGTGCGAGCGGATCGAGGTCGGCCGGCCCGCCGATCTGGCGGCGCTTTACACGCTGACGCACGCCGCGACCGAGCAGTTCAACGCCCTGCAGACGGAGTTCGAGGCGGCCGGCAGCGAGATCGAGACGGTCGCCCGCGATGTGATCGGCGAAGAGTTCTGGTTCGTGGCCACCGCCTACGACTTCGACGGAGCCGACATCGAGGAGCTGATCGCCACCCGGGACTGGTGAACCCACGCCCGCCGACCTCGCTCTGGACCATCGCGCCCTCGGCAGCGCCCAGGCTCAGCAGCGCGCCTGCCAACCGCAGCAGACAACGGCGCCGAACCGGCTGTGAGCGACACGCATCATAAGTCGCATGATCTGGACCAGAGTTCTGCGACGGTGGCGATGGCGGTGGATTGCCGCGCTGGCCCTGTCTCCCGTCCTGGTCGCGTCGGTGGTCGTGGGGATCGCGTACGGGAAGGGCGGCTGGTACGCCGTCAACGTCATGCTGCGCCGCGGCGCCAATGTTTGGGGCGACGTCAGCCCGGACGACTCCCGGCTATCCCCGGGGATCCGATTGTCGCTGGCAGGACGGCGCACGCCTGACGCATCCGAGCCGGTGCGCTGGCACCAGGTCGCCACCGGGCTGGAAGTCGCCGAGCTGCCCGTCCGGGTGAGCGGGCAACCCGTGGACGCCCTGCTGCTCAGCCGGATCGACCCGGCCCACTACCGGTTCCGTGTGCTCAATCGCCCGGCAGGCGACCGGGGCGTCGGTGACTGGATGGCGGCGACCGGGGCATCGCTGGTCGTCAACGGCAGCTACTACAGCCGTCACGGACACCCGGATACCCCGGTCGTCAGCGATGGCCACCGACTCGGTCCTGCTTCCTACCAGGCCACGCACGGGGCGTTCGTGGCCGACGGGTCGGGTGGCCCGGGCAGCGCCCGGCTGGTCGACCTGGCCGGTCTCGACTGGCGGCGGGCCATCGGCGGCACGAGGCAGGCGATGGTCTCCTACCCGATGCTGCTGGGAGCCGACGGTCATGGCCGGGCCGGAGGCAGCGACGAGCGATGGCTGGCCAACCGCAGTTTCCTCGGGCAGGACGGTGCCGGACGGATCATCGTCGGCACCACCCGCGATGCCTACTTCTCCCTGCCCTCGCTCGCCGCGTTCCTGCCGCGGGCCGGGCTCGACCTGCGCCTGGCCCTGAACCTGGACGGCGGGCCGGTCGCCTGCCAGAAGGTGTCGGCCGGCGGCTACCGGCGGGACTTCTGCGGGCGGTACGAGCTGGCCGTACACGGCGGCCGGCTTCAGTTGCTCTGGCCACTGGTCGACTTCCGGCGTTCGGCCCTGCCGATGGCACTGGTGGCCGTCCCCCGCTGAACCGCCGCCTTTCGTATCGGGGGTTGTCAGGTCGTGCGAGGAGTCGTGGTCTCGGCGCTCATGGGGGAGGTCATGGGGCGGTGTAGAGGCAATACGCGGTGGCGCGGGCGACGATCCGGTTGGTCGTCTGCTCCTTCACCTCGGCTCTTACGTCGTAGGACAGGTAGTAGTGCGGCGAGACGGTTTGGGTGTAGGCCGTGTTGACCCAGCTTCCGTCGTCCGCGGCCGTGAAGTTCTGCTGAGCGGCCAGGTAGGCCGAGGTGCTCCACCGGAGACTATCTGCGGTGTCCTGGGAGACGGGAGTGTTGTAGTACTCCACCTTGAGTTGCTGTCCGGGAAGGAAGTTCTGGCCCTCCAGGCGCGCGGCGAATGTGTTGGTGCTGGGATCGCACGTCAGGGTCAGATGGGTTCTGGTGTCGTAGGTGCAGGTGCCGTCCCTGTAGCCGGAGTACTGCTGGGTGCCGTCGGCGGTGCGGAAGGTGACCCGGACGGTTTCGGTGAAGAAGCTGTAGGCGGCGGGGTTCCAGGCCTTGGTGTAGCCGTTGACGTTGACCGTCCAGTCGGATCCGATCGTCGTCGGGACGCTGGCGAGCCGCTTGCCAAGGTCCGGGTCCTGAGCCGATGTGCCCCCGGTGGTGACCGAGGAGCCGGCCACAACGGTGAAGTCCACGATGACAGGGGTGCCCTTGGCCATCGTCGAAGCTGCGCCGGACAGCCGGGCGGAGATCGTGCCGGTGGCCTCGTCGCAGGTGAGGGTGGCCGTCAGCGGCGTCGCGGCGTTGGCGGAGCCCACGGGGGCCAGCAGGGCCGCTAAGGCCACGAGCAGGACGGCGAGGATACGAGAGCGCACGTGCCCTCCTAAGAATGAATGGCGTGTCAAAAAGATCATCGAGCAGTAGGGGGAGATTGCTCGCACTCTGGCCGATATTGGACGGCGCTGTGCCGTCCCCCGGTCGCTGCGCCTGGCCAATCACGCCGTTTCCGGGACCGGAAACCGTCCGGTCGGCGCGCCGTCGGGGTGACACCGCCGCGCCGAGTGAGATCGGCTTTGAACCGGTCAGCGGGGGTCAGGCCGGGGAACGGCTGCCGAGGCGCGACGAGGTGGCGGCAATGCCCCGTCGCCGGAAATGCCCCGTCGGCGGCAAGGTGGCCTCCTCCAGGATGCCGGGCCGGTCGGCGACCGGCAGGTATGCATTTCGGGACGTACTGGGACCAGGTGGCACGCGGGTGCTCAGGCCGTCCGTCGTGACCACGAGGGCCTCGCCGTGTTCGCCGGGCACCGGGTGACCTGCGGGGGTACGGTGCGCTCATGGGTGCGCGAATCGCTGTCCGGGTCACCGCCGTGATCGTCGAGGACGGGCGGATCCTGCTGCTCGACCAGGACACCGGCACCGGCCGGTCCTGGTCGCTGCCCGGCGGGAAGGTCGAGCACGGGGAGACGCTGAGCGCCGCGCTCGTCCGTGAGGTGCGTGAGGAGACCGGACTCGAGGTCGTGCCGGGCCGGCTGCTGTACGTGTGCGACCACCTTCCCGGCGGCGACACCCATGTCGTGCACATGACTTTCACCGCCCAGCGCGTCGGCGGCCGCGTCGGCGACGTCGAGAGCGGCGCCGACACCCGCCCGATCCGTGGTGTGGAGTTCGTGGCCATCGACAAGCTCGGCGAGCTGGGGTTCAGCGACCGGTTCGTTGAGCTGGCCCGCTTGGGCTGGCCGGGCGCCGGCTCCTACATGGGGTTCAAGTCAGCCATCGGTTTGTGAGGTCCCCGGCGGTCGGCTGCCCTTGGTGCGAGGGGCCTGTCTGATATCCGCACGGGTCAGAGGCGGGCCTTCGCTTTGCGTTTGGTGACGGGTTCGGCGAGGCGTTGTTCGTCGCAGGCGCGTTGGAGGGTTTCGAGGGTTTCGTCGAGTCCTGGGCCGAGTCTGGGGCCGGGGGTGAAGGTGGCCGGGAGGTTGCGCATGCCGTTGATGATGCCGATCGTCTCGTAGTGCACCGCGCCCCCGGGTTCGCAGACGAAGTCGGGCATCCGGTCGAGCACCTGCGTGAGCATCCGCTTGAAGACGGTGCGGGCGACGTTGGAGCCGATGCAACGGTGGATGCCGAGGCCGAAGCTGGCGTGCCGGTTGCCCGTGCGTGCCAGGTGGATCGTGTGCGGGTCAGGGAACGCGGCCGGGTCGCGGTTCGCCATGGCCCACGACAGCCACAGGCGCTCTCCCTCTTTGAAGCGGGTGCCGGCGACCTCGCAGTCGGCGGAGATGGTGCGTCCGTCCCCGGGAGCGGGGGTGTAGAAGCGGAGGAACTCTTCGGTCGCCGAGTCCAGCAGGGTGTCGCGTTCGTCGTTGAGGCGCTGCCGTCCGGCGGGGTTCTCCGACAGCCATTCCAGGGCGTGGGCGGTCAGGGCGGTGGTGGTGTCGAAGCCGCCGCCGATGAGCAGGGTGAGGACGCCGACGAGTTCGTGGTCGGGCGGGTTCTTGCCGTTGATGTCGGCGTTGATGAGCGCGTTCACCAGCCCGGGACGTGGGTTCTCGCGGATTTCCGCGAGGGTGGCCACCAGGTCCTGGTGCATCTCGATGAGCATTTCCAGGACCCGATGCATCGCGGGCGAGTCCGGTGGGGTGTAGATGGACGCGTGCGCCGGCTCGTTGTACAGCGCCCATTTCTTGAGCGGGATCCCCATCATGGCGAGGGTGAACACGGCCGGGACGACGTTGGCGAGGTCCTCGACGAAGTCGATGCGGCCGTCCTCGATCTTCTCGTCGAGGCAGGCGCGGACGACCTCGTCGATCAGCGGGATCCAGCGCTGCACGGCCGCTGGGGACAGGTAGGGGTTGAGGGCCTGCCGGTAATGGCGCTGCTCGGGCGGGTCCATCTCCAGGAACCCGCCCTGGGACGCGAACTCAGAGGTGGGAATGGTGATCCCTTTGTATCCGCGCCGTTCGTTGCGGACGTCATGGTCGTTGGACAGGTACTCGACCGACCGCGCGGCCAGCTCGAACACCTCCCGGTTGCCGGCCGCCACCCAGTGCCCGCCGTAGGTGTCCGACCAGGCGATGGGGCACCGGTCGTGCATCTCCCGGGTGATCGCTTCGAACCGGTGCCGGTACTCGGGTGCGTGCCGGTCGAACCTGTACCGGTTCCTCTTGCGGTCGTCGTCAGGGATCTCCGTGCTCATGTCGATCGCCTCCTCGGTGCCGATCGCAGGCCGGGTCAGCGCGCACCGTTCCTGTACAGACGTACAGTCTGAGGGCTTGATTTTTACACGAGAGGCCGATTCTCACAAGCGAGACCCTTATTCTAAGCCTCCGCGATGCGCCGGTCACGCAGACGAAAGCGAGGCGTCAAGCGACCTGCCGGTCTGTAAGAATGTCGGTGCAGCGTGAGAGCGAGGTCGTGCATGGCATCCCCCCGGCGCGTGGGAACCGAGACATCCAAGACGCGGGATCTCATTCTCAACTGCGTCGAACGGCTGATGCTGGAGGCGGGCTACGCCGGCGTCACCTACCGCGCCATCGCCGCCAAGGCCGGCGTCACTCCGGGGCTGGTCCAGTACTACTTCCCGACCCAAGACGAGGTGTTCGTCGCGGCCATCCGGCGGCGGTCGCAGCAGAACCTGGAGAAGCTGGCCGAGGCCCTGCGCGCCCGCCCCGACCAGCCATTGCACGTCCTGTGGGAGTACAGCCGGGACGAGTCCGCGGCGGCGCTCACCACCGAGTTCCTCGCGCTGGGCAACCACCGCAAGTCGATCCGCGCGGAGATCACCGAGTGGACCGAGCGGGTGCGGCGACTCCAGATCGACGCGCTCGACGAGGCGATCCGCAAGCGACCCGTCACCCTGGGACCCCTGTCCCAAGGGACGCTGCTGTTCCTGGTGACGGGCATCCCGAAGCTGATCCGGCTGGAGGAGGGCGTCGGCATCGCGTCGGCGCACGCCGAGGTCGTGAAGGAGTTCCAGGAGTTCCTCGACTCGGTGGAGCCGGTCACCCCTGGTTGATGATCGCGGGCATCGCACCGCGGAACCGGCCGGGACGGTTACGGCGTGCCGTTCTTCGCCTCCGACGCCTCCGGCTTCTGCTCCGTCCAGACCCTCTACATCCACGTTGGTCCGGGTCGGTCGGCATTTTAGCGAGAAGCTTGCTCTCTTGAAGCGGCGAAAGCATTCTTATACGGTCGTACAGCTACCTTGGAGGTGCGATGACCGCTGCGTTCACCCCGCTCAGCCCGTTCGGCATGGAGATCACCGGCGCGTCCGGCGACCAGCTGGTGCATCAGGAAGCCGCCGACCGCTGCCGGGAACTCCTCAACGAGCACGGGGTGATGATCTACCGCGAACTCGACATCGGCGACGACGACCTCGTCGCCTTCACCCGCCTGCTCGGCGAACCCGAGGTCGCCAAGACCAGCGAGCACCGCCACCCCGAGATCGACACGATCACCCTCGACCCGGCCAAGACCAACGCCGTCCTCGCGGGCTACCGGCGCGGGAACTTCCACTGGCACATCGACGGCGCCACCATCCCGATCCCGCAGAAGGCCACGCTGCTCACCGCCCGCGAGGTCGACCCGGCCGGCGGCGACACCGAATTCGCCAGCACCTTCCTCGCCTACCAGGCCCTGCCCGAGGCGGAGAAGGCACGCCTCGACGGCCTCACCGTCGTACACAGCTTCGCCGCCGCACAACTGCGCGCCAACCCCACCCCCACCGACGAAGAACGCGCCGCCTGGAACCGCGTGCCCTCCCGCACCCACCCGCTGGTCTGGACGCGCAGCAACGGACGCAAGTCCCTGCTCGTCGGAGCCACCGCCGGCGAGGTCATGGAGCTTCCCGGACAAGAAGGCCAGGCGCTACTGGAACGGCTCCTGGACTGGGCCACCCAGCCGCAGTTCGTCCTCCGCCACCAGTGGCGGCGCGGCGACCTGGTCATCTGGGACAACACCGGGATGCTGCACCGCGCCCTGCCCTTCGAGCCGACCTCCCGGCGGCTGATGCACCGCACCACCCTCGTCGGCGAAGAGGCGGTCGCCTGATGACCGACGACCTGGAAGCGCTGCGCCGCGACGTGCGCTACCTCAAAGACCGCGCCGAGATCCTCGACTGCGTCGCCCGCCACGCCCGCGGCTGCGACCGCCACGACGACGCCCTCATCACCGGCGCCTACCACCCCGACGCCACCGACGAACACGGACACACCACCAACTCCGGCGCCGACTACGCCGCCTGGGTCAACCCCACCCACGCCGCGACCTCGCACACCCACCTGCACAACATCACCACCCACACCTGCGACATCGACGGCGACACCGCCCACTGCGAGAGCTACTCCCTCGTCGTCCTGCTCGGCAAGGACGGACGCACCGCGCAGATCATCAACGGCCGCTACCTCGACCGCCTCGAACGCCGCGACGGCCGCTGGCGGATCGCCCTGCGCCGCTCCACCGTCGAGGTCATGTTCACCGCCGACGCCTCCGTCCTGAAGTCGCCGTTCTTCACCGACCAGGGCTACCTCAAGGGCACGCGCGACACCACCGACCTCTCCTACCAGCGCCCGCTCACCCTGGAGCAGGCCGGGTCCCGCTGGTCGTCCACGACGCAGGCGAACTCCCGGTGACCGGGCTCCGCGCGCTCGCGACGGGCAGCGTCGTCCTGCTGGGCGCGGTAGCGGTGCCAGGCGTGTCCGCATCGGCCGCCGCGCCGCCGCAGTGCGCGCAGCCGCAGCCCAACGGCCCGATGCAGGTCACCGCCGACTGCGTCGACCCGCTCTATGCCCGGCCGGTCATCGACGGTGAGAAGGACCAGACCAGCCCGGTGCCGCACCACCAGGTGTCCGGGCATTTCGAGGGAACGAACGTCAAGTTCAACCTCTACCTCCCGCCGGCGAACCGCTGGGACGGCAGGTTCTTCCAGCTCGTCTACCCGCTGCAAAGCGAGAACGCCGACGCGCAGTCCATCGCCTTCGGGGCCGACAGCGGCGCCTACACCGTCCAGACCTCCGGGACCGAGGGCTACCGCGCCGACGCGGCCGCCGCCAAGCTCTCCCGCACCGTCGCGGCGACGTACTACCGCTCGTCCCGCCGGATCCACGGCTACGTCTACGGCGGCAGCGGCGGCTCGTACATGACGATCGGCGCGATGGAGAACACCACCGGCGTGTGGGACGGCGCGGTGCCGTTCATCCCCGGGGTGCCGACCTCGATCCCGAACAACTTCTTCGTCCGCGCCTTCGCCCGGCTGGTGCTGCGCGGCAAGGCACCGCAGATCGCCGACGCGGTGCGTCCCGGCGGATCCGGGAACCCCTACGCCGGTCTCACCTCCACGCAGAAAGCGGTGCTGCGCGAGGTCACGCGGATGGGCATCCCGCTGCGGGCCTGGGAGAACCACTCCTACGTCCTCGGCCTGGACGACCCGCAAGGTCTGCTCGGCTTCGCCGGCACCGTCCGCGCCATCGACCCGAGCTACGCCGACGACTTCTGGAGCAAGCCCGGTTATCTCGGCACCGAGCGCTCACCCCTCGGCGACCTGACCCGCAACGCGCGCATCGACCAGACCGCCACCATCACCGAAGTGGAGCGGGACGACCACAACGTCCCAACCAAACTCACCCTCGACAAAGCACCGGCCGACCCGAACAAGCTCGGTTTCGACGTCACCGCCTCCCGCGCCGACGGCACCACGATCGGCGCGGTCACCGGCTCGCTCGACCCCGCCACCAGGACCTTCACCATCGGTACCGGCAACTCCTCCGAGACGCTCGACGCGATCGCCGCCGGTGGCGAGCTGCGCATCGACAACCGCTGGAACCTGGCGCTGCTGACCTACCATCGCCACCAAGTCCCGGCGCGGCCCGGGTTCACCGCCTTCGACCAGTTCCGCGACCCCACCGGCAAGCCGATCTACCCGCAACGCGCCGTCGAGATCGGCCCGGTCATCTCCGGCGAGGTCAGCGGCGGCGGCACCCACACCGGCAAGATCACCGGCAAGGTCATCGAGGTCGCGAACCTGCTCGACACCGACGCGTTCCCCTGGGACGCCGACTGGTACGCCCAGCAGGTGAAGAACGCCCTGGGAACCCGCTACGACGACGAGTTCCGCGTCTGGTTCAACGACAACGCCGACCACATCGGCGCCCACGAGACCAACCTGCTCGACTACACCGGCATCCTCCAGCAAGCCCTCCGCGACGTCAGCGCCTGGGCCGAAAAGGGCATAGCGCCCCCGCAATCGACCCGCTACAGCGTCACCGGCGGCCAGGTCACCGTGCCCGCAGCACCGGCCCAGCGGCATGGGATCCAGCCCGTCGTCACCCTGACCGTCGACGGACGCCACCGGATCGACGTCCCCGCAGGCAAGCCCGTCACCTTCACCGCCACCATCCAGACGCCGCCCGGCACCGGCAGGATCGTCGCGACCGCATGGGACTTCACCGGCGGCGGCACGTTCACGCCCGCACGCTTCGGCGGCCCGCCCCGTCCCAGCATGCGCGTCCGGCAGACCTACACCTACACGAAGCGCGGCACCTACTACCCGGCCCTGCGCGCCACCGCCCAACGCGACGGCGACGCCGCCACCCCCTTCGCCACGATCCCCGACCTCGGACGCGTCCGCGTCGTCGTCCACTGACCGCCTCGCCCCACCCGGCGGAAAGCCTTCCGCACGGGGCGCACCGGCACCGGAGGAACCCCGTGCGCATCGGCCTGACCGGCGGCGCGTCGACCCCCGACAAGATCGTCCACCAGGCCCGGCGGGCCGAGGACGACGGCTTCACCTCGCTCTGGTACGCCAGCAACGTTTGCGGCGACCCGCTCACCCCGATGGCCCTCGCCGGACGCGAGACCTCGGCGATCGAGCTCGGCACCGCCGTCCTGCAGACCTACCCCTGCCACCCGCTGCTCCAGGCCAACCGCGCCGCGTCCGCCGCCGCCACCATGGGCCGCCCCGGCCTCACCCTCGGCATCGGCCCCTCCCACGCATCGATCGTCCGCGACGCCTACGGCATGAGCTACGACCACCCGGGCCGCAACGCCGAGGAGTACACCCGGATCCTCGCCCGGCTCCTGCGCGGCGAGGACGTCGACTTCCACGGCGAGGACTGGACGACCCGCAGCACCGACCGCATGGCCCCTCTCCCCCACCCCGTGCCCGTCCTGCTGTCGGCCCTGTCGCCCCGGCTGCTGCGCGCCGCCGGGCGGCACGCCGACGGCACCATCCTGTGGATGGCGCCGGTCAAGGCGATCGACGGCCACATCGCGCCGCACATCCACGCGGCCGCCGCCGAGGCGGGACGGCCCGCGCCCCGCATCGTCGCCGGACTCCCCGTCGCCGTCCACGACGACGTCACCGAAGCCCGCAACGCGGTCGCCGCGACATCCGCCGCCTACGCCGACGCACCCAACTACCAGCGCATCCTCGCCCTCGGTGGGGCCGCCACCCCCGCCGACGCCGCCATCGTCGGCACCGAGACCTCCGTCCGCAACCAGCTCCGGTCCCTCCTCGACGCCGGCGCCACCGACGTCTGGGCCAACATCGTCCCCGCCGGCCCCGACCCCGCCGCGTCCCGCAAGCGCACCCGCGACCTCCTCCGCGACCTCGCCACCCCACCGCCGGCGGCGCGGCGGGGTCAGCGCCCGACGTAGCGGGCGGCGCGCTTCTTGAGCGCGGCGACGGCCAGCGGCGGGTTCGCGGCGATCCGTCCCGCGAGCTCCACCGCCGACGCCAGCACGCCGTCATCGCCCACGACCGGCTGACCAGGCCGATCCGCCCGGCGCGCGCGGCGTCCACGATCTCGCCGGTGAACAGCGGCGTGCGTTTCCGGAGAGGTGCCGATGGCGCGATGAGTTTGGGGGGGACGGCCGGTCTGAGTGTGCGAGTGATCGGCCGCTGAGCACGCGCCGACCGGCGATGAGCCCGGGCGAGCGCCCCCGAGAGGAAGAAGCGAATGGACGCACCGATGCGGAAACTGATCCTGGGCTTTTACGTCTCGCTCGACGGCAAGAGCGCCGACGGGGACAACGGAATTCGGGACGTCATGATGAGCATCGACGACCCCGAGCAGGAGGAGTACTTCGTCGGCCGGCTGTGGGAGGCCGGGGCCTTCCTCATGGGCCGCAACACCTACGCGAGCATGGCCGCCTTCTGGCCCGGCTCCGACCATCCGTCCGCGCAGGCCATGAACGAGATCCCCAAGGTCGTGTTCTCCCGCACTCTGACCTCGGCCGACGAATGGCCCGGGACGCGGATCGCCGGCGGCGACACGGCGGAGGAGATCGCCAGGCTCAAGGCCGAGCCCGGCAAGGACCTCGTCGCCGCCGGCGGCACCGCGTTCCTGCACTCCCTGATCAGGCTCGGCGTGGTCGACGAGTACCGGTTGTGGGTGCTGCCCGCCGCCGCCGGGAAGGGCGCGCCGCTGTTCCCCGAGCTGGACCGGCCCTTGAACCTGCGCCTGGTGAAGAGCACGGCCTTCCCGTCCGGGGTCCTCGAACTGGTGTACGCGGCGGCCGGCGAGCAGGCGCCCGGCGAGTAGCCGCCGATCATTGCGCTGGTCGATCTATCGTCGGCCTTCATCACCGGTGCCTATAGTTGGCGCATGTCCGTCGATCGCCTGCTGGTCAACCTCGACCTGAACCTGCTCGTCACGCTGGACGTGCTGCTGCGCGAGCGCAACGTCACGCGGGCGGCGGAGCAGCTCGGCTGCAGCCAGCCGACGGTCAGCGCCGCGCTGGCGCGGCTGCGCCGGCACTTCGGCGACGAGCTGCTGCACCGGGCGGGCAGCCGCTACGAGCTGACGCCGCTGGCCGTGCAGGTGGCGGCGCGCACGCCCCCGGCCGTGGAGGGCATACGCCGCGTCTTCGACGTGCGGGCCGAGTTCGATCCGGCGACGGTCGAGCGCGAGTTCACGATCATCACCTCCGACTACGCGGTGGCGGTGCTCGGCCCGATCGTCGCGCGGCTGGTGGCCGAGCGGGCGCCGGGCGTGCGGCTGCGGATGCAGCAGACCGGCCCGCACGTGGTCGATCACGCGACGGAGACCCTGCGCACCGTCGACGGCGTCATCCTGCCGCACGGGTTCCTCGCGGACATGCCGTACACGGATCTCTACGAGGACCGCTGGGTCTGCGTGGTGGCACGGGACAATCCGGCGGTCGGGGAGCGGCTCACCCTGGCGCAGCTGAGGGAGATGCCCTGGGTGATGCTGTACCACCGGCCCACGGCCTTCGCTCCCGCGGCGCAGCAGCTGCGCATGATCGGCATCGAGCCGCGGGTCGACATCGTCGTGGACGGTTTCCTGCAGATGCCGTTCCTGATCGCCGGCAGCGACCGGATCGCCCTCCTGCAGGAGCAGCTGGCCCGCAGGATCGCGGACGCCGGCGGAGTGCGCGTCCTGGAGTGCCCCTTCGACGCGGTGCCGCTCGCCGAGGCGTTCTGGTGGCATCCGATGTACCGCAGCGACGTCGCGCACGCCTGGCTGCGCGAGCTGCTGATGGAGGCCGCCGACGAGTTGAAGGCCGCCCGCTGAGCCTTCGCGCCTTGGACGCAGGCGACCTCGCGGGTCACTGGGCGGCGGGCATCCGGGGCGAGCCCGCCGCCAGCCAGGTCTCCAGGCTGGCGGCGGAGAAGACCTCGTCCAGCGCGAGGTGCACGGCGCCGGTCACGCCGGAGAGCTCCTCGGGCAGGGCCGCCACGTCGATCCGCAGGTTCTGGGTCGCCAGCGGCAGCGCCCGTCGGCGGATGGCCTCCCGGATGGTGTCGAGCACGTGCTCCTTGGCCCGGACGATGCCGCCGCCGAGCACCAGTTCCGCGGGGTTGTAGAAGCTGACCAGGGTGGCGAGCGTGCCGCCGAGCAGGACCGACGTGCGTTGCAGCAGCGCCCGGGCTGCCTGGTCGCCTTGAGCCGCCGCCTGGGTGACGTCGATCGGCCGCACCTCCTGGGACGTGGCGAGGATGGCGGCGAGGGCGGGGCTCTGCCTGGTCTCGGCGAGCATCCGGCCTTCCCGCCATACGCATCGCCTACGAACTCACGGAACGGGAGAAGGCCGAACTGGAACGGGCACGGTCCGTCGCGGTACGGGTCGCCGCGCTATTCGGCAACTTCCTGCCGGGAATGCCTCGCGTCATGCCGGCCGGCAGCTCACTGCATTACATGGGGACCTACCGGATCGGCCCCGCCGACGACGGCACCAGCGTCTGCGACTCGTACTCCCGTCCCTGGGGCATCGAAGGCCTGGTGCTCGCCGGCAACGGCCTGATCCCCACCGCCAACGCCTGCAACCCCACCCTGACCAGCGTCGCCCTCGCCGTCAGGGGAGCCCGCGCCCTCGCCGCATCCGCACGCGGATGACACCCGCGGGGGCCGCCGCGCGGGTCAGCGCGGGGTGAGTTTCAGCGTGGTGGCGCGGGCGGTGTCGTTGACCATGGGGTCGACGTACTGGCGGGCGTAACGGCCGTATTTGGTGCGGTAGGCGGAGTCGAGGCGGGCGTTGAGATCGGGGTCGCCCGCCGCATCGGTGAAGGTGACGTCCTTGGCGACGCCGCCGGAGCTGATGTGGCCGCGTCCGGTGGCACGGGCGGCGCGATACCAGGCGCCTTCACCGCCGCGGTAGGAGCGGACGTAGAGTTCCTCGCCGTCGCCGACCACCCAGATCGTCGTGGGGTCGCGCAGCTCGCGGTCGTCGCGCTGCGGCGCGATCTGCAGTTCGTCGGCGTTCGCGATCGTCTCCAGCTCCCGCGTGGTCCAGCCGCTCATCATGTGCTCCTTGGTCCTCGTGATGCCGATCGGCTCTAGTGGTGCCCACTAGGGTCGTTGCCCCGAAATCGGCCCGTTCACCAGGGACACACCCGGAACCTGCCGACCGGTGTGGGCTGGCCGTTCAGGCCGGCCGTGGGCGCGGGATCCGGTGGAGGAGCGCGTAATTCGGTTGCCCTTGGCGAAGGCGAGGGCGCTGAATACTACGCATGGCCGATATCCAGGGCTCCTACGACGAACTGTTCAGCGCGGTGCCCGGTGCGCTCGCCGAATTGCTGGACTGCGGGGATACGGGCGGGTCGGCCGCCGTCTTCGTGGACGGGGAGCCCGTGGTGGACGTCTGGGGCGGATTCGCCGACGCGGAGCGCACGGTCCCGTGGCAGCGGGACACGATCACCAACGTCTGGTCGGTCACGAAGACGATGACGGCGCTGTGCGCGCTGGTCCTCGCCGACCGCGGCGAGCTCGACCCGGACGCACCGGTCGGCCGGTATTGGCCGGAGTTCGGCGCGGCGGGCAAGGAGAAGGTGCTGGTCAGGCATCTGCTCGCGCACACCGCGGGCCTTCCCGACTGGGACGGGCCGATCGAGGACCTTTATGACTGGCCGTCCGCGACCGCGCGTCTGGCCGCGCTGGCGCCGCAGTGGGAACCGGGGAGCGCGGCCGGGTACCACTCGCTCACCCAGGGATTCCTCGTGGGCGAGGTGATCAGGCGGATCAGCGGCCGGAGCGTGGGCGAATTCTTCGCCCGCGAGGTCGCCGGGCCGCTGGGCGCCGACTTCCATATCGGGCTGCCCGCCGAGCACGATCATCGGGTGGCGTCGAGCGTCCCGCCGCCGGGCCGGGACGAGGACTATGCGGCCGGCGCGCCCGGTGCCGCCGCGCCGCCCGGCGCCACGACCATCCGGGTGCGTGACGGCAACGGCGTCGCCTGGCGCCGGGCGCAGATCCCCGCGGCGAGCGGGTTCGGCAATGCCCGCTCGGTCGCGCTCGTGCAGTCGGTCATGGCCTGCGGAGGGGCGCTGCGCGGACGCCGCCTGCTGTCGCAGGCCGGCTGCGACCGTGCGAAAGAGGAACAGTTCCAAGGCGTGGACCGCCTCTTGGGCATGCCGGTCCGATACGGCCTGGGCTACGGGCTGTTCGGCGGTGCCCTCGGGTGGGGCGGCTGGGGCGGCTCGATCGTCATGATCGAGCCCGGTGACCGCATGGCGGTGGCGTACGTGACCGCTCAGATGCGCGAGCCCGGGGACGACCAACGGGGCATGGAGATCGTCATGGCCGCCTACGAGGGCCTCCAGGGTCTGCAGGCCTCTCGGTGAGGCCGTTGCCGATGATCCAGCCCATGCCGAAGGCGGAGAGCAGGCCGTTGCCGGACAGGTAGCCGTCGGAATGGGGGCCGGCCAGGCCGCACGCGGCGCCGCCGCCCGCGTAGAGGCCCGGGACGGGCTCGCCGGTCCCGTCCAGGACGCGGCCGGACGGGTCGATGACCAGGCCGCCCTGGGTGGTGAGCAGGCCGTGGGTGACCCAGGCGAGATGGTAGGGGGCGGTGAGCCGGCGGCGGCCGGGCAGGGGGGCCAGCGCGCGTCCGGT
Organism: Actinomadura montaniterrae; assembly: GCF_008923365.1. Taxonomy (GTDB): domain Bacteria; phylum Actinomycetota; class Actinomycetes; order Streptosporangiales; family Streptosporangiaceae; genus Spirillospora; species Spirillospora montaniterrae. The sequence continues at coordinate 58,149 of NZ_WBMR01000013.1, forward strand.
CTCATCGGCCGTCCGGCCCAGGGCGGCGGCGAGGTCGTCGAGGGTGGCGCAGTCGCGGACGGCTCCGGCGGCGAGGCTCTCGCGCATCATCTCCGACTCGCGGGTGGCGGCCATCGCGGTGGCGTCCCAGATCATCGCGGCGCGCTCGCCGGGCTGCCGTTGCAGGACGCCCGCCATGGACGAGTAGCCCTTCGACTCCTCGTCCACGAAACGCTCGCCGTGCAGGTTCACCAGGACGGCGCCGTTGAACGGAAGGGCCGGGGACACGCGGGTGCCGTGGTCCACGACGACGAGTCCGGAGCGCAGGCCGGCGCCCATGTTGCGCACCTGGGCGCCGAGGCGCCCTGCCCAGGCGAGCGCGTCGCCGGTCGACGTGGAGACACCGCCGTAGAAGGGGGTCCCGAGGTGCGGCAGGTACCGCTTGACCAGGGCCTGGTCGGCCGCGAAGCCGTCGGTGGCGAGGACGACCGCGCCGGCCCGGACGCGCTGCAGCGCGCCGTTCTGCGCGACGACGACTCCGGTGACCGCGCCGCCGTCCGACACGAGGTCGACGGCGGGGGCCTCGTCGACGAAGGCGGCGTTGTCGTGGGCGTCGAGCAGGGCCCGCAGGTGGCGCATGAGCCGGGCGCCGCCGAGGCGTCCGGTGTCGGTGTGCAGGCGCAGGGCGGTCATCCCGGCGCGGGGCATGTCGGTGCCGATCTCGATCGGGTATCCGGTGTCCGCGATCCATTCCACGATCCGCGGAGCGGCCTCGCAGAGCGCCTCGACCACGGGACGCCATTCCTCGTCGCCGCTCGCGCGGAGGATGTCGCCGGCGTGCCGCTGCGGCGAGTCGTCGATGCCCGCGGCGGCCTGGAAGCGGGTCCCGCCGGCGGCGAGGGAGCCGGACGAGATCGCCGCGTTGCATCCCTCGCGGGTGGACTTCTCGAAGACGGCGACGACGCGGCCGGGGTCGCGGGCGGCGCGGAGGGCGGTCATCACGCCGCACGCCCCGCCGCCGATGACGGCGACGTCGACCTCGGTGTCCCAGGTCATGACAGGGTCCTGTTCGTGCCGTAGAAGTCGCGCGCGGCGTCGATCAGGGGGCGCGGCGGGCGCGCACCGTAGAAGCCGGTCCGTGCCGGGGCGAGGCCAGTGGCCCGGTACTGCGCGGCGCGCAGTTCGGCGACGCGGACGCAGGTGCCGAGCGAGTCGAGCACCGGCACGTCGTCAACACGGGACACCCCCTGGTCGGCGAGGAACACGTTGAGCGGCCCCTCGCCGGGGACGATGACGTTCGCGCCGTCCGCGATCGCCTTGCGCGCGGCACGCGTGAACGCGTCGAGCAGCGGCCCTGGGTCGGCGTACGCCGCCATCACGTCGGTGAACTCGGTCTCGACCTGCACGATGGGCCCGACGAGCTGGTCGAAGCGGTAGTTGCGCATGTTGCGGCGGAGCTGGGGTTCGAGGGCGGCGATGAAGTTGACGATCCCCACCTGGTCGCCGAGCGTCCCGGCCATCAGTACGGAGGTCTGGCCGAACGCGATGACGGGGATGTCCACGATCGTGCGGACCTCCTCGTACGCGGTGTCGGGGATGGTGGCGATGAGGAAGGCGTCGTAACCCTCGTCTTGCGCGCGCAGCGCCGCATGCACGAACTGCTCCTTGTGCAACCCGGCGAGGTAGGCGTAGCCGATGTGGGTCCCGGGATAGTCGGACGGGTAGGTGCCGGGCTTCATCCCGTGGAAGTCGATCTCGGTTCCGGGCGCGGCCTGCGATCGCAGGTGGCGGGCGAGCGCGTCGCGGTAGTGCGGGACGTCGTCGAGGACGGTGAAGGACTGGTGCCAGATCCGCACGCTCACACCCCCGCCGCGGCCCGGGCGGCGGCGTGCGCGGCGGCGTTCGCGCCGGCGATCCGGCCGAACGTGGCGCCGCGCAGCACCGACGTGGAGCCGGTGTAGTTGGAGTAGTACAGCCCAGTCAGCTCCCCCGCCGCGTACAGGCCGGTCATGGGCCGGCCGTCGCGGTCGACGACCTCGGCGGCGGAGGTGGTCTTGAGGCCGCCGAAGCTGAAGACGTTCGCCGCCATGATCGGGTACGCGGCGAACGGCCCCTGCTCGATGGGCCGGCTCCAGTTCGACTTGGGGACGTCCAGCCCGATGGTGGCGAGGCCGTCGGGCGCGCTGTGGTCGAAGCCGTCCGAGGCAGGGCAGGCCGCGTTGTACGCCACGACGGTCTTTCCCACGGCCGCGACGGGCAGGCCCAGCTGCCGGGCCAGTTCACCGATGGTCGGCGCGGTGACGGGCGGGACGTCGGTGCGGACGCCCGCCATCAGGTTCGGCACCGCGAGTCCCCGCTGGTCGAGGATCACCCAGGCGATCCCGTCGGCCTGGGCCTGGATTGCGCGGGTTGTGCGCTCGTACCAGGCGTCGACGGTGCCGCGCGCCTCGTCCACGAACCGCCGCCCGTCCTTGTTGACGAGGATCCCGTAGGGGAAGCAGAAGATCGCGGCCTCCGGCTCGCCGCTGCGCGGGTCGATCGGCTCGGCGTGGAAGAGCGCGAAGTTCCCGGCGGTGGCGGCGCCGAGCGCGAGCGCCATCTCCAGCCCCTCGCCCTTGTTGTAGTTGCCGCCCTTGGCGACGGGGCGGCAGGTCAGCGCCTTGTCGCCGTGGTAGCGGGCCATCAGCTCGAAGTTGCCCTGGTAGCCGCCGCTGGCGAGGACGACCGCGCCCTCGAACACGGCGGGGCCGGCCGGGGTGTGCGCGCACACGCCGGTGACGCCGCTGCCGGAGAAGGTCAGCCGGCGGGCGGTGGTCGCGAAGTGGAACTCGACGCCGAGCCCGCGGGCGGCCTTGCCCATCGTCTCGACGATGGCGAGGCCGCCGCCGACCGGCGCCATCCGGGTCGTCGAGCGGGTGAGGAACGGGGTCGGCATGAAGTCGAACCGGACGCCGTGGCCGGACATCCAGCGCAGCGTCGGCGGCGCGTTCTCGGCCAGCACGGCGACGTAGTCCGGGTCGACGGTGTGGGTGGCGCGGTACAGCGCGCCCTGCCGCCGGGGCGGGAGCGCCGCGTCGTTGACGATGGACGGGTCGGGATGGCCCATGAAGTCGTCGACAAGGGCGTCCTCGAAGCCGTCGGCGACCTCGTCGAGCGACTTCATCCGCAGGAACGCCTCGGTGTAGCGGGTGTTGCCGCCGGTCTCGGCCTCCGGGGAGCGTTCCAGGAGCGCGACGCGGGCGCCGTTCTCGGCCGCGGAGACCGCGGCCGACAGGCCCGCGACCCCGCCGCCGACCACGACGACGTCGTAGCGGTGGGTCTGTTCGGTCATGGCGTGGCGTCCCCTCAGAACTCGAGCTCGTCGGAGCCGGTCACGGACCCGAACAGCGGCAGCATGTTCGTCACGGAGAACTCGTGGAAGTCGGGCCGGAAGGAGGCGCACATGTCCTCGACCACGGTCACCTGGAGGCCAGAGTCGGAGGCGTGCCGGGCGGCGGACTCCACGACCAGGTTGGTGGCGACGCCGCCGAGGACGACCTCGGTGACGCCCTCGGCGGCGAGGACGTCCCGCAGCGGCGTCCCGACGAACGGGTCGACGCAGCCCTTGTCGATGACGGGCTCTCCGGCGACCGGCGCGAGCGCCTTGACGATCTGCGCCTCCGGCGAGTCCGCGAGCATCGCGCGCTGCTCCTCATAGGGGTCGAAGCGCGGCAGCCGGTTGGTGCGGAGCTTGTAGGACGGGTCGAACGCGAGCCGGACGTGCACGACGAGCGTCCCGGCCGCGCGGGCCGCGGTCAGCACCCGCTCGGCCGTGGCGAGGACGCCGCGTTCGGCGATCTGCGCGGCCAGCGGGGGCATCCGCAGGTGCGGCCCCTCCTCGCAGAGCGCGACCTGGTAGTCGAGCATGAGCAGGGCCTTCTTGGCGGTCGTCATCAGGGGTCTCCTCGGAGAGGTCGGGTTACCAGGCGGACCAGCCGCCGTCGACGTACACGACCTGGCCGGTCATGTACGAGGCGGCGGGGCTCGCGAGCAGGAGCAGGGGGCCGGCGAAGTCGGTGGCGGGGTCACCGAGGCGGCCGAGCATCGTGCGCTCGCCGAACCACGCCAGCCGGTCGGGGTCGGCGCCGAGCGCGGCCGTCATCTGCGTGGGGTAGAAGACGCCGGGGGCCAGGCAGTTGACGTTGACGCCGTGCGGGCCGAGCTCAGCGGCCAGCGCCCGCGTCACGTTCACGACCCCGGCCTTGGACGAGTAGTACGCCGACTCGGGGACGGGTCCGACGCGTTCGGCGTAGACGGTGGTGAGGTTGACGATCCGGCCGCCGCTCCCCTGCCGGGTGAGGGCCTTGCCGGCCTCGCGGCCGACCAGCCAGGTCCCGGTGAGGTTGACCCGGACGACCCGCTCGAACTCCTCGACCGTCGTCTCGTCGTACGGCTTGCGCAGCATGACGCCCGCGGCGTTGACGACGATGTCGAGCCGCCCGTGCGCGGTGATCACGTCCTGGAAGAGCGCGGCGACGGACGCCTCGTCGGTGACGTCGACCTCGTGCGCGCTCGCCCCGCGGTCGCCTGCCGTGGCGGCGAGGTCGGCGGCGCGCGACGGCAGGTCGGCGGCGAGCGACGGCAGGTCGGCGACGGCGATCTCCGCTCCGGCGTCGGCCAGCGCGTGCGCCGCGCGTTCACCGAGGCCGCCGGGGGCCACGCCGACGACCAGGGCGACCTGGCCGGTCAGATCGAAGGCGGACGTCACCATTGGAGCTCGCTCTCCTCGCCGGCGGCGTTGCGGCCGGCGATCCGGCCGAAGACGCCGGACTTGCCGATGGAGGTGCCGGTCATGTAGCCGGCGCCGTGGAACCCGCCGGTGATCTCGCCGGCGGCGTAGAGGCGCCCGATCGGCTCGCCCCACCAGTCGAGGACCCGCATCCGGGTGTCGACGGTGAGCCCGCAGTACGTCGCGAGCACGACGGTGCCGGACGGGTGCGCGTAGAAGGGCGGCTGGTCGATCGGCGTCCGCTCCCCCACGCCGCCGGACAGGTGGACGCGCCCGAACGCGTCGTCCCGCCCGGACGCGATCGCGGCGTTGTAGTCGGCGACGGTGCGCCGCAAGGAGCCTTCGGGGAGGCCGATCTCGGCCTCCAGGCCCGCGATCGTGCCGGCCTTGAGCAGCATCCCGGCCCGCTCGCGTCCCGCGAACTCGTAGATCGGGACCTCGTCGTTGGCGAGGGCCATCGTCCGGGCGTCGAAGACCTGCCAGGTGGTCACGCCGGGCTGGGCGAGCGCGGCGTCGCCGATCTCCTTGTAGTTCCGCGACTCGTCCACGAAGCGGCGGCCTTCGCGGTTGACCGCGATCGCGCCCTTGTAGACGGCGAGGATGCCGGTGCCGTCCTCGCCGGGGTGCTCGACGTGGAAGTGCCCGTAGGTGCCCTTGATGTAGGGGGTGTCGCGGATGCCGGCGCCGAGCGCCATGGCCATCGTGAGGCCGTCGCCCTGGTTGCCCGCGCCGCCCTGGCGGAGCGCGTGCTCCATCTGCGGCGCGAAGGTGGCGAGCAGATCCGGGTTCATCGAGAACCCGCCGGTGGCGAGGACGACCGCGTCGGCCAGGACCTCGCGGCCGTCGGCGAGCCGGACGCCGGTCACGCGGGCGCCGTCGTGCAGCAGCCGGTGCGCGGGCGCGTCGAGCATGACGCGCGCGCCGCGTTCACCGGCCGCCTTGAGCAGCAGTTCCAGCATGCGCGTGGTGTCGGCGGGGTGGCTGCGCGGCGCCGACTGGCCGGACGCGGCGTGGATCTCGCCGTACCGGACGCCATGGTCCTTCAACCACCGGTATGTCGCGAGCTGGTGCTCGCAGTACAGGTCGACGAGCGCCGGGTCGTTGCGGCCCTGCCCGACGTCGAGGAGGTCCTTGCGGAGCAGGTCGACGGAGTCGGCGATGCCCTGCTCGGCCTGCTCGTCGGTACCGGCGAACGCGGACAGGCCCGCCGACTTCACCGTGGAGCCGCCGATCTCGCCGGTCTTCTCCAGCAGCAGCGCGTACCGGCCCGCCTCGGCGGCGGCGAGCAGCGCGGCGCAGCCGGCGAGGCCCGCGCCGAGGACGAGGACGCCGACCCGCTCGGGAAGGTCGGTCTCGACCGGCAGGCCGGCGGCGAAGCTCACGAGATGCTCCCGAACTCGCGGTCCAGCGCGCTCTCGGCGGCGCTGAAGCGCGGCAGGTTGAACAGGCCCTGCCGCTGCTCCCAGCTCGCCATCCGGCCGGCGCGGGACGCGGTCTCGCCGTGCTCCTTCAGGTGCGCCAGCGCCTCCTGCCCGGCGAGGTGCATCGAGCGCATCAGGTAGTTGGCGAACAGCACGACCCCGAACCCCAGCTCGGCGTACTCCGCCACGCTCAGCTGCGGGGTCTTGCCGCCCTCGACCACGTTGACGATCAGCGGGACGCCCGCCAGCTCGCGCCCGACGAGGGCGAGTTCATCGACCGTCCGGGGCGCCTCGACGAACAGGACGTCGGCGCCGGCCTCGGCGTAGGCGCGGCCGCGCTCGATCGCCTCGTCGATCCCGTGTACTGACCGGGCGTCCGTGCGGGCGATGATCACGAGCGCGTCGTCGGTGCGCGCTTCGCACGCCGCCGCGATCTTGGTCTGCATGTGCCCGGACGGGATCAGCGCGTGCGCGTCGAAGTGGCCGCACCGCTTGGGCATCTCCTGGTCCTCCAGCTGGAGGCCGGCCACCCCGGCGCGCTCCAGCAGCCGGACGGTGCGCATCGCCGCGAGCGGGCCGCCGTAGCCGGTGTCCGCGTCGCAGACCAGCGGGACGCGGGTCGCCTCGGTGAGCCGTCCGGCGTGGTCGGCGACCTCGGTCTGCGAGATCAGCCCGATGTCGGGCAGGCCGTAGCCGGCGTTGGCGAGCCCGGCGCCGGTCGCGTACACGGCGGCGAAGCCGGCGTCCTCGACGAGCCGGGCGCCGAGGGCGTCGGTCGCGCCCGGCAGCACGAGCGGCGCGATCGCCGCGCCCTGCCCGCCCGCCGTGGCGGCGGCGAGCGCGGTGCGCAGCGCGACCCGCTTGTCGCCGGCGGCCGGGCCGGGTCCGACCCCGGTCAGCGATGTGAGCAGGCCCGGCTCCCAGGGTGGGGTATCCGGCACAGCACCTCCTCCATGGAGTGATTACTACAGACATTAACCGTGACACCAGTCACCACCCCAACGCAACCCACCCGGTTGAGTGAAGGTCTTGCGTTCCCTGGAGCGAGCACTCTACGGTTCCGTGTAGTGACTGTTACAGAGATGCCGGTCACGCTCTCCCGCCCTCCCCACACCGAAGGAACGTCACCGATGACCGTCCTGGACGAGATCCGCCGGCTGGAGCCGGAGTTCCGCGCCGAGGAGGATCTCTCGGCCGAGCAGCGCGCGCTGACCGGCCGGGCCTTCACGTACATGCGCGAGACCGGGCTGATGCGCGGCCTGCAGCCCAAGCGCTGGGGCGGCGCCGAGCTGTCGCTGCGCGACCACCTCACGAGCGTCTACGAGCTCGGCCGCATCGCCCCGTCCGCCGGCTGGGTCGCCGGGGTCATGGGGTCGCACCCCTGGCAGCTCGCGCTCTTCCCCGAGGAGACGCAGGCCGAGATCTGGACGTCCGACCCGGACTGGAACGCCTCCTCGTCCTACGCCCCGACCGGGAAGATCGAACCGGTCGACGGCGGGTACCGCGTGCACGGCCGCTGGTCGTTCTCGTCCGGCTGCGACCACGCCCAGGGCGTGATCCTCGGCGGGTTCGCCGGGAAGGTCGAGGTCGCGCCCGGCGTCGAGGTGCCGAACTACGGGTCCGCGCTGCTGTACCGCGACCAGTACGCCATCGAGGACACCTGGCACGTCCGCGGCTCGCGCGGCACCGGCAGCAAGGACATCGTCGTCGACGGCGCGTTCATCCCCGAGCGCCGCTTCCTGTCCAGCCCGCTCTACGAGTACAACCCCGACCGTCCCGCCCCCGGCATGGAGACCAACCCGAGCACGCTCTACAGGGTGCCGTGGGCGGTCATGTTCAACCTGGTCCTGGTCGCGCCGATGCTCGGGCTCGCCCGCCGCGTCCTCGACGACTGGACGGCCGACACCCGCGTCCGCAAGGCGAACTGGGGCGGCACCTACGCCGACGACCCGCTGATGCAGATGCACCTGGCCGAGGCCGAATGGGTACACGACGCGGCCGTCATGAAGATGTACGACGCGATCGACACGATCACCGAGGCCGCCGAGGCCGGCGTGTTCCTGGACAAGCGGCAGCGCGCCCGGCTGCGGTGGAACATCACCAAGGGCTGCCAGGAGACCGGCTTCGCGATCAACAAGCTGATGCGGGTCGCGTCCGGCCGCACCGTGTTCGTCGACCACCCGCTGCACCGCCTCTACCAGGACGTCATCGCCGAACTCGGCCACGCGTTCCTGGTCTCCGACGGCGTCGGCCAGTACTACGGCGCCGCGCTCCTCGACTCGTCCGCCCCGGAGGTCATGCTGTGATTTCGCAACTCGCCTATCTCGGGATCGCGTCGCCCAAGGCCGAGGAGTGGCGCGACTACGCCACGCGGCTGCTCGGCGCGGTCATCGCCGGCGACGGACCGGACGGCGCCGTCCGCGTCAAGGTCGACGACAAGGGCTACCGGATCGCCGTCCACCCGGCGGAGCAGGACGAGCTCCGCTACGTCGGCTGGGACTGCGGCAACGAGACCGACCTGCGCGCCTACGCCGCCGAGCTGCGCGGCAAGGGCGTCGAGCTGCACGCCGCGACCGCCGAGGAGCTCAAGGAGCGGCAGGTCACCGAGCTGCACTGGTTCACCGACCCGTTCGGCAACCGGCACGAGCTGGTCTGGGGCCAGTACTCGCACCCGAACTCGTTCTTCCCCGGACGCCCCATGCGCGGCCGCTTCGTCACCGGCGACCTCGGCCTCGGCCACGTCGTGCTGATCGTGCCGGACCTGGAGCGGGCCAACGCGTTCTACGCCGGGACGCTCGGCTTCCGGCTGTCGGACCGGGTGAAGAGCGACATCTTCAACCTGCGCTTCTACCACTGCAACGGCCGCCACCACTCCCTCGCGGTCGCGGAGATCCCCGGCATGACGGGGATCAACCACCTGATGCTGGAGGTCGAGTCGTTCGACGACCTCGGCACCGCGATCGACCTGTTCACGGCCGACCCGGAGCGGGAGATCCTGCTGTCGCTCGGCCGGCACACCAACGACCTGATGACGTCGATCTACGTGCAGACGCCGTCGTCGCTGCAGATCGAGTACGGGCACGGCGGGATCACCGTCGACGACCTGACGTGGGTCGCGGGCAACCACGACCTGCCGTCGATCTGGGGCCACCACCGCTCCCAGGCCTACATCGACGGCCCTCCCGGCATCTTCCGCACCGTGACCGGTGAGGAGGCGGGCGAATGACCGCCGCAATCCGCACCGAGGACGTCGCGATCGGCGGCGGCCGCCACCTGCGCGTCAACCAGACCGGCGCCCCGGGCGCGCCCGCCCTGCTGTTCCTGCACGGCTCCGGGCCCGGCGTCACGGCGGCGTCGAACTGGCGCGAGGTCATCCAGGGGCTCGGCGACACCTACCACTGCATCGCCCCCGACATCCTGGGCTTCGGCGACTCCAGCCACCCGGACCCTCAGCCGCAGGGCTTCACGGCGCAGGCCGAGGTCCGCATCGATGCGCTGCTGGAACTCGTGGACGTGCTGGGCCTGCGGAAGGTCGTCCTGGTCGGCAACTCGATGGGCGGGATGTACGCGCTGCGCATCGCGCAGCTCCGCCCGGACCTCGTCGGCAAGATCGTGCTGATGGGCTCGGGCGGCATGCCGGGCCTGGAGCCGACCCCGGACCTGATCAAGCTCATCACCTACTTCGACGACCCGACCGTCGAGGCGATGGCGGACCTGCTCATCCGGTTCGTACACGACAGGAGCGCCTTCGGCGACACGGTCGAGGCGGTCGCGGCGGAGCGGATGCCGATCGTCCGGCGGCCCTGGATCGAGGCCGGGCACCGGGCCATGTTCGGGCCGGAGATGCTCGCCTTCGGGCCGGACGACCTCGCGAAGATCGACATTCCGGCGCTGGTGGTGCACGGCCGCCAGGACGTCATCGTGCCGCTCGAGTGCGGCTACTACCTCGCCGAGCACCTGCCGCAGGCGGACCTCTACGTGATCAACAAGTGCGGCCACTGGACGCAGATCGAGCAGGCCGCGCGCTTCCAGGCGATCGTGCGGACGTTCGTCGGGGACGGAACGGAGTGACCATGAGCATGATCGACAAGGCGCGGGCCGCGGCGCCCGCGCTCGCCGCGGCCGACACCGCGAGCGCCGAGCGGGGAGACCTCACCGCGGACGCCGTCGCGGCGCTCGACTCGACGGGCGTCCTGCGGGCGCTGCAGCCGGCCCGCTGGGGCGGCGGCGAGGCCCATCTCGCCGAGTACGCCGAGACGGTGATCGAGATCGGCCGCGCGTCGGCGTCCGCCGGCTGGGTCGCGTCCGTCGTCGGCGTCCACCCGTGGCAGATCGCCCTGTTCCCCGAGGAGACGCAGAAGGAGGTCTGGGGCGACGACCCGGCCCGCCGGATCGCCTCGTCCTACACGCCGACAGGGAAGATCGAGAAGGTCCCCGGCGGCTACCGGGTGTCGGGGCGGTGGAGCTTCTCCTCCGGCAGCGGGATCTGCTCCGGCGTCATCCTCGGCGGCATCGCCGGGCGGCGCGAGGTGAACGGCACCGAGTACCCCGACTTCACGTCCGTGATCCTCGACGAGGCCGACTACCGGATCGTGGAGACCTGGAACGTCGCGGGCCTGCGCGGCACCGGCTCCAACGACATCATCGTGGACGAGGTGTTCATCCCCGAGCACCGCGGCCAGTCGCACGTGTACTACACGCACGGCCTCGGCACCCCGCTGCCCGGCCAGGAGCTCAACGACGGGCCGCTGTACCGGACGCCGTGGGCCGTCACCTTCAACCTGATCATCGCGGCCGGGGCGCTCGGCGCCTGCCTCGGCTTCTACGACCAGTGGGTCACCGAGACCCGCGGCCGCCGCACCAACTACGGCCAGCTCCTGCGCGAGGAACCCGTCGTGCAGAACCATCTGGCCGAGGCGGCCTGGCAGCTCGACGCCGCCGTCCTCAAGGTCAAGCGGACGGCCTCCGAGCTGATGGAGCACGCCGAGCGCGGCGAGATCCCGTCGCTGGAGCAGCGCGCGTTCTGGCGCTGGGACGTCGCCCGGTCCGCGAACGCGGCGGTCGACACCGTCCAGGCGCTGATGCGGGTCTCCTCCGGCCGCTCCGCCTTCGTCGACCACCCGCTCCAGACGAGGTTCCAGGACGCCATCGCAGCCGGCAGCCACGCCTTCCTCTTCGACGACCCCCTCGCCAAGGCGTGGGGCGGCCGTCACCTCGGCGCCGAGAAGCTCGCGGAGGTACACCTGTGATCACCTCGTCCGACGTCGCCGTCAAGGTCCGCGGCGGCGAGCTGACGTTCCGGCTGCACGAGACCGGCGAGCGGGGCTCGGAGGCCGTGCTGTTCCTGCACGGCTCCGGGCCCGGCGCGACCGGGCTGTCGAACTGGGAGCGGATCATCACCGACCTCGGGCCCCGGTTCTGGTGCCTGGCCCCCGACCAGATCGGCTTCGGCGACTCGTCCCATCCCGCCGACGCGCCGCGCGGCATGGGCCCGTTCAACGAACTGCGGGCCGAGGCGCTGCTGGCGCTGGTCGACGGCCTCGGCCTGGAGAAGGTCCACCTCGTCGGCAACTCGATGGGCGGCCAGCTCGCCCTGCTGATGACCCTCGCCCGGCCGGACCTCGTCGGCAAGATCCTGCTGATGGGCAGCGGCGGCGCGCCGGACATGCCGGTCAGCCCCGGCCTCACGCACCTCCGCGAGTTCTACGCGAGCCCGAGCGCCGCGTCCCTCAAGGGCCTGCTCAGCGAGTTCGTGTACGACCTCGACCCCATGCGCGGCACCATCGACCGCGTCGTGGCCGAGCGGATGGCCTACGTGAACCGCGAGGACGTCCGCCGCTCGCACGAGGCGTCGTTCGACCCGGACGGCGCCCGCCGCTCCTTCACCCCCGAGGAACTCGCGACCATCACCCATGACGTGCTGTGCGTCCACGGGCGCGACGACCGGATCATCCCCGTCGACGCGAGCAGGTACTTCGCCGCGGCGATCCCGAACGCGAACCTGTACGTCCTCGGGCGGTGCGGCCACTGGACGCAGATCGAGCACCCCGAGACCTTCGAGCGGCTCCTGACGGGCCTCATCGACGGCCGTATATAAGGAAGCACATTGCGCATCGCCAACCACGCGGGACGGGCCGTGCTCGTCGTCTCCGACGGCAAGGGCGCGGACATCGCGACCGCCTCGGACGGCCGCTTCGGCCCCGGCCCGCAGAGCCTCTACGACCAGTGGGACGCCTTCACGACCTGGGCGGCTAACGCCGCGCCCGTCCCCGACGTCGAGATCGACGCGGCCCGGCTGGGCTCGCCGTCGCCCGCGCCGTCCCAGGTCGTCGCGATCGGCCTGAACTACGCCGACCACGCCGCCGAGACCGGTTTCGAGCCGCCGACGGACCTGCCGCCGGTCTTCACGAAGTTCGCCTCGTCCATCACCGGCCCCTACGGCGAGATCGCCCTGCCCGACGGCGGCCACACCGACTGGGAGGTCGAGGTCGTCGCCGTCATCGGCCGGACGGCCCACCGCGTCACCGCCGACGCGGCCTGGGACCACGTCGCCGGCCTCTCCGCCGGCCAGGACCTCTCCGAACGGATCCTCCAGTTCACCGGCGAGGCCCCGCAGTTCGGCTTCGCGAAGTCCTACCCGGGCTTCGCGCCGATCGGCCCCTGGCTCGTCACCCTCGACGAGCTCCCCGACCGCGACGACCTCGCGCTCGGCTGCGCGATCGACGGCGAGACGGTGCAGGACGGCCGCACGTCCAAGCTGATCTTCTCGATCCCGCGGACGATCGCGAAGCTGTCGGAGGTCATCACCCTGCGCCCGGGCGACGTCGTCTTCACCGGCACCCCCGACGGCGTCGGCCTGGGCAGGACCCCGCAGCGCTTCCTGCACCCCGGCGAGACCCTCCGCACCTGGGTCGAGGGCATCGGCGAGATGCACCACACCTTCCGCTAGTCACGACGCGGAGCCGCAGAGTCGCCCGGTTCAGGCGGCCGAGCTCTTCTCCACCCCGCCGGGCCTGCCGGCCTTCTGCCCGGCGGGCCCGGCAGGGGCGGATCCGGTGCGTCCGGGGAGGAGCAGGGTCAGCGGGACGGCGACGGCGGTGAAGCCGACCGACCACCAGAACGCCGTGGAGAAGGCGCCGGCGAGCGCGTCCGGCGTGCGGGCGCCGGACGCGGTGTGCTGCAGGATGACCGCGAGCACGGCCGTGCCCACGGACCCGCCGATCTGCATCGCCACGCGGGAGATGATGCTGGCGTGCGGGATGTCGGCGCGGCCCAGCCCGGCATAGCCCGCGCTGGCCAGCGGGATGTTCACCGAGCCCATACCGAATCCGCGGACCAGCAGCGCCGCCATGAGCGGCACGATGGAGGTGCCGGCGGAGACGAACGCGAACGGCACGGTCGCCGCCGTGACCACGGCGAAGCCGGTGAAGGCGACCCAGCGCGGCCCGTACCGGTCGGTGAACCTGCCGGCGATGGTGCGGGACATCAGCGTGCCGACGCCCTGCGGGATCAGCAGCAGCCCGGCGCCGAGCGCGTCCTCGCCGCGGACCCGCTGCAGGTACAGCGGCAGCAGCAGCATCGCCCCGTAGAGGGTGGCGCCGGCCAGGAAGCTCAGCGCCGACGACGACGCGAGCGGCCGGTGCCGGAACAGCCCGACGTCCACCAGCGCCCTGGACGAGCGCGGCACCGCCCACGCGACGAACCCGCCGATGAGGACCAGGCCCGCCAGCACCGGCACCACGACCTGGACGCGGGCGGCGCCGTCGCCGCCCTCGACCTGGGACAGCCCGTAGATCACCGCGGCGACGCCCGGGGACAGCAGCAGCAGTCCGACGGCGTCCAGGCGGGCGCGGCGGGCGCCGGGGGCGGGGCGGTCGTCGGGCAGGTTCCGCAGCGCCAGCCAGGCGCCGGCGGCGCAGAACGGGATGTTGACCAGGAACAGCCAGCGCCAGTCGCCGAGGTGCAGGATGATCCCGCCGAGCACCGGGCCGAGGATCGGCCCGAGCGAGGCGGGCAGGGTGACGGTGGCCATGACCCTGCCGATGTTGCGGCCGCCGGTCGCCTGCATGATCAGGGTGACCATCAGCGGCATCATCACGCCGCCGCCGACGCCCTGGACGACGCGGAACACGATCAGGCTGGGCGCGTCCCAGGCCAGCGCGCACAGCACCGAGCCGAGCAGGAAGATCCCCAGCGCGGCCGTCCACAGCCGCCTGCCGCCCAGCACCGACTGCGCCCAGCCGGCGATCGGGATGGTGACGAACATCGCCAGCAGGTAGCCGGTGCTGATCCACTGGATGGTGCCGAGGGACGCGCCGAGGTCACGGCCCAGGTCGTTGATCGCGATGCTGACGATGGTGGTGTCGAACACCACGGCGAGCGCGCCCACGATGACGGTGAACGCCAGCCGCCAGACCGCCGGGTCGACACGGTCGCCGGGGACGGCCGCCGTCCTTTCGGGAGCACTCACGGAACTCCTAAGATACAGAGATGTGTCTTGGGCTCCGACGGTAGGGGCTTCCCATAAGATGCGCAAGTGTTCCCTATTTGCGGAGGGTGAGATGGCCGAGCGGCGCCGAGGCCGGGCCCTGGAGGACGCGCTGCTCGACGCGGCCTGGCAGCAGCTCACCGAGAACGGCTACGCCAACTTCACCATGGACGCCGTCGCGGCCCGCGCCGGCACGAGCCGTCCCGTGCTCTACCGCCGCTGGGCCGGCCGGCACGAGCTCCTGCACGCCACCCTCGCCCACGTCAAGGACCGCACCCACCTGGACGTGCCCGACACCGGCACCCTCCGCGGCGACGTCCTGGCCGTGATGAAGCAGGCCAACGGCACCAGTACCGGCCTCACCGCCGTCATGGCCGTGCACCTGGCCGAGTACTACGAGGAGACCGGCACGAGCCCGGCCGAACTCCGCGAGGTGCTCCTGGCCGGCCGCCGCCCCCTCCTGGACGTCCTCTACGCCCGAGCCGCCGAACGCGGCGAGATCGACCCCGCCCGCCTCACGGACCGCATCAAGTACCTGCCCTTCACCCTGCAGCGGCACGAGATCCTGATGACCCTCAAACCCGTCCCGGACGCCGTCCTCGAGGAGATAGTCGACACGGTCTACCTCCCTCTCGTCCACGCCCGCCCTCCGCTGCCGGCGCCTTGAGGGTCATCCGCGCGGCTTCAGGAGGCCGAGGTCGCGCGGGCTTTCGCAGCAGCGCGGCGACCAGGTGCGTGCCGAGGTGGCCCGACCCGCCGGTGACCAGGACCCGGCTCATCGCAGCAGCACACCGGCGGCGCGGAGGCAGGGCAGCGCCTCCAGCACGTCGAGGTCCTCGACGCCGTAAGCGCTTGAGGTCAAAGCCCGCCGAAGGTCCAGCCGATCGCCTGTCGCTGAAGTTCCTCCATGAGGACGGAACTGCCGGGTGACGCGGTGGCGGGCTGCTGCGGGGCGACCGTGGCGTACGACACCGTCGGGTCGGCGGGATCGGCCGGGTGAGCGAGCGCGCCGCCGAACCTCAGGTCTCCGGCGAACCACAGCACGCCGTAGCCGTCGGTCATGGCGTTCCAGGTGGCGCGCTGGAGGGTGGTCTTCAGGACCCCCGCCACGTTCTGGTCCGGATCCAGGAGGAACACGTGGACCAGCGTCGAGGGGTTCGCGTGCTCGCGGACGAGTTCCACGCGGCACGGCCAGACCTGCCACGGGTGCTCGGCGAGGATGCCTCTGAGGCGGTGCGCCTCCGGTCCCGTCAGGCCCTCGCCGCCCGGGCCGCGCACCCGCTGTTGGCTCCTGGCCATCAGCCATACGACCAGCAGGGCCGCCTCTCCGGCGAGCACCCCGCCCACGAGGCCGGCGAAGGACAGTTCACTCCTGAGCCCGACGATCATGCCCACGGCCATCGCCGCGCCCCACACCGCGAAGATGATGAGGTGTACCCGGTCCATGCGTGCGGCCTTGTCGAGCTGGCCGAGGACGGACGGGGTGGCGGCCGCCGCCGGCTCGGGAGAGACCGCGTAGCCGAACCGCCTGGCGAGCATTCCTACCTCCGATGACCAGCGGCGTCCGATGCTTCTGATCATCATCCACGCGACATGCGCGCCCCAACAAGCAGGTCGGAGTGACAGGAATCGGTCACCGTAGGCGGAACCTTTCCGACCGCCCCGGCCGTGGCGGTCAGAAGAGGTCCCAGAAGTCGGTGCGCCGTCGCATCTGTTCGGCTGTTTCCTCGAGGATCACCTGGCCGGAGCGCATCGCGTAGGCGCGGTCGGCGATCTTGAGGGCCTGCTTGACGTTCTGTTCGAGGAGGAGGATGCCGAGGCCCTCGTCGTCGGCGAGGGAGCGCAGGCGGCCGAAGATGGTCTCGACGACCGAGGGCGCGAGGCCGAGGGACGGTTCGTCCAGCAGGAGCAGGCGGGGGCGGGCCATGAGGGCCATGCCCAGGCTGACCATGCGCTGCTGGCCGCCCGACATCGAGCCGGCCGGCTGCTTCCAGCGTTCCCCGAGGATCGGGAAGAGCTCCTTCACCGTCGCGAGGCGCTGCGCGGTGCCGGAGCCGGACGGGGCGTTGGCGGCACCGAGCAGGAGGTTGTCGTGCACCGACAGGTCGGGGAACACGAACCGCTCGGACGGGATCATCGCGGCGCCCGCCGCCACCGCCCTGCGGACGGGGCGGCGGGTGGTGTCGCGACCCGCGATCCGGACCGTCCCGGCGCGCGGGCGGACGGCCCCGAGGACGGCCCTGATCGTGGTCGTCTTGCCCGCGCCGTTGTGCCCCATCAGGGTCACGATCTCGCCCGCCTCGACGCGGAGGCCGACGCCGTGGAGCACCTCCTTGCGGCCGTAGCCGGCGACCAGGCCGCTCACGTCGAGCAGCGGCGCGCTGTTGTCGGGCATCGGTGTCCTCCTCGTCACTGGGCGCCGAAGTACGCCTCGGCGAGGCGGGCGGAGCCGGTCAGCTCGTCGAGCGTGCCGGACGCGGTGATCTCGCCGAGCTCCATGAAGCAGGTGTGGTCGGCGAGCTGCCGGACGACGTCGAGGTTGTGCTCGACCAGGCAGACGGTGCGGCCCTCGTCGCGGACGGCGGCGACCATGGCGAGCATGGTCTCCACCCAGGCCGCGTCGACGCCGGAGGCCGGTTCGTCGAGCAGCAGCACGTCGGCGCGGGTCGCGAGGGCGCGCGCGAGCGAGACGAGCTTCGCCTGCCCGTAGGACAGCGCGTCGGCGGGCGTCGCGGCCTCGTCCGCCATGCCGACGAACTCCAGCCACCGCATCGCCTCCGCGGCGGCCTCGCGGTCCGCTCGGGAGACGCCGCGTCCGGGCGTGAACAGCGGGCCGAGCCGCTCCCCCGGCCGGCCCGGGACGGCGAGCATGACGTTCTCCAGGCAGGTCAGCCGGTTGAGCAGCCGGACGTCCTGGAAGGTGCGCGCCAGCCCGGCGCGGACGACCAGGTCGGGGCGCATCCCGACCAGCTCGGCGCCGTTCAGCGTCACCGAGCCGGTGTCGGGGACGACGGTGCCGGTGAGCAGGTTGAACGCGGTCGTCTTGCCGGCGCCGTTCGGGCCGACGAGCGCGGTGATGGTGCCGCGCCGCAGCTCGAGGTCGATGTTCTTGGCGGCGGTGATGCCGCCGAAGCGCTTGGAGAGCCCTTCCGCCCGGAGCACGACGTCTGCCTCGTCGTAGGGCGTCCGGGCGGGGGGTTCGGGGCGCGGGGAAGCCTGCGCTCGTGCCTCGGGAGCTGGGACGGCGACCTTCCGGGCGCGTTCGGGGAACAGGCCCTGCGGCCGGACGAGCATGACGAGCAGCAGCAGCACGCCGTACAGCACCACCTGCACCAGCGCGGCCTGGGTGCTCTGCACGGCGAGGACCTGGCGCAGCACCGGCTCGATCATTGTGAGGACGATCCCGGCCGCGATGGAGCCGGCGAGGTTGGCGTTGCCGCCGACGATGACCATCGCGAACACCGCCATGGCGAGCGGGAACCCGTAGGCCGACGGGGTCGCCTGGCCGAGCCAGCCGGAGTAGAGGCCGCCGACGAGCCCGGTCAGCCCGCTGGTGATCGCGAAGATGCCGATCTTGTAGCCGAAGGTGTTCTTGCCGAGCGCGCGCGTCGCGACGGCGTCCTCGCGGATGCCCTTGAGCACCTGCCCGTAGGGGGATTCGCCGATGCGCCGGCAGACGGCGAAGACCAGCGCGAGCACCACCGCCGACGGGATCAGCCAGTCGGCCGGGGTGTCCAGCTCCTTCCCGAACAGCCGCAGGCCGTCGACGCCGGTGATGCCCGTGACGCCGCCGAGGGCGTCGAACGTGGCGAGCACGCCGATGATGCCGAGCGAGAACGCCAGCGTCATCAGGATGAGGAACTCCTCGGCGAGCCCGAGCGCGATGAGCCCGATCAGCACCCCGAGGACGGCGGTGACCAGCACGGCGACCGCGAGGGAGGCGAGGTAGGGCCAGCCGTGCAGGCCGGCGAGGAAGCAGACGGCGTACCCGCCGACGCCCGCGAAGGCGGCGTGCGCGACGGAGACCTGCCCGGCGTACCCGACGAGCAGGTTGACGCTGACGGCGAGCGCCGCGAGCAGCAGCGCCTGGTCCAGATAGTTGATCCACATGGCGTCAGACCTTCTCCAGCGGCACGGGACGGGCGGGGCGCGGGCGGGGCAGGCGGTCCTTCACCGCCAGGAACGCGAGGTAGGCGGTGAGGACGATGAACACGGCGGTCTGGGTCCACTGCAGCGGCAGCCAGTTCGACGCCCACTGCTCCAGCAGGCCGAGCCCGATCCCGACGGGCAGCGCGCGCAGCGGGGACGAGCGGGTGCCCGCGAGGAAGGCCACCACGAACCCGTAGATGACCGTCGAGTCGCCCATGGTCGGCTGGACCGTGTAGAGCAGGCCGTACCAGAGGGCGCAGGCGCCGGAGATGAGCCCCGCGATGGCGAAGCAGACGAGGTTGACGCGGCGGACGCCGATCCCCAGCACGGCGGCGAGGCCCGGGTTGCTGCGGACGGCCTTGATCGAGCGGCCGACCGGGGTGAACGCCAGGAACGCGGCGAGGGCGGCGACGAGGACGAGGCAGGTGGCCACCTGGTCGAGGTCGAAGTTGGAGATCCGCGCCGACCCGAGGCGGTGCTGCACCTGGTCCGGCCCGTAGAACGGCAGGCTGCCGGTGCCGAACTTCAGCTGGAGCAGCGCGATGCCCGCGGTGCTGACGCCGATCGAGGTCACCAGCACGGCGAGCATGGCGCGGTCGGCGGCGCGGCGGGCGACGGGCTCGTACACGCCGGCTTCCAGCAGCACGCTGACGGCGACCGCGGCGGCGAGCCCGGCGAGCGCCGACGGCCAGAACGGCGCGCCGAGGCCGTCCATCGCCCAGTAGGCGGCGTAGGGGGCGACGGTGTAGGTGAGCGCGTAGGCGAAGTGGAAGCGGGTGGTGACCCCGATGACGAGCGCCAGCCCGGCGCCGAGCGCGGCGTAGAGGGCGCCGCGCACCAGGCCGTTGACGGTCAGCTGCCAGAGTTCGCCGTCCAGCAGGTCGTGCATGGATCCTCCCGGATCGAGGGACGGAGGACGGCGCGCTGCGGGCCGTCCCCCGGGAGGCGGGGCCGGTCAGCCGGCGAGGCGGAAGCCCTGACCGCCGACGTCGTAGGTGGCGAGCGGCTTGACCTTGCCGTCCTTGTACTCGAAGACCCCCATGGGGCGGCTCGCGACGCCGTGCGTCTTCAGGTCGATCTTCAGCGTGCCGACCGTGGCGGAGTCGCCGCCGTAGACCGAGGCGAACCGCGGGTCCTTCTCCAGCGCGGCCTTCAGCTGGGCGCTGTCGCCCGGGTCGCCGCCGGCCGCCTTGACGCGGCGGATGAGGTCCCAGACCATCAGCGTCTCTTCGTAGGCGTTGGCGGCGTAGAAGTCGGCGGGCTGCCCGTAGGCCTTCTTGTAGGCGTCGGCGAAGAGCTTGGCGAGCGGGTTCGACGGCGCGGACGCGTCGAAGTAGTCCATCGCGAATTTGAGGCCGTCGGAGTCGAGGACGCCCTTGGACGCCTTGACGGCCTCCTGCGTGAACTCGATGCCGACGAGCTCGCTCTTGATGCCGGCGGCCTTGGCCTGGGCGGCGAACGCGCCGGGCGAGGCGCCGCTGAAGGCGACCCAGAGCAGGTCGGGCTGGTTCTTCTTGATCTTGGCGAGCATGCTCGCGAAGTCCTGGGAGGCGGGCGCGGCGGTCTCCCACAGGCCGTTGAAGGTCAGGCCCGCGGCGGCGAACTTCGCCGTCATGTCGGCCTTGATGGCGGCGTTCTGCGCGCCGAGGTCGACGCCGGCGAGGCCGACCGTCCGGCCCTGCGGGTGGGTCCGCTTGAACCATTCCAGGGCGCCGGGGACGGCGTCGGACGGCGCGACCTCGCGGGTGCCGTAGAAGTACTGCGTGCCGCGGGTGAAGACCTGGGCGCCGCCGACGCCGTCGAGGCTGAGGATCCTGCTCTTGTCAGTGTCGGCGAGCATCGCGCCGAGGCCGTCGCCCATCGAGGTGATCTTCGCCGGGACGCCCTCGGACGCCAGCTCGGACGCGGCCTGCTTGGCGGCGACGGGGTCGGGGCCCTTGATGTCCTTGACGCTGAGCTTGATCGTGGGCCCGCCGGCCGCCTTGATCTGCTTCGCCGCCAGCTCGACGGCGTTGCGCATCGACTGGCCGTTGCCGGCGGACGGGCCGGAGAGGGTGAGGGCGGCGCCGAGCTTGAAGGTGACGTCGCCGCCGAGCGCGGCGCCGTCCTGGAGTCTCAGGACCTTGACGAGGTCGGCGGCCTGGGTCTCGGCGTCCGCGGCGCTGACGCCGGTGTCGCCGGATCCGCAGGCGGTCAGGGTCGCGCCGGCCGCGAGCGTCGCGAGGAGGAGGGCGACCGGCCGCGGGCGGCGGAGATCGCTGCGAGGGGTGGGCATGGGTGTTCTCCATTTCGCTGACCAACGCCGGTGGCGTCGTCACGAAGGCGTTCGCGCCACAATGGATCCGTAGGGATCGCTACACAGACTGG
The DNA here is from genome assembly GCF_008923365.1 of Actinomadura montaniterrae. Taxonomy (GTDB): domain Bacteria; phylum Actinomycetota; class Actinomycetes; order Streptosporangiales; family Streptosporangiaceae; genus Spirillospora; species Spirillospora montaniterrae. The sequence goes on from NZ_WBMR01000013.1 coordinate 79,321, forward strand.
AGCGATCGCTACAGGGACGCGGAGTGACCGTACCCATGATGTGATGGTCGACACAACCCCCCCGCCGCGGCGGAGTTTCCTGAGGTCCAGAGGAGCAAGTGCAGATGCGGAAGACGGCACGGCGCCACCAGCAGGGCGAGGAGTCGAGGCTGCGGATCCTGGAGGCGACCCTCGCCATCGCCGCCGAGCGCGGCTACGACGGCACCTCGATCGCCCTGGTGACCGAGGCCACCGGGCTGCCGCCGAGCTCGGTCTACTGGCACTTCCGCAACAAGGACGAGCTGCTCGCCGAGACCCTGGAGTTCAGCTACCGGCGCTGGCGCGAGACCGCCCCGACCTGGCGGGCCCGGGTGGAGACCGGCGACCCCGCCGAGGAGGTCCGCGACCGGCTGCAGCGGGCCTCGCACTCCATCGCCGACCGCCCGGAGTTCTGGCGGCTCGGCCTCATGCTCGGCCTGGCGAACCGCTCGAAGGAGCCCGCCGCGCGGCGCCGCTACATCGAGGTCCGCACCGAGACCCGCGTCGCCATCCGGACCTGGTGGGAGCAGGTGCTCTCCGGCGACGCCCCAGAGCGCGCGCGGGACGTCGCCGAGCGGATGGCCCGGTTCCATCTCGCCGTCATGGACGGGCTTTACATGGGCATCCGCTCTGACCGGGGCTGGAACCTGGAGCGCCTGGTCGACCTGATCGCCGACGGCGTCTACGCGCAGGCCGTGGCCTGGCTCGGGGAGGCGGCGTGAGCACCGCGCGGCCCGAAACCCCCCGTCCCGGCGACGACCGGGAGATGTCCCGCGTCCGCATCCTCCGGGCGGCCGCCGAGATCGCCGCGGAGCACGGCTACGAGGGCACCACGATCTCGAAGGTCACCAAGCGCTCCGGGCTGCCGGCCAGCTCGGTCTACTGGTTCTTCCGCGACAAGGACCACCTGCTCGCCGAGGTCGTCCGGCACAGCTTCGAGCAGTGGATCGCCGCCGAGCCGCGCTGGGAGCGCGACCCGCGCGACGAGCGGTCCCTCGGCGAGGGGCTGCGCGCGATCCTGTCGCGCTCGACGCGCGGCCTGCCCGGCGCGCCGGACTTCCTGCGCATCGGGCACATGCTGCTGCTGGAGTCCCGCGAGGTGGAGGCGGAGGCGCGCCAGTACTTCCTGGCCGCCCGCGACGCGGTGGCCGCCAGCATCGCGGCCTGGTTCACCTCGCAGCTGAGCACCGGGCTGCGGGCCCGCCGGCCCGAGCTGGCGATGGACCTGGCCCGCATCGTGATCGCCTCGACCGACGGGCTCTTCCTGGCCCACCAGATCGACGAGGCCGGGGATCCGGACGACTTCATCACGATCATCGTGGCCATCGTCGAGCAGGCGGTCGCGGACGCCGGCTGAGCCGGGTCCCGGGCCCCGGCGGGCACGCAGGGTTGTCACGCCGGGGTTCCGCATGGCAGTCTCTGTAGCGATCGCTACAGGGAGGAGTTCCCGCCATGCCCGTCACGACCCGAGGGACCGGCGCTCCGGTCATCGATCCCGCCCGCTTCCGGCGCGTCCTCGGCCACTACCCGACCGGCGTCGTCGTGGTGACCGCGGTCGACGCCTCCGGCGGCGCCATCGGCATGACGGTCGGCTCGTTCACCTCCGTCTCGCTCGACCCGCCGCTGGTGGCCTTCCTGCCCGACAAGAACTCCAGTTCCTGGCGCGCGCTGCGCGAGTCGGGCGAGCGGTTCTGCGTGAACGTGCTGTCCGCCGGCCAGGAGGACGTCTGCCGCGCCGTGGCCATGCGCAAGACGGACAAGTTCCACGACATCGGGTGGCGGCCGTCCCCCGCCGGCAACCCGGTCATCAACGGCGCGCTCGCCTGGATCGACTGCGTCACCGAGCAGCTGCACGACGCGGGCGACCACCAGATCGTCGTCGGCCGCGTCCTCCACCTGCAGGAAGGCGACGGCGACACCCCGCTGCTCTTCCACCAGGGCGCCTACGGCACCTTCGCCCCGCACTAGCCCGTACTAGCCCCGCACGCGCCTCGCGGGCGGGCAATGTCGGTGGGTTCGCGTTTAATCGAGGGGTGGACGTTGAAGAGCGCATCGCGGAGCTGACCGCCGAGGTCAAGCGGCTGAACGACCTGTACTACGGCGCCGGCGACAGCCCGCTGCCGGACGCCGACTACGACGCGCTGAAGGACGAGCTGGCGGCGCTCGTCGCCGAGCACCCCGAGCTCGAACCGGCCGACAGCCCCCTCGGCAAGGTCAACGCGCCCGCCGAGCTGACCGGCCCGACCGTGCGCCACGCGCGGCCGATGCTGTCGCTGGGGAAGGCGACCAGCGAGGAGCAGATCCGCGCGTTCTGCGAGCGCTTCGGCGGCCAGGTCTTCCGCGTCTCGGAGAAGCTCGACGGGCTCTCGCTCAGCGTCGTCTACACCGGCGGGGACCTCGACTACGTCGCCACGCGCGGCACCGGGACGGTCGGCGAGCTGGTGACCGAGAAGGTGCGCCACGTCATCCCCGGCCTGCCGGCCCGGATCGAGGCGCCGGGGCGCGTCGAGGTCCGCGGTGAGGCGGTGATGCTGCGGTCGGTGTGGGCCGCCTACAACGAGGCGCACCCGGACAAGACGCTGACCAACCCGCGGTCGGGCGCCGCCGGGACGCTGGTGCTGAAGGATCCCGAGGCGGCGGCGAAGGCGAAGCGGGTGCTGCGGTTCTTCGCGTTCGGCGCCGATCGCGACGGCGTCGCGATGGACATCCCGGACGGTTTCGAGCCGGTCGCCCAGTACGTGTCCGCCACCGCCGACGAGGTCGTGGAGGCGATCGAGGAGATCGGCGGCCGCCGCGACGGGCTGGACTACGACATCGACGGCGCGGTCGTGCGGCTGCACGAGCCCGCGGCGTTCGACGCGGCGGGCTTCAACAGCGCCGAGCCGCGCGGCGCGATCGCGTTCAAGTACCCGCCGGAGGAGAAGCTGACGACGCTGCTGTCGGTCGAATGGCCGGTCGGCAAGATCGGCCGCGTCCCGCCGCGCGCGAAGGTCGCGCCGGTGTTCGTCGGCGGCGTCACGGTGGAGAACATCACCCTGCACAACCCGCGCCTGATCCGCGAGCGGGACCTGCGGATCGGCGACACGGTGGCGGTGGTGCGGCGCGGCGACGTGATCCCGTTCGCGGGCCGCTCGCTGCCGGAGCGGCGCGACGGCAGCGAGGTCGAGATCGTGCCGCCGGCGCACTGCCCGTCGTGCGGGTCGGAGCTGGAGGTCCGCGGCACCGGCGAGGAGCGCTGGTGCCTGAACCTGCAGTGCCCGGCGCAGGCGACGCGGCGGCTGATGCACTGGGCCTCGCGGCCGGCGGCCGACATGGAGGGCGTCGGGGACGTCTGGATCGAGAAGCTCGCCGAGGAGGGCGTGCTCCGGCGCCGCAGCGACCTGTACGACCTGACGGCCGAGCAGCTGCTCGGCTACGAGCGGATGGGCGAGGTCAGCGCCCGCAACATGGTCGAGTCGATCGCGGCTTCCAAGGGCATGGGGCTGCGCCGGGCGCTGATCGGGCTGGCGATCCCGATGGCGTCCGAGGGCACCGCCAAGCGCCTGTGCCTGGCGGGTTACGAGCGCATCGAGGACGTCGCGGCGGCCACCGTCGAGGACCTGGTGGCGATCCGCGACATCGGGCCGAAGGTCGCCGAGAGCATCGTGGCGTTCTTCGCCCGCGCGGACGTCCGGGAGGAGATCGCGGCGCTGCGCGAGCGCGGCGTGAACCTCGACGTGCTCGACGAGGACCGGCCGGTGGACGCGGCGGCCGCGGGCGACTCGCCGCTGAAGGGGAAGTCCGTGGTGATCACCGGCGCGTTCACCGACCCGCGCTCGGGCGCGAAGATCAGCCGGCCGGACGTGACGCGCCTGGTCGAGCAGGCGGCGGCGACGGCCGCCTCGTCGGTGTCGGCGAACACCGACTACCTGCTCGCCGGCGACAACGTCGGCGCGGCGAAGACGGGCAAGGCCGAGAAGCTCGGCGTCACGGTCGTCCACCAGGACGAGCTGTGGCGCTGGCTCGCCGAGGCCGGGGTCGTCTGATGCGCATCGTCGCGGTCGCCGACACGCACACCTATCACGACGACCTCACCGTCCCCGACGGGGACGTCTTCGTCCACGCGGGCGATCTCTGCCGGCGCGGTGAGGACCTCGCGGAGCTCCGGGAGGCCGCCGACTGGCTGCACGCCCTCCCCCACCGGACGAAGGTCGTCGTCGCCGGGAACCACGACCGGATGCTGGAGGACCGGCCCGGCCAGGCGCGCGCCGTCCTGGCCGAGCGCGGCATCCGCTACCTGGAGGACAGCGGAACGGAGATCGACGGCGTCTCGTTCTGGGGCAGCCCCTGGCAGCCGGAGTTCAACGACTGGGCCTTCAACCTCCCCCGCGGCCGGGCGCTGGCCCGGAAGTGGGCGCTGATCCCCGAGCGGGTCGACGTCCTCGTGACGCACGGCCCGCCGCTGGGCATCGGCGACGCGGGCGCCCTGCCGGGCCGCCACGGCTGCGCGGACCTCCTGGCGCGGGTGCGGCAGGTCCGCCCCAGGCTGCACCTGTTCGGCCACATCCACCAGGACGGCGGTTTCTGGCACCACGACGGGACGGCCTTCGCGAACGTCACCACCTGGGAGTGCGAGCGCGGCCCCACCGTCATCCGGCTGGACTCCTCGGGCGCGGTCGGCGAGGTCGTCCCCGCCGCCCGAACCCGCTAGCCCGCACCCCCGCGAGCCCGGGCAATGGGCCGGCCATGCGGCGGCCAAGAATCGCGCTGCCGCGCTGTCCCCTGCGGGGTTGCGGGTAGCCGCACATCACGGGGGGTGGCGGCTATGCGCATCGGTGGGCCCGTCGTCCCGATGGCGGCGACGGCGATCGACCGCATCCCGGACGAGTCGGCCTGTCCCGGCGGGTGCCGGTACGAGCCGAAGTGGGACGGGTTCCGCGCGCTGGCGGTCGTGAACGAGAAGGGCGGCGCGCGGCTGTGGTCGCGGCGGCTGAAGAGCTTCAACGACGCGTTCCCCGAGGTCGTCCCAGCGGTCCTCGGCGCGCTGCCGCCGGGGACGGTGGTGGACGGCGAGATCGTCCGCTGGGGACGCGACGGGCGCCTGGACTTCGCCGCGCTGCAGCGCCGGCACGTCGCCGGGCGCCGCGGGCGCGAGCTCGCGCTGGCCGAGCCGTGCCATTACGTGGTGTTCGACGTGCTGGAGACCGGCGGGACCGACTACCGGCCCAGGCCGCTGTCCGAGCGCCGGGAGGTCCTCGAACGCCTCCTCGCCGGCGTGCCGGACACCTCCCGGATCGTGCTGTGCCCGCAGCTGCGCGATGTGGGCGAGGCCCGGGTGTGGTTCGAGATCCTGCCCGCGCAGGGCATCGAGGGCCTCGTCGTCAAGGCCGCGTCGGGCCGCTACCAGGAGGGCAAGCGCGGCTGGTGGAAGGTCAAGCACCGCACCACCACCGAAGCCGTCGTCGGCGGCGTCACGGGAAGCGCCGCCGACCCGGCGACCCTGATCCTCGGCCGCTACCGGCCGGACGGGCGGCTGCGCGTCGTCGGCCGCTCCGGTCCGCTGCCTCCGGCCGCGCGCCGCGAGCTCGCCGGCCTGCTGGTGCCCGCCGGGGACGACCACCCGTGGCCGGAGGTGCTCCCGGCGGGCTGGGCCGGCGGGATGCCCGGCGCGGAGGCGCCCGCTCCGTACGTCCGGGTCGTCCCGGACGTCGTGGTCGAGATCAGCGTGGACGCCGCGACGGAGCACGGCCGGTGGCGCCACTCGGTGCGGTACGTCCGGACGCGCCGCGAGCTGCGCCCGGAGCAGCTTCCGCAGGACCTCGACCTGGAGTGACTCAGGACGGCGCGAGGGTCCGGGCGAGGAGGAGGGGTGACGTCGTCCTCGGCGGTCCGCGTCACCATCGCGTCGATCACGCTGGTGCAGAGGCCGTCCAGCGGGCCCGCGGCCCGGGCCAGCGCGGCGCCGAGGCGGCGCATGCCCCCGTCGAGGTCGTCGTCGCGGCGCTCGATCAGCCCGTCGGTGTACAGGGCCAGCAGGGCTCCCTCGCCGAGCTCGAACTCGACGGGCTCGTGCATCCCCAGCCCGAGCCCGATCGGGGTGCCCGCGGGAGGGTCGACGAACGAGACGTCGCCGCCGGGACCGACGACCGCGGGCGGCAGGTGCCCGGCCGACGCCAGGGTGCAGCGCCGGGTGGCCGGATCGTAGACGGCGTACAGGCAGGTGGCCGCGATCGGCGACAGGGCGCTGCCCTGCTCCTCCTCGTCCTGGCGGGCGTACAGCTCGTCGAGGCGGGCGAGCAGCTCGGCCGGGGGCAGGCCGAGGTAGGCGAGCGTCCGCATGGCGGTGCGCAGCCGCCCCATGCTCGCGGCGGCGTTGATCCCGTGCCCGGTCACGTCCCCGACCACGAGGGCGAGGCGGGAGCCGGGCAGCGGGATCGTGTCGTACCAGTCGCCGCCGACGCCCTGGTGGACGTCGGACGGCAGGTAGCGCGAGGCCAGCTCCATCACGTCCTTGCCGCACAGCCTGCGCGGCAGGAGCTGGCGTTGCAGGGCGAGGGACGCGTCGTGCTCGCGGGTGTACTGGCGCGCGTTGTCCAGGCTCAGCGCGGCGCGAGCCGCGAGCTCTTCGGCGAGCACCAGGTCGTCCGTGGTGAACTGCGCCTTGTTGTCGGTGCGGACGAACACGGCGATGCCGAGGAGGCTGCCGCGGGCCCACAGCGGGACGATGATCAGCGTGTGCATGCCCATGGCGGCGATGACGCGGGCGCGGTGGGGGTCGTCGTCGAGCCAGCTTCCCGGCGAGGTGTCCATCTCGGGTTCGAAGTAGGAGCGGCCCGAGGCGAGGACCTTGGTGAACGGGGATCCGGGCGGCACGTACACCGGCTGACCCAGCGGCCAGAGCGCCTCGGGGACGCCGTCGTGGATCGAGGTGAGGCCCGCGCGGCGGAACACCGGGATGCCGTTCTGGGTGGCCTCCAACCGCTCCAGGGGCTCGGTCCCGGGCATGACGGCCTCGGTGAGGTCGACGGTGGCGTAGTCGGCGAACCCCGGGACGGCGAGGTCGGTGAGCTCCTGGGCGGTCCGCTGGACGTCGAGGGTGGTGCCGATCTGGACGCTGGCCCGGCGGAGCAGCGCCAGCCGCTCCCGCGCCCTGCTGTTGGTGATGTCGATGGCCATCAGGCAGACGCCGATGGGGCGCGAGTCCAGGGCCTCGACACGGAACAGGAACGTCGAGAACGTGCGCTCCCGGTCCGCCCCGCCCCAGCGGGACTCGCGGTCCAGCACCGGGACGCCGCCGGCGAGCACCTCGCGGATCAGTTCCGGCGGGACGAGGGGGTCCTCCTCGCCCTGCGTCTCGGGCAGCGGCCGGCCGACCGCGAAGCAGGGGAAGAAGCCCTCCAGCCGCTGCGCCTGCTCGTTCCGCCACACCGACCGCAGGTCGGTGTCCCAGACGACCATCACGACGGGGGCGGCGCTGAGCAGCGGCTCCAGCACCGACGTGCCGAGGGTGAAGACCGACGCGGGGATCGCGGCGACCACCCAGGCGGGCGCCCCGCCCGGGGTGGTGATCCGGATCCGCTCCAGGTGCGTGACGATCTGCTCGCCGTCGCGGTGGCGCAGGTCGACCATGCCGACCCGGTAGTCGTCGTCGCCGTGCCCGCCGTTCCACGTCCAGATGCGCGTCGCGCGGTCGCGCTCCATGCGCAGGTCCGTGCCGGGGCGGCCGAGGATCCCCTCCGCCGGATAGCCGAGGAGCTCTCCCGCCGCCCGGGACCAGCCGACCACGTCGCCCCGCTCGTCGAGGACGGCGACCGCCGGGACGGGAGCGTCCGTGCCGTGCTCCCAGATGTTGCTGCGAGCCATGGGGCCCATACAACCACGCGGCCCCGCGCGGATCGCATCTGACCTGCGCCGATGCGCGCACCGTCCGGTCCCGGCCCCGGTGTGAGTTCCGTCACCGTGTGGGCATGATGAGTCACGGACAGTGATCATCAGTCGATCAGTGAGGGACCGCCCGCATGGGGACGGACATCAAGGCGCCGCCGGTGACCGGTGCCGGGGCCAGGACGATCACGCTCACCGTCAACGGCCGCGAGCGCGGGCTGCGCGTCGAGCCCCGGGTGAGCCTGCTGGACGCGCTGCGCGAGCATCTCGGGCTGACCGGCTCGAAGAAGGGCTGCGACCAGGGCGCCTGCGGCGCCTGCACGGTGTGGGTGGACGGCCGCCGGGTGCTGGCGTGCCTGACGCTCGCGGTCACGTGCCAGGGGCGCGAGGTCACCACCATCGAGGGGCTCGGGGACGGCGACGACCTGCATCCGATGCAGGCGGCGTTCGTCGCCCATGACGCCCTGCAGTGCGGCTACTGCACGCCGGGGCAGATCATGTCCGCGGTGGCGCTGCTCCGCGAGGGGCACGCCGCCGACGACGCCGAGATCGCCGAATGGATGAGCGGGAACCTCTGCCGCTGCGCCGCCTATCCGAACATCCGGGCCGCGATCCGCGAGGTCCGCGACGCCGCCGGAGGTGCGTGACGGTGCGTCCTTTCGGTTACGCGCGGGTGGCCGACGCCGACACGGCGATCGCGACGGTCCGGGAGCATCCCGGCGGCGCGTTCCTCGCCGGCGGCACGACCGAGGTCGACCTGGTCCGGCAGAACGTCCTGCGGCCCGACCTGCTGGTGGACATCAACGACCTGCCCCTGGCCGGGATCGAGGACCGGCCGGACGGGGGCCTGCGCATCGGCGCGCTCGCGCGGATGAGCGACGTCGCGGAGGCCGCCGGGGTCGCGGACCGGTTCCCGATGCTCGCGCAGGCGCTGCTGCTGGGCGCCTCCGCGCAGTTGCGGAACATGGCGTCGATGGGCGGCAACCTGTGCCAGCGGGTCCGGTGCGGGTACTTCCGCGACGCGACCTCGCCGTGCAACAAGCGCGACCCCGGCAGCGGTTGCGCCGCCATCGACGGGTTCCATCGCGGGCACGCCGTCCTCGGGACCAGCGATCAGTGCATCGCCGTACACCCGTCCGACGCCGCGGTCGCGCTCGTCGCGCTGGACGCGATGGTGCGCACGCGCGGCCCGGGCGGCGAGCGGTCCATCGCGATCGACGACTTCTTCCTGCTGCCCGGGGACACCCCCGACCGCGAGCGCGCGCTGGAGCACGGCGAACTGATCACCGCGATCGAGGTGCCCGCGGTCCCGGTGGCGCGCCGGTCGGTCTACGTGAAGGTCCGCGACCGCGCCTCGTACGAGTTCGCGCTCGCCTCGGTGGCGGCGGCGATCCACGTCCAGGACGGCGCGATCGCCGACGTGCGGCTCGCCCTCGGCGGAGTCGCGACCAAGCCGTGGCGCGCGCGGGCGGCCGAGCGGAGCCTCCTCGGCGGCCCCGCCACGCCGGACGCCTTCGCCGAGGCGGCCGGCCGGGAGCTGGCGGCGGCGGTGCCGCGGCCCCTGAACGCCTACAAGGTCGAACTGGCGCGCCGGACGATCGTCCGGGCGCTGACGGCGCTCGCGGAGGACGGACGATGAGCGGATCCATCGGCCGGGAGACGGCCCGGGTCGACGGCCCGGTGAAGGTCACCGGCGCGGCGCGGTACTCGGCGGAGTTCCCGATGCCCGGCCTCGCCCACGCGCAGATCGTCGGCGCCCGGGTGGCCGCCGGGCGGATCGCCGCGATCGACACCGCGGCGGCGGAGCGCGCCGCCGGCGTCGCCGCGGTCCTCACCCACCGCGACCTGCCGGAGGTCGCGCACGTGCCGCTGGTGCCGTCCCTGATGGGCGGGCCGGCGCCCGGCGAGACGTTCTTCCCGATGCAGGACGGCACCGTCCACTACGCGGGCCAGCCGATCGCGATCGTCGTCGCCGACACCCTGGAGCAGGCGCAGCACGCCGCCACGCTGGTCCGGACCGAGTACGCGGAGGCGCCGTCCGTCACCACGATCGAGCAGGGCCGCCGGGACGCCTACGAACCCGAGAAGATCTTCGGCGGCTTCATGCCCGCGCAGCTGCGCCGCGGGGACGTCGAGGGCGGGATGGCGGCCGCGGACGTGCGCGTCGACGCCGCGTTCCGGTTCGCCGCCAACCACCACAACGCCCTGGAGATGCTGACCACCACCGCCGTGTGGGACGGCGACCGGCTCACGCTGCACGACTCCTGCCAGGGCATCAAGGCCGTGCAGCTGACCGTCGCCGCGCTCCTCGGCCTCTCGCCGTCGAGGATCCGGGTGCTGACGCGGTTCGTCGGCGGCGCGTTCGGGTCCAAGGCGATGGTGTGGCCGCACGTGGCCCTCACCGCGCTGGCGGCCCGGCACGTCCGGCGGCCGGTCCGGCTCGTCGTCGCGCGCGAGCAGATGTTCACCTCCTGCGGGCACCGCGAGGAGCAGGAGCAGCGGGTCCGGCTGGGGGCGCGGCGCGACGGCGCGCTCACCGCGATCCGGCACCACAAGATCTCGCTGACCTCGCCGTTCGACGACTGGGCCGAACCGGCATTCGGCGCCGCCTCGCAGCTGTACGCCGCCCCCGCCTTCGAGGGCGTGCACCGGCTGGTGCGCGGCAACACGATGACGCCCACGTTCACCCGCGGGCCCGGCGAGGCCGCCGGGGTGTTCAGCCTCGAATGCGCGATGGACGAGCTCGCCTGCGAACTCGGCGCCGACCCGGTCGAGCTGCGGCTGCGCAACCTCACCGACGTCGATCCGAACACCGGCCATCCCTGGTCCAGCGGCGGGCTGGCCGAGTGCCTGCGGCTCGGCGCGGAACGGTTCGGCTGGGCGGGCCGCGACCCCGCGCCCGGCGCGCGGCGCGAGGGGAACCAGCTCATCGGCACGGGGATGTCCGCCGCCGCGTACCCCGTCGCGTTCTTCATGCGCACCCAGCGGGCCCGCGCCCGCCTGTACTCCGACGGCACCGCCGTCGTGTCCACCGCCGCGCAGGAGTTCGGCACCGGCATGACGACCGTGCTGACCCAGGTCGCCGCCGACGGCCTCGGCGTCGACCTGCGCGACGTGCGGCTCGACTTCGGCGACACCGACCTGCCCACCGCCGGCTCGCCCGTCGGGTCCAACGGCGCGATGATGGTCAGCGCCGCCGTGCACAACGCCGCCACCGCGCTCCGGGACCAGCTGATCGCCATGGCGGTCGTCGATCCCGATTCGCCGCTGCACGGTGCGCACCCGGCCGACGTCACGGTCACCGGCGGGCGGCTGGCGCTCTCCGGCGGCGCCGGCGAGAGCTACCAGGATTTAATGGAACGCCACCGCGCCAACGACGCCGAGGCCATCGGCAGCTGGGACCCGCCGCCCCTGGACACCCCGTACGGGCTGCTGACCTTCGGCGCCCAGTTCGCGGAGGTCGCCGTCGACGCCGACCTCGGCCTCGTCCGGGTCCGGCGCATGACCGGCGTGTTCGCGCCCGGGCGCGTCCTCAACCCGATGACGGCGCGCAGCCAGCTGATGGGCGGCATGCTCTGGGGCATGAGCCAGGCCCTGCTCGAAGGCACCCGGATGGACGCCCGCCTCGGCCGCTGGGCGAACGCGAGCCTCGGCGACTACCTGGTGCCCGTCAACGCCGACGCGCCGGACGTCGACGTCGCCCTCATCGAGGTCGACGACCCCGTCACCGGCCCGCTCGGCGTCAAGGGCGTCGGCGAGATCGGGCAGGTGGGGTCGGCCGCGGCGATCGCCAACGCCGTCCACCACGCGACCGGGCACCGCGTCCGCGAGCTGCCGATCACTGTCGAGCAACTGCTGCCCCACCTGCCCGTCCCGGCCGCGGCCCGGTCAGCGACCGGACGACCGGCGCCGCCCGCGACCGGATGACCGGCGCCGCGCGGGGCCGGGCGCGGGCGGCCGGCCTCGTCTGCGGCAGCGCGGCGCC
>NZ_WBMR01000130.1 GCF_008923365.1 Actinomadura montaniterrae
CCCGGTCGCGCCGATCCCGGCGCCCCGGTCGCCGATCGGCGAGCCGCCCGCCGCGTCGCTGCTGCTGGCGCGCCCGCGGGCGCACGACCCCGTCCGGGGAGAGCCGGCCGACCCGGCCGCGCGCCCGGCGGCCAGGACGGCGCCGCTGCCCGGCCACCAGTCGAACCCGGACCATCCGCCCCCGCAGGGCGACCCGGTCCCGGTCGGCTCGCCGGCGCTGTCGAACTAGCTCCCGCCACGGTCTCCAGCGGATCCGGCGCCCGGCTCAGAGCGGGGCGCCGGCCCCGTCCTGCCCGGCCCCGTCCTGCCCGGCCGCGCCCTGCCCGGCCACGCCCTAGCCGGACTGCGCCTGCCCGGACTCCGCCGCGGGCCGCTCCGCGGGCTCCGCCGATGACAGCGCCGCGGCCGCCAGCTCCCGGACGATCGCGCACCCGGCCCGCAGCTCGGCCGGGCTGCCCGCCGAGCCGTAGCCGACGACGAGCCCGCCGAACGACCGGGGCCCCGCGTGGTGGCGCTCCAGCTGATCCAGCAGGACGCCGCGGTCCGCCGCGTCCCGCGCGACCCGCTCCGCCACCGCGTGCGGCAGGTCGACCACCAGGTGCAGCCCGGCGGTGTCGCCGCGCAGCCGCAGCCCGTCGAGCGCCCGCACGACCACCTCGCGGCGCCGCGCGTACTCCCCGCGCATCCGCCGGACGTGCCGGTCCAGGTCGCCGCGTTCGAGGAACAGCCGGAGCGCGTGCTGCGGGACGGCCGCCGTCCGGTCGTTCAGCTCCTCGCGCCGCAGCGCGATCGCCGCCACGAGGTCGGGACGGCCCACCAGCCAGCCGACGCCCATGTCCGCGGTCAGGATCTTCGCCGTCGTGCCCAGGTACACGACGACGTCCGGATCGAGGCCGTACAGGGCGGGCAGCGGCGCGACGTCGTAGCGGAACTCGCCGTCGTAGTCGTCCTCGGCGATCAGCGCGCCGGTCCGCCGCGCCCACGCCAGCAGCGCCTGCCGCCGCGGCACCGGCAGCACCCCGCCCATCGGGTACTGGTGGGACGGCGTCGTGTACACCACGCCCAGATCGTCCGGCAGGCCGTCGACGATCAGGCCGTGCTCGTCCACCGGGCACGACACGATCTCGGCGCCGCGCCCCGCCAGCACCGAGCGCGCGCGCCGGTACCCGGGCTCCTCCACGCCGACCCGGTCGCCCGGACGCAGCACCGTCGCGGCCAGCAGGTCCAGGCCGTTCGTCGCGCCGCGCGTGACCAGCAGGCCGTCGACCGGGCAGACCACCCCGCGGCTGCGCCGGATGTACTCGGCCAGCGCCACCCGCAGTTCCGGCACCCCGTGCGGCTCCTGCCCCTGCTGCGGCGGCGTGCCCGCCGCGAGCCGCCACGCCCGCCGCCACGCCGGGGTGTCCAGCGCGCCGACCCACGCCATCCCGGGCCGCAGGTCGACCTCGCCGGGCCCGGCCGGCCTGCGGGTGCTCCCGGCCAGGCTGAGCGGCGGCTCGCGGCCCGGCGCGGGATCGGCCGCGACACCGTCCGTCACGTACGTCCCGGACCCGTGCCGGCCCTCCAGCCAGCCCTCCGCGTACAGCTGCTCGTACGCCTCCGTCACCACCGTCCGGCTGACGCCCAGCAGCGCGGCCAGCGCCCGGCTGGCGGGCAGCCGCTCCCCCGCCGCCAGCCGCCCCTCCCGCATCGCGGCCCGCAGTTGCCCGACGAGCTGGGCGTTCATCGGCTCGGCGGCGGCGCGGTCGATGGTGAGCGGCAGATCGATCGACAAAGTGGTCTCCGGCTTTCCGTTCCAAGTGGCTCTACTGACCAGGCCACTCGCGTCCTAGCGTAATCGGACATGAAGCCGCTTTCCGCCACGCCCCGCACCAGCCTCGGCCGCTACCCGGAACGCTCCACGCCCGACCGCGCCGCCCTGTACGACATCCTCGACGCCGGCCTGATCTGCCACCTCGGCATCGTGGTGAACGGCACGCCCCGCGTGATCCCCACCTGCTACGGGCGCCTGGACGACACCCTCTACGTACACGGTTCCACCGGCGCGTCCAGCATGATGACGGCGCCGTCCCAGGAGGTCTGCGTCACCGTCACCCACCTCGACGGCCTCGTCCTGGCCCGCTCCCTGTTCCACCACTCGATCAACTACCGCAGCGCGATGGTCTACGGCGTCCCGTCCCCGGTGACCGGCGACGACGAGAAGCGCGCCGCGCTCCGCGTCATCACCGAGCAGCTCGCGCCCGGCCAATGGGACGCCGCCCGGCAGCCCACCCGCAAGGAGCTCGCCGGCGTCGCCGTCCTCGCGCTCCCGCTCGACGAGGCGTCCGTCAAGGTCCGCCAGGGCCCGCCCGGCGACGACGACGAGGACTACGCCCTGCCGGTCTGGGCCGGCGTCCTGCCCGTCCGGCAGGCGTTCGGCGCCCCCGTCCCCGACCCGGCCCTCACCCCGGGCATTCCGGTCCCCGCGCACATAGCCGCCCGGTAACTCGGTGCCCCGCGCAGTCGCCCATGGTCGTAGGGTGAACCCCATGAACGAGCGGCTCGTGTGGATCGACTGCGAAATGACGGGACTCGACCTGCGCGCCGACGCGCTCATCGAGATAGCCGCCCTGGTCACCGACAGCGAGCTGAACATCCTGGACGAGGGCGTCGACGTGATCATCAAGCCGCCGCCCGAGTCGGTCGCGCAGATGACCAAGGTCGTCCGGGACATGCACACCACGTCCGGCCTGCTGGAGGAGCTCCCGGGCGGCATCACGCTGCCCGAGGCCGAGGAGATCGTCCTGAACTACGTCCGGACGCACGTCAAGGACGCCAAGAAGGCCCCGCTGTGCGGCAACTCGATCGCCACCGACCGCTCCTTCCTGGCCCGTGACATGCCCGCCCTGGACTCCCACCTGCACTACCGCATGGTGGACGTCTCCTCCATCAAGGAGCTGGCCCGCCGCTGGTACCCGCGCGTGTACTTCGCCAGCCCGGAGAAGAAGGGCGGGCACCGCGCCCTCGCCGACATCACCGAGAGCATCCAGGAGCTGCGCTACTACCGCGCCGCCGTGTTCGTCCCGCAGCCCGGCCCCGACTCCGAGACGGCCCGCGCCCTCGCCGCGGACATCTCGGCCGGCTGACGCCCGCGCGGCTGACCCACTCCCCGGGAGCCGCTACACTACTGGGAGCCGGAAGCGATTCCGGCCACGGTGGGTGTAGCTCAGCTGGCAGAGCACTTGGTTGTGGTCCAAGATGTCGGGGGTTCAAGTCCCCTCACTCACCCCAGGCGAGAGAAGCCCCGGCCGTCGTGACGGCCGGGGCTTCTTCCTTGTCTCGGGGCCTCGGCGCGGCGGCGCGCCTGCTCGTTCGTTGGCTCAGGATGATCGGACGGTTATGCTCCGACCTTATAAACGCCAACGACACCCCAAGGGCGACGGATGAGTGTCGATGAGACCGCCCCACTGCGCGTACTGGTGGTGGACGGCGACGCCCACGTGCGGGCCGATGTGATCTCCCTGCTCGACGGCAGCAGCGAACTGCAGGTCGTGGCCGAGACCCACGACGCGGCGGCCGCGGTGCCGCTGGCGGAGCGGCTGCGGCCCGACATCGTGCTGCTCGACGCCGGCGCCGCGCAGCACGCCACCCCGCTCAGCCGCTCGTCCCGGGTGTTCGTGCTGGCCTCCGCCGACGACGGCCCCGCCGTCGAGACCGCGATCCGCGGCGGCGCCTGCGGCCACCTCGTGCCCGGCGCGTTCACCGTCCACGACCTCATCCGCAGCGTCCGCGACGCCAACCGCGTCTCGCTGGGCCTGTCCGCGCGCGAGGCCGAGGTGATGGACCTGATCGCCACCGGACGCTCCAACGGCGAGATCGCCCGGCAGCTGTTCCTCAGCGAGAAGACGGTGAAGAACCACGTCAACCGCATCTACGGCAAGCTCGGCGTCAGCTCCCGCGCCACCGCGATCGCGCTCTGGCGGGGCATCGTGAGCGTCCTGCCGGGCAGGGAGTAACCGATTCGCACTGGTCCGCGGGTCCTGCTACTGTTCTTCCTGTCGCCAGGGACACCGGCCATGGCCGGAGGCCCTAAAGACAAGCGCCGTTAGCTCAATTGGCAGAGCAGCGGACTCTTAATCCGCGGGTTCGGGGTTCAAGTCCCTGACGGCGCACCCGCAACGAACAGGGCGTACACCGTAGATCGGTGCACGCCCTTTCTCATGTTCGTTGCAGTCCCCGTTGCAGTTCAGCCCGCCGGAGGGCCCCAGAGCGCTCCCCCGATGCGCCCCACGGCGTCGGTCGTCAGCGGGTCCGTGGGCTGGACGTAGCGGCGCGTGGTGCTGAGTTGAGCATGGCCGAGGATGCGCTGAATCACGTGGATACTGACGCCCTGCTCCCCCAGCAGCGTCCCCGCGGTGTGGCGGGCGTCATGGAGCCGGTAGGCGTCGGCCTCGATGCCGCCAACTCTCAGTAGATCTTTCCAGGCTTCCCAGTCGTCCCGTGCTCGGATCGGAGCGCCGTCGGGGCCGCACCACACAAGCCCCCAGTCTTGCCAGGCTTCGCCGGCGGCGCGCCGTTCGGCGTCCTGTGCCTCCTTATGAGCCTTGAGTGCGGGAAGGAGTTGCGGCGGAATCGGCGCCTCGCGCTTCCGCTTCCCCTTGGGGCGGGTGAACGTCCAACCGCCCTTCTTCTGCGGGCAGGAACGCGCATGTGCCGTACAGTCCGGCGGGCACAGCCGGGGGCACTTCCCCTTGGCATGTCGTCGGCATCGCGGTGCACAGCGAGTTTGGCAGACGTGGCGCCGTCCGGCTTTCCGTTGCGCTTTCGGGCAGTCCGGTGGGCAGGGCCAGCGGTGCAACTTCGCTCCGCATGCGTGAGGGTCAGCGCACCCGTGCTTGTACGCGACGAACTTCAACTGCCAATGTACCCTGATGACACCGCGCCCGAGGTCAACGTATTTCCAACGCAGTCCGAGCGCTTCCCCTTGACGTAGGCCGAGTGAGAGTGCGACAGACCAGCGCGTTCCGTTGCGTTGCTCACCGGCGAGCGCCAGAAGCGTGCGCGCCTCCTCAGTGGTGAGCGTTTCAGTTTCCGTCTCTTCTCCGTGCGGCGCGTCTACGAGTGTGGCCACATTGCGCGCCACAAGGTCCCGTTGATGCGCGACCTTGAGTGCCCGGGACAGGATGCGATGCACTTGAAGGATGGTGTTTGGGGCCAGTCCCTCTTCCTCGGCGAGGACCATGTAAAAGGCATCAAGGTGTTCCGGGTACAGCCGGTCCAACCGGTGGTGCCCTAGACCGGGGATGATCCAGCGCTGAACCTTGGGCCGATAGGTGCTGTGCATAGTGGACGGATCGACCTTTCGCGCCGCCACCTTGTCCAACCACGTCTGCATCCATTCGGCGACGGTCGGTGCTCGGCCGGGCTTGCTTGTCTTACCGGCGTCGCGCTTGGCTTCGAGTTCCTGCACCTTCTTCGTGACCTCGGCCTCGGTACGGCCTTGACGGTGCCGCCGGTCGGGAGACCCGTCGGCTTTCACGCCCATAGTCACCCAACCGTGCCATTTTCCGTCGCTCTCGCTGTAGTAGATGGAAGAGCGACCATTCGGTTTACGGGTGTCGGCCATCTAGGCGGCGCCTGCTTCCTGCTCAAGTAGAGCGACATATTCGGCGATGGCGTGCGCGGTAATGAGTCGCGTACCGCCCTCCTTGACGGTGCGGATTCGTCCCGCGCTGATGAGTTGGTAGACCTTGCTACGGCTGTAGGGCAACAACTCCACTGCCTCGGAAATCCGGTACAGGGGCTTGTCGAGTGCGGGCATGGAACGGGTCATGGCTGCCTCTTCGCAGGCTCGGGATCGGTTGGCCGCTGCGTGGCCAGGTGCGTGCTGTGGTGGCCGGGCGCCGGTGACGGTGGGTGGCTGCGGAACAGGGTTCTGGTGGGGCTCGGGGACAGGGGACAGGGGGACAGGGACCGACACGGATATCCCTGTCGGTCCGTGTCACCGTGTCACCGTGTCCCTGTGACCGGTTCTGCTGGACGTGTGATGACGTTCTGTGACGGGAGTGGTGGGCTGTCATGACGGGTCCTCGGCGAGGTCGGGGTGGGTTTCGTATGCGGTGGCGGGCTGTCCGCCGCGGACGCTTGGGGGTGCCGGCAGGCGGCGAATCCAGCCGTGCGTTTCCAGGACGCGCAATGGTGGTTCGGTGTCGGTGACTTTGCGGGCGCGTCCTTTGAGGGGGCCGCGCATGAGGTCGCGGGCGGTGAATCGGGTGGTTGCGGTGCGGCGGGCCCATTCCAGGACGGTGCGGGCGTGGTTGACGGCGGGGTCGGCGCCGATGGCGTCGTAGGCGGCTTGGGCGTGGGCGGTGAAGTACTCGCCGAGTTGGACGGCGCGGTGAAAGGTCGCCAGGTCGATGGGGCGGCCGTAGCCGTCGCGCAGGTGCTCGCCGAGGTGGAGCAGGGCGGCGAAGCGGACGACGGCGCCGACGAGTTTGCCGCCCCAATCGGTCATGTGCGCCAGGTCGCCGACGCCGGGGCGGAAGCGGGGTTCGGTGGCCTCCAAAAGGTCGATGACGGCGTCTTGTGCCTCGCCGGTGAACGTCAGGGTGGCCGGGGTGGCGTCGGGGTCTCCGAATGGCCGTAGCGACAGCACAAGCGCGGTCAGGGTGCGTTCGTAGGTTGCGGTGACGTGCGGCGGAATGGGGTCGGGGCGGGCGTTGCGGCGGCCGAGCAGCGATTCGGGCATGGCGATCAGCAGGCGGCCGAGCAAGCCCTGTTCGCGGAATTCGGGGGTGTCGCCGAGTCCGGCGAGGACGCCGGGTTGCAGGCACACGCCGAGGGTGAGGGTGGCGGCGTCGATGGTCTCGCCGGTGCGGGTCATGCGTTCGGTGCGGATTTCCTCGCCGGCGTGGCCGGACAGGAACACCCCGATATCGACGTTGCCGGAGTAGCGGCCCCCGGCGATGGAGAACAGCTTTCCGCCTTCGGGGGCCAGGACGGCGTAGCGGCCGTTCTGTTCGGCCAGCCGGGAGGTCACCTTTTCGGTGGTGGAGTCGTTGCCGCCGAACAGTCGCGGTTCGGCCGGGACGCGGGTCTTTTCCAGGGTGAGGCGGGCTTCGGAGGCGTCCACCACGAATGTCGGGTCGTCGGGGTGGTCCAGGGCGGCGCGTTCCGCGTGTTCGGCCTTGCCCTCGGCCAGTTTCCGGGCGATGACGGCCTCGGCGATCCGCGGCGAGGCCAGGTCGGCGAGCGTGCGTTCGGCGGCGCGGATGGGCGCGGTCATGGCCTTGTAGACCTCGGATTTGCGGTTGCCAGGAGGCAGCACCATGACCAGGAACAGGTTCGTCGGCTCGCACCATGCGCCAGCGTTGACGGTGACGTTGCCGCCGGCGGCGACGGCGAGCGCGGCCAGCGCCAGCCCACCGGCCAGATCAACGGGGGTCTGGGTGAGGTCGGCGACGCATGCGGCCTGTTCAGCGGCCCAGTCCGGCAGGCATCCGACCGGGAAGGCGGGCAGGTCGGGGACCGAGGAAAGAGGGGTGGGGTCGGGCCAGCCGCGCCGGTCGGCGCCGGTCACGGCGGCGACCTCGGCGGCCACGCGGGCGCGCAGTTCGGCGGGGTCGCCGTCGGCGGCGCCGGCGAGCTGGACCAGGCGGGTTCCGGTTTCGGCGACGGTGCGGGCGTAGGCGAGATCGCGGACCATGTGCGCCCAGTAGGCGGCGTTCGCCGCGGCCGGGACTTGGCTGATCAGGGTGTGCAGGTAGGGGGCGCCGCCGATCTTGGCCAGGTTGCGGACGCCGATCGCGGCCCCCACGGCGAGCGGGTCGGCGGACGCGCCACGGTCGGCCAGCGCGCATACCGTCTCCCAGATGCGGGCGTGTGCGGGGCGGTAGAAGTCGGTGGCGTCCAGCAGCGGCCGGACCTCGGCGAGCGCGGCCGGCGACAGCATCACCGCGCCGAGGACGCACTGTTCGGCCTCGATGTTGTGCGGGGGCGCGTCCTGGGGGTTGTCGACGGGTTGTGGTCGGACGACGTGCAGCGGGGTGGAGTTGGTCATGCGGCGGTCCCGTCGTGTGGCGTTGGCATGGCGTTCCAGGTGCGGCCGTCCAGGACGCGTCCGGCGGCCTTCTTGCCGACGCGCCAGACACCGGCCCAGGTGCCGGTGGCTGGGGTGTGGTCGGTTGGGACGGTCTGGCCGGTCTGGGCGCACACGAACAGGTCGGGCGCGCGTTGGGGGCCGCTGGGCTGCCAGGTGTAGGCGCCGTGCTGCTTGTGGAAGTAGGCGACCCCGGCGGCGCCGCACTGGTCACGCAGCGTGCGGAACCAGTCGGGGTGCGCGGGGCGGGCGCCGGGGCCGGACTCCCCGCCGCTGATGACCCAGTCGATGCCGGGCCGGGCGGGGTGGCAGTCGCAGCGGCAGCGGCCCCACAGGTGCGGGGACTGCCAGTCCAGCGGCCCGCCGGGGTCGCAGCGATCGCATGCGGGGACCTGCGGACGCTTGAGCCACGGCAACAGATCGATCGGCCCAAGCAGCGGCTCAGCGGACACGAACCGTACCGCGGCCGGGGTGTCCAGCAACGCCGGCAGCCGGATACCGGCCCATTTCTGCTTCTCGGCGCTGACGCCCAGCCACACGTTCGGCAGCGGCCACCAGCGACGCTCATCGCGAGCCGGGGCAAGGCCGTAGTCGGTGACCGCCAGTTCGAACACCAGATCGCGGAACGCCGGACGAGACAGCAGGTCGCGCATCCGGGCGTGCCGCTTGGTCAGCAGCTGGAAGGTGTGCTGCTGGGCGGCGAGCATCACCGCGAACACTCGCGCGATGAACGCTCCGGGAACCTCGGCGTGGAACAGGTCGGACATGGAGTTGACGAACACCCGCCGCGGCCCCCGCCACTTCAGCGGCTGGAGCAGCCGGGCCGGGCGGATCAGCGGGTCGAACCCGCGCTCGAAGTGGTGGCCGGGCACGCCCCGCCAGCGTTCGGCGAAGGTCTCGGCGTAGCAGTGATCGCAGCCCGGCGAAACCTTCGTGCAGCCGGTGACAGGGTTCCAGGTGGCGTCGGTCCACTCGATCGCGCTGCGGTCGCTCATGCGGCCCTCCGGAAGGTGGCGAGGATGTCGGCTTCTAGGCAGGCTTTATGGATGGGGCGGCCGTCGGGGCCGGTGAGATGTGCGGTGCGACGGCAGTACCGGCACGGGTCGGGCGGACGGGTGCGGGGTCGGTTGAATCCGCAGCTGTCGCACGGGTCGGGGTGGCGCGGCGGCGAGCCGGGGCGGCGCTGGACGCGGACCGTGCAGCACAGCAGGCACCCGCGGGCGTGGTACCGCATCGGTTCGTGGGACCAGTCCAGTAGCACCCGGCCGCGCCACACCCGGTAGCTGTGCCCCTCGTAGACCACCGTGTCCACCTGGGCTCGCAGCGGCGCCAGCGCAGCATCAGGCGAGGTCATGGAGTGTCCTCGGGCAGGAAGATGAGCCCTTCGGGGTCGAGCACGAATTCGTGGCCGTTGTCGCAGGTCCACAGGTCGCCGGGGTGTTCGGGGGCGTAGGTGGCCCAGCAGGTGTTCAGTGATCCGCAGGTGGGGCAGTCGGGGCCGTCCAGGGTCGGCCAGTACTTGGCGGGAATGCACCAGTCGGTGCAGCACCCGCCGCACTCCCACAGCAGGACTTCGGCGCCGTCGTCCAGGCTGGTAGCGCGGCCGGACCAGGTGACCTCGGTCGAGGTCTCGCAGCTCGGGCAGTCGGGCGGGGCGAGGATGGGCCAGTTGTCGGCGGGCGGGAGGATCGGCGCGCGGTGATGCATGATGGTGGTGCCTTCCTTGTGTGGCGGTCTCCGTTGGGGGCCGTGATCGGTTGGGAGGGGGTGGCCCTCGGCGGCGTGCTTGGTGGCTGTGCGCCGGGGGCCGCTTTGCGTCCCGAACCCGATCAGGAGCCGAGCGCGGCGGCCGGTCAGGTGAGCTGTCCCGGCGCGTTGCGCTGCGAGCCGGACGGGCGGTCGCCGTCGCGGCCGGGGTCGTGGCGGTCGGTGGTGGGGTCGAGTAGGTACAGGTCGAGGTAGCGGCGGGCGCCGCCGTCGCGCCGGTTGGGGTAGGCGCCGGAGATCTCCCCGACTTGGCACCGTCCCTCGGACAGCGTGGGCAGGAGCCGGGCGAGCAGCTCGGCGACCTGTCCGGCGTCGTCGCCGTCGCCGGACAGGCGGACCTTGACCACGCGGACGCGCGGCGGCGGCGTTGGGCGGGTGGTCATCGGTCTTCCAGGCGGCGGGGGTCGGTGGCGTTGTCGGCGGCGCGGCGGTCGCGTTTGCGCTGGCGTTCTTTGGCCATCTCCGACCGGACCGACAGCACGGTGCGGTGCGCGGTGCGGGAGCCGAGGCGTTGGGTGCGGCCGGTGCCGCCGCAGCGGTTGCAGGGGCCGAACCGGCGGCGGGTGCTGCCGGGCTTGCGGCCGGTGCCGCCGCAGCGGCGGCAGGGCCGGAACGGGTAGGTGTAGACGCTGGCCGCCCAGATCACGGCGGCGGCCATGGCCAGCAGAATCATGTTGATCACGGGTCGGTTCCTTACTGGTGCGGGAGCGGGCAGGCGGCTTGTCCGGCGGGGAACCCGGCGGCGTAGCCCTCGGCGTGGCCCTGCCGGTGGCCGTTCTCGTAGCCCTGCTGGTAGCCCTCTTCCAGGCCGGTGGCGCGGCCCTCGGCGTAGGCCTGTTTCCAGGCGATGCAGGCGTACCGGCGGCACTCGCCGTCCTGGCAGGTGCGGTAGTCGTGACTCGGCTTGGCGGGTCGCGCCTTGCCCGCCGCGGCCTTCCCGCCCGCGGCCTTGGCGGCGGGCTTGCCGCCGGTGGCTTTCCGGCGGGCCGCGGCGGCGGCCTTGCGCCGTGCGGCCTGGCGGCGCTTGCGCTCGGCGGCTTCGCGGCGGGCGGCGGCGGCCTTGCGCTTCTTGAAGTCGGTGGTGATCCGGCAGGTGTGGTTGATCCCGCGGGGCTTGCCGCACGTGCGGCACTTGGCCGTGACGGTGACGCGGGGCTTGATGCGGGTCTTGCCGGGCTTGCGGTGGCTGTCCATGCGGGTGATGCAGGTGTGGGTCAGCCCGCGGGGCTTGCCGCACCGTCCGCAGTTGAGTACCTGGATCTTGATGGCCATGGGGTCTCCACATCGCCGGGCCGAGGCTGGGTGCCGCTACCCGCTACCGGGCAGGTCAGCGGGGGTGTGCGGGTAGCGGCGGGTAGCGGCCTGTTGGGTTTTGGCAGGTCGGGCAGGTAGCGGCGCCGCTACCGGGTAGCGGGCTCGGTCAGCCCGCGGCGCCGGTGTCGGCGGCGGCCTGCACGGCGTTCTTGCGGCAGCCCTTGCGGTTGACGCCGTTGCGCTTGACGTCCACGCTCGGCACGCCGAGATCGCGGCACTGGGCGGAGATGGCGTCGGCGGTGGTGTCGGCCCACCGGTCGCCGATCTGGTCGGCGAGCCGCTCGGCCAGCTCGGTCCAGTGCAGCGCCGGGTCGCCGCCGAACACCGTCAGGACGTCGGCCAGGACGTCGCGGTCGGGGGTGCCGGTGTCCTGCCCGGCGGCGTACCCGGCGAGGGTCCCGGCGCGTTCGCGCAGTGCGCGGCCAGCGGTCAGGATCTTCTCGGCGTCGCCGTGGTCGGCCAAGTGGGTGCGGACGGTGGGGGTTTCGTCGGCGGCGCCGTACAGGTAGCCGACGCCGAGGTAGGGCTTGCCGACCGGCAGGGTGGAGGCGTCGAAGCCTTCGGAGTAGGCGTCGCCGCCGAGGATGGCGTCGGAGACGTTGCGGTTGCCGCACCGCAGCGCGAACCGGACGGCGTGCAGGTCGCGGTACCGGTTGAACAGCCGCTGCACGTCACCGGCTCCGATCCCGGACGGCTTCTGCGAGGACGACAGCAGGATCACGCCGGAGGAGGGCCCGACCGCGATGATGAACGACAGCAGGGCGGCGATCTCCTTGTTGTCGTCCTGGCTCTGCAGCTCGAAGTAGTTCTGGAACTCCTCCATGACCAGCATCCAGATGAACAGCTTCTTGGGGTACTTGCGGCACAGTTCCTCGGTCAGCTTGCCCTCGGGGCACTCCTCCGGGGACAGGGTGGACAGGAAGTCGTTGGTGTCGATGATGTGCCGCTTGATCTCCGACAGCGCGTCGATGAGCTGGCGGACCGGGTCGCCGGCGCGGCTCGGGGTGGTGCCGCGGATGAAGTGGTAGGCGACCATGGCGAACTTGTTCCAGTCCGGGGAGTTCTTGCCGTCCACCACGCTCAGCCGCACCGAGGGGTCCAGGACGGCGTACAGGGCCAGCAGGCGGGCGGCGAAGGTCTTGCCCTTGCGGGGCTGCGCGCCGATCAGGATCGAGTTCCACAGCAGCGCCAGGGTGACCTTGCGGCCGTGCTCGTCCAGCCCGAACGGCGCCGGGCGCCAGATGTTGCGGGGCTTGCAGTCCAGCAGCGGCGTCTTGCCGGCCGGGACCGCGAGCGGGTCGCGGTCCATCACGGTCAGGGTGTGCCGGCGGTGGCTGGTCGGGTCGTGGGTGAGGTACACCTGCGAGGGGGCGACGTCCAGGCCGGAGGCCAGGTCGTCTTTGGCCTTGACCACGGCGTCGAAGCCGGTGCCGTGCGGCAGCACGACCTTGACCTGCGATCCCTGACCTTCCTTCGTGCGGGACATGGTGGTCTCGAAGGTGACCTGCTGGCCGGGCTTGTCGGGGTGGCCGAGCCCGGCGGAGTAGTAGCCGCGCAGCACCACGTCGTGGTTCAGCAGCCGGAACCGCGGCACCGTCATCGCCGGAACGATGATCGGGTGATCCTCCGGACGGCCGAAGTGCGCCAGCCACGGGACGACCACGGCGGCGACCGCGACCCAGCCCCACCATGGCGCCAGTTTGACCAGCAGCAGCAGCCCGGCCAGCACCGCGAACACCTGCCCGGCGAGGATGATCCCGCGGCTACGCCGGGTCTCCTTGACCTCGCGGTGCAAGGTCAGCCAGTCGCGCCGGTCGCCCTGGGCGATGGCCAGCGACCGCAGGTAGTCCTGTTCGGAGACCCACCACCATTTGAGCTGGCGGTTGATCAGGCGGCACAGCCCGACCGTGCCCCACAACACCGCCAGCAGGGCGTAGCGGGGCGCGCGGACGCCGTGGAACGCGGCGCGGTGGCCCAGGCGGCGGGCGTGCCGGCCGATCGCCTCGCCGATCCCGCCGAGGCTGCGCAGGTTCTCCGGGATGACCGGGTAGGCGTCGCCCTCGGGGTCGTCCAGCAGGTACCCGATCCCGTCGTCCACCGGCTCGGGCTCGGCGTCCGGCTCGGGGTCGAACTGCACCTCGAAGGAGGTGTCAACGTCGGCCCCCTCGCCGCCGTCGGTGAGGACGGGCGCGTCCGCCGCGGTCGGGTCGCTGCCGGTCGAGTTGGCGGTGATGTCGTCACCGGGCGAGCCGAACGGGGCCGGGCGAAGCGGGATCACCTCGGCGTCCTCGGCGGCGGCGGGGTTGGTGTTCGGGTCGCTCATCGCGCGTCATCTCCCTTCGCGGAGTCGGCGGTGATCTGGGCGTACAGGCGCTGCCCGGTGCGGTCGGAGACCTTCAGGCGGCGACCCAGTTCGGCGCCGCTCATGGTCGGGTCGGCGGCCAGCAGCGCGCGGGCCTTGTCCAGTGCGGTCTTGCCGGTGGTCTTGCCGCCGGAGCGGCGCCGTGGACGCGACACCCGCCGCTTGCCGTCGGGGCCGTTGCCGCCGTTGCTGTCGCCGTTGTTGTCGGCGTCGGTGTCGCGGTCGGTGTCGGGTGTCGTGTCGGGGTGACTGTCGCCGTCGGCGTCGTTGCTGTCGTGTCCGCTGTCGGCGCCCGTGTCGGCTTCGGTGTCGCGGTCGGTGTCGCGGCGCCAGGGCAGCGCGGGCAGCTTCTTGCGGGCCTTGCCGTGGGCCTTGTCGGGGGTGGGGAGGGCGCGGCGGCCGGGCGCCACCGGGGCCTCGTCCAGCACCCAGTCACGGAACCCGCCGAGGGTGCTCCAGGGCGCCATGGCGAACCGCAGTACCCACAGCGCCAGCCCTCGGGCGGCGGCCAGCGGGGAGCCTTCCTCGGCGCCGTCGCGGTCGGCCAGCGCGCGCTGGCGGACCACGGCAATGAGCCGGTCGGACGCGGCGGCGTACAGCGCGGCGGGCATCACCCATGCGGCCACCGACTTGGCCGAGCCGGGGTCGGCCGACAGCGCGTTCATGCACAGCGACCCGATCACGCACGCCAGGTTCAGCGCGCGTTCGGTGACCGCGGTGCGGCCGAGCCGGGCCTGTGCGAGGGCCAGCAGCGCGAAGATGACCGCGGCGGCGTCCAGGCCGAGGGCCTCCAGCGTGGAGGCGGTCTTCTCGCCCTTCTCGGCGTGCACGAACGCGTACTGGGCCCGGTAGGACACATAGCCCTGCGCGGCGGCCAGCAGCAACAGCAGCACGCTGGCCACCACCAGCAGCCACCTGCCGGGACGGTCGGCGCCCTCGGCCGGGGTCTCGCCCTCGGCGCGGCGCCGGGCCAGGAACCCCGGCAGGTACCGCAGGTTGAACACCTGCACGGGCCGCCCGTAGTGGTCGTGGTCGGCCGCCGCCACGTCCTGCGACGGCTGCGCGAGGTCGAGACCCGGCGCGCTGCCAGGCGGCGCGCTGGGCGCGGTGTCGGGGGTCCGGTCGGGACTGTGGCCGAAGATGGGCCGCGGCGGGTCGTAGGTGGGGGTCATCGCCGGTCCCTCCCTTCGTGGTCGTCGGCGGCGCGGGCCGGGTTCGGCGCCGCGCCGGGCGCGGGGTGGTATTCGGTGTCGAGGTCGGCGGCCATCACCGACCGGCCGCACGGCTCGCAGCGGAACCGGACCGGGCCGCCGTCCAGCGGCGCCGTGCAGGACGGGCAGCGCTTGCCCGGCCCGGTGCGCGGCCGGACGCGGGTCTGGGTGGGGGCGAGCGGGCTGGAGATGGGCTGGGCGGACATCGTCAAAGCCCCCTCTCGGCGCGGTGCTGGGCGGCGAGCCGAGCGACGGTCCGGAGGCTGAGCCCCATGCGCGCGGCGATCTGCCGGTGGGTCAGCCCGGCGTCGGCCAGCTCGGCGAACGTGGCCAGCCGGGTCCGGGTGACATCTGCCGGGGTTCGGGCGGTGCCTTTGCTGGCGCGCAGTTCGGTGCGCCACAGCCGCGACGGGGTCTCGCCCTCGTGCCACAGGGCCAGGAAACGGCGGCGGGCGCATGACAGCCGCGCGGCGAACCCCTGGTAGCTGATGCCCAGCGCGTCCGCGGCAGCCTGATGGGTGCCGTACACGGCCAGGGCCTGCACCGCGGCGCGCTCACCGGGCGCCAGCCGCGGCCAGATCTGCCACAGCGCCATCCGGTCCACCGCGGTGTGCTCGGGGCTGGGGGTCGGCCGGATCACCGTGTCCCAGTAGACGGTGTGCCGGGGCGCCGGAGCGTAGGTGCGCTGCTGGACGCCGTGGTGGTGCAGTTCGGTGCGGTGGTGCCGGGCGATCGCCTTCTGCCCGGTGGTGATCAGGTCGGACGGGTCGGGCCGGTCGGCGGCGGTGTACAGGTGCTCGGCGATCGCCGACCACGCCAGCTCGAAGCGGTCCCGCGGGTCGATCGTCACGCCGAACACCCGGCGGGTGGCGAACTTGGCGAGCCGGTCCAGGTCGGCCAGGTTGTAGCCGTGCCGCAACGTGTGAACGTCGGCCACCGGCGCGGCCGAGGTGTCCGGCCGCGGGGTGTCGGGGTGCTGGATGCCGTTGGGGTCCGTGATCGGTTGGGTGGGACGGCCCTCGGCGGCGTGCGGGTTGGTGGCCGGTGCGCCGAGGTCGGTGGTGATGGTGGTCATTCCTCGTCCTCCAGGGCTCGGAGGGCGGCGGTGACCTTCGCGGCGGCGTAGGTGACGCCGCGTTCGATCCCCAGGTGGTAGGGGCAGCATCCGTGCTTGCGCATGGCGGGCAGGGCGTTGGCGGCCACGCAGGCGTCGCAGTCGTAGACGTCGGTGCTGAAGTTGAGCAGTTCGGCCAGCAACTCGACGGTGAAAGCCGCGCCGGTGCCGAGGGTCGGGGCGGTGCTGGGAGTCTGGGCGGGGGTGGTCATGCTGCGGTCACCTCCATGACGGCGGCGGGGCCGGCGGGGATGTCGATGGGCTTGTCAGTGGTGGGGGCGTCGGCGCAGTCCACGCAGGTGCCCAGGTGGCGCGGCAGGACGTATCCGGCGTCGCGTCCGCAGTCGGGGCAGATACGCCGGGCGGCCAGGGCTTTGGCGAGGGCGGCGCGCTGACGCTCGGTCGGGGTGCGCTTGGGCAGCGCCAGGCGGACGTCGTACAGGTAGGCGGCGCGGACCCCGCCACCCCCGCGGCGCGAGTTCCACAGCACCTGACCGGCGACGTCCTGACCGCCCGGCCGCAGACCCGCGGCGGCGAGCTGGCGGCGGGTGCGCAGGTGCGGCGGCGCCATCCGCCACGGCCACGTCGGGATGCCGAACCGGGCGCCGGCCGGGTCGAAGAACCGGGCGGAGCTGCGACCGCGGGTCATGGCGTCACACCTCCCGTGCGACTGACCGCGAACGCGGCGCGCTGGACGGTGACCAGGCACCAGCCGCCCTCGCGCAGCGACCGATAGGCCATCCGTCCGGCGGCCACCGTCAGCACGGCGGTCACCACGGCGGTGACCGCGATCGTCGGGAGGGGGTGGGCGGCCACCAGCACCGCGCCGGCGGCGCCCAGGCGGATCGGGGACAGGCACAGCCACCCCAGCCCGGCCACGGCGGCGAGCACGGCCAGGACCAACAGCAGGGCGGTCATCGGATGACCCCCAGTTCGGTCAGGGCGACGGCCAGGAAGTTGCCGATCAGCAGCCACCACGCGG
Organism: Actinomadura montaniterrae; assembly: GCF_008923365.1. Classification (GTDB taxonomy): domain Bacteria; phylum Actinomycetota; class Actinomycetes; order Streptosporangiales; family Streptosporangiaceae; genus Spirillospora; species Spirillospora montaniterrae. Next base: position 16,828 of record NZ_WBMR01000130.1, read on the forward strand.
CGAACCGGATCCACTCGCGCGCGCTCATGCCCACCCCTCCCCGGAGTCGGAGTCGTCGCCGGTGGCGTCGTTGGGGTCGGTGTCGGCGGGGATGCGGATGCCGAGGGGGGACAGCGCGTTGTGCGCGTCGGCCAGTGCGGCCGCGAACATCGAGGCGGCGCGGTTGCACCACTGCAGGGCCTCCACCGCCCTGGCCACCGCGGCGGCCGGGTCGGTGGGGAACGGGCCGTGCGAGACGGTGATCTCGCGCGTCGCGGCGATGACGGTCAGCCGGTCCTCCATCTGGCGGAACAGCTGGTCGGTCCCGGCCGCCGCGGTGCGCAGGCGGCCCGCGATGTCGTAGAGGGTGGACGGGTAGGGCGCGCCCGCCGCGGCGTTGTGCGGCAGGGTCGCGTAGTTCAGCACGCGCACCGCTTCGGTGATCGCGCCGGCCACGGCGAGGGTGTAGTCACCGCAGTGACCCCCGGCCGGGTTCGGCTCCAAAGTGATCGGGTCCATTCGGGTTTCCTCCAAGAGGCGGATCGAAGAGCTGGCGGCGGGTGAGGCGGCCCCGCACGGCGGCGGAGCCGCCCGGACGCGCCGTCAGCTCTTGCAGCACAGCGCCGCTTCGGCCGGGGTGTCGTAGCCGGTGCCGCAGGTCGGGCACTCGTTCCAGGTGCTCACCGCGGTCACTTCTTCTGGCCGGACTTGGCGTCGTAGGCGTCCCGGACGGACTTGGGCTCGCCGTTGGGCCAGGTCGAGGACTTGCCGCTGGTCGGGTTGTCGGCCATCGTGGAGATGCCTTCCTGTGAGGGAGGGAAGTCCCCGGGGCGCTCGGGCTTGGTCGCTGTGGGCGCTCCGGGGCACACACCGTGTGGTGTGCGGGTCCGGCGGATCTCTGCCGTTCCGTGAGCCGCTCCCCTGCGGGGTGGTGGGAAGCGGCCGGACGCAACGTCAGCCGTCCAGGGCCTGGGTGAGCATCGCGACGTGGGCGGCGAACACCTCGCCGTCGAAGTAGGTCGCCAGCGCCTCGGTCAGTTCGGCGTAGGAGTCGGCCGGCACCCAGGCGGCGCGGGCGGCGTCGTCGCCGCCGACCACGCGGGGGAAGGCGGGGCGGGCCAGCACGCCCAGGGACGCGTGGCACAGCACGGTCACCATCCACGCCTCATCGCTGGCGCGCGGGTCCGGGACGTAGCGGGCCGGGGTCGCCGTCCACGCCGCAGGGACGGTCAGGCCGGTCTCTTCGGCCAGCTCGCGGGCGGCGGCCTGCACCGGTGTCTCGCCGGGCTCGACGTGCCCGCCAGGGAGCGCCCAGCCGTGCCCGTCCGTGCGCTCCACCATCACGATCCAGCGGCGCCCGTCCCAGTAGTCGGTCACCGACACCAGCGCGTCGGCGGCCAGCGCCTCGCCCCAGTGGCCCAGTTCGTTGCGGCCGTAGCGCACCGCGGTCTTCTCGCACGGGTTCACCGGGCGGCCGTTGATCACGGCGAACGGGATCGCCGCGGCGGCTTGGCGCGCCGTCCAGTCGATCCGGGTCGGGTCGGTCTCCGGGTCGGCCCAGCCGTCGCGGACACCGGCGCCGAGCACGTCGGGGTGGGTGTAGGTCCGGGCGGTCATCTCAGCAGCGGTCATGTCAGGCGACCTCTTCCAGGTCAGGGGCGGACAGTTCAGAAGCAGACAGGGCGCGGGCCTCGCGGCGAAGCGCGGCCAGCTCGTAGGGCAGGAGCCCGGCCCACACGCCGTGGGCGGGCGGGATGCGCATCGCGTAGTCCAGGCACAGGTCCCAGACCGGGCAGGACTCGCACACCTCGCGTGCCACGTCCTGACGGGCGCGCCGGTCGGCGGCCGGCTCGTCCTCGAACGCGTCCGGACCCATGTGCAGGTCGGGGTCGAAGCGGCAGTGGCCGTGCGTGGCCAGCTCGTTCAGCAGGTCCGCCAGCGGCAGGACGACCGGGCGAACGGACATGGACACCTCCAGGTCAGAGACCGTGATCGGTCGGGGGTGCGGCCCTCGGCGGCGTGCGTGGTGACTGTGCGCCGCGGGCGGCTCGGGCGAGGGGTACGGGGCGGGCATCGCGGGTCAGCCGATCGCGCCCATGAACGCGAAGGCGCTGTCCATCAGGTGGTTGATGGCGTGCCCCGCTTCCACCGGGTTCTTGATCGCGTAGACCAGCGCGGCGATCGTCGCGATCGTCGGCCAGATCTTCTTCGTCTGCGGAACCACGATCAGCCTCCTGATTAGTCATCAGGTTCTATCTCTTATAGAACCTGTATACCTTGCGAGAGTCAAGCGATGCGGCATGTATCCGGAAGGTTCCGCTTGCCTTACCTCTCGCCCTGCCGACCTTGACGGGGTGCCTGGCCTGCAACATCAATGAGACCCGTCGGCGGCCGGATCCACCATGCACCCGCAGTGCACCGGCAATGCACTCCGATCACCGGGGCCGCCCAGACGGGTAGCCGTACGATGACGGCGACAGGCAGCACAGCCCCACGGCACACGCATGGAGTAGCAGCCATGGATGTGGTCGGCATCTGGCAAGGCAAGCACGCAAGCGCCTTACAGAGAGCTTTTCGGCTAACGAATGAGAAATTCGCCGAAAAACTCGGCATCGCCGTCCGGACAGTCGCCAAGTGGAACGCAAGCCCGGACCTTGAGCAGACACCCGAGATGCAACAGATTCTCGATACCGTCCTAAACCAGGCGCCAGACCAAGTAAAGGCTAGATTCGCCCAGATTGTTAGCACCTCAAGTAATCACACGACTGCACTCAACGAGCACCGGCAACAGTCAGATGACGTCGCAAGCCTAATCACCGAAATTACTTCCGGTGGAACGAGTAACGAGGCAATCAGCCAACTCGAAAACGCAACCATGGCTCTTGCCGACTCGCACACGCAAGTACCACCAAAGAAGGTCCTTGCGCAAGTTCTACGACTGCACCGGGAATCGCAGGACCTGTTGCGACGCACTCAACGGTTGAGCCAACGACGGACTTTGTACCGAGTAGAGTCAGAACTACTTGCTCACGCCTGTCTACTTTTCGGCGACCTAAAGCATGATGAGACTGCTAACCAGTATGGTGCAGCGGCGAGAGTTTATGCTCAGGAAGCAGGGACGAATCAAGCTCTTGCTTTGAGCGCCCTAGCCAAAACACTGAGATGGCAAGACCGCCTTATTGAATCAGCCGAGGCCGCCCGACAGGGATACGAGTGCAGCCCCGAGACCCCAATCCGGACCCAACTAGCCAGCCAAGAGGCGAATGCCGCCGCCCTATTAGGAGACTTCGGGCGGGCACGCGAGGCGCTAAAACGCGCGGAGAGCGCTGCAGAGGTTGTCGCGCCAGATTCAGGCAAGTCAGCGTGGTCATTTGCCACCGGCCGCCAAGCGCTATTCTCCCTCGCGGTCGCCACCGAGACCGGCGACGCCGAAGGCGCTCTGAGGGCGGCACAGATGGCAGATGCCGGATGGGCAGCCGGGGAACCATACGTACCGGCCAACTGGGCACAGATCAGGATCGGCGCCGGTATAGCCCACCTAATGCAAGGAGATCTAGACGGGGTGATCGAAGAAGTGACACCTACGCTGACACTCGCTCCGGAACGTCGAGTAGCGACAGTTACCGCGTACGCCGATAGGCTTGGGCGTCGGCTGAATCAGGCGAAGTACCGTAACGACAAAAGAGCACTGGAGCTGCGGGAACATCTTCGAGAGTTCAACGCAGCGGCCCTGTCAGAAGACGGCAACGAGAAGGAGAGCAGCGAATGAGTCCCTTGCCCACGATGATGCGAGACCGCTGGCAGAACCGACCCGAACCGGCGCACGGGCATGGCACGGTGTACTGGCATATGCTGTTCAAGGATCAACCGCAGGTGCAGGCAACAGCAAGAAAGGCACAGCGAGTACTCGCAGACTTCGGCGGGTTCCACATGACTCCGCCCGAATGGCTACACATGACGACACTCATCGCGGGCAGTACCGACGAACTATCGTCGGACCAGATGAAAGCCATGCTGGCAACGGCACAGCAACTGCTTTCCAAGGTCCAACCAATCAAGGTGCAACTCGGGCGCGTTCTGTATCACCCGGAAGCCATAATGCTCGGCGCCGAGCCCGCAGACGCACTAGCCCCCGTCCTCAGAGCCGCAAAGGAGGGCACGCGGGTAGCCACCGGCAAGGAAGGGCAGATGAACGGGTCCCTCCCTCAGTGGACTCCGCATATGACGATCTCCTACAGCACGTCTCAGCAACCCGCCGCCCCAATTATCGAGACGCTCGGTAAAGAGGTTCCTCCGTGCGACGTCACAATTAGCGCCCTAAGCCTGGTAATCCAGTGGGGGCCGGAACGGGAATGGGACTGGGAGCCCGTAGGAACTGCTCGGCTTGGTACACCCTAGGCAGAACCCCGGAGAACAGTTCGACCGATTCCAGGAACCCGTCCAATGAGCCCCTCGGACTCCAGGAGATCAAAGGCACGTCTTACCGTAATTCTGGCAACGCCGAATCGCTCGGCGAGGGCGAGTTCACCGGGCAGTCGCGCCCCTATTGCCCACTCCCCCGATCGAATACCCTCGCGAATGGCTGAGGCTGTTTCGCTGGTCCGTGTTGGCGGACCGTCCTCGGACATGACGAACCATCCACGGCCCGACACTCCGGTGACGGCGCCATCATTGGCAAGTTCCTGAAGGGCGCGCCGGACTGTTCCCGGCGAGACATCGAACCGCGCCGCCAAGAAGCTCTCTGTGCCGACCTGCTGACCTGGCCGCAGGGTGCCATCATCAATCTCAGCGCGTATTACCGCCGCAATTTGTTCGTAGCGTGCCAGCGAGCGAGGTGCCGAGCTGGACGACCGAACCGCACGCACCCGGCCGGCGCCCCCCTGAATCAGTCCCTTCTCCTCAAGGGCCACCAAAGCGCGGCGCGCGGTGGTCCTACTCACCCCGTACTCGCTCGCTAGGGCTGACTCGGACGGCACTGGCGCACCTGGCGCCAGGTCACCAGACCTGATCCGCTCTTGCAGGCCGTCAGCGATCTCTCGGAACCCTACGTTCGCCACAGCTCTCCGGCTCCCTCCCGCTCACCGTCTTTGTTACCGCATCCGCGTTGGTTCGGGGAGCGGCCCTCGGCGCCGCCGAAGGCGTTGCGGTTCGGGTTGCAGTCCGAGGGCGTCCAGCAACGCCCAGGGGCGTCCATGCACGGCGCTCACTTGGGGCGGTGGACACGTATGGACGATCTTGGACCAAAGATCCCGACCTCTTAATCCGCGGGTTCGGGGTTCAAGTCCCTGACGGCGCACCCGCAACGAACAGGGCGTACACCGTAGATCGGTGCACGCCCTTTCTCATGCCCACCCTCCCGGCACGTCGCGGGGGGTGGAGGCGACCCGTCCGATCAGGTGATTCGGGACGATCGCCTGCCTGAGGGAGGGGCCGAGCACCATCGTGGCGCCCATCCCCGCCCCGCAGACGGCGAGCGCGAGCCCGGCCCCGTACGGGTTCGGGGCGGCGGCGAGCGAGCAGCGCACTGCCCGCGGGCGGTCCGGCCAGGCCTGACGCGGCGGTCTGAGCGCCGCGCAGGCGGGAGTTGGCACGTTCGAGGAGGGCGGGGTCGCGGCCGAGATCAGACGGCGCCCGGTACTCGTCCGCCAGGGCCTGCAGCCGCTCCCCGAGCTCGGTGAACTGCTCGTCGGTGAGCCGCAGATGCGCCATCCGCACGTGCCTCTCGCCATCGGCGGGCGAGGCCTCCAGATCCGCCACCGCGTGGCGCATGAGCACGTCCGGCTGCCCCGGGCCGGGGTCCGGCAGCTCGATCGACCGCGCGGCCATCGCGTAGTACCGCTCGGTGACCCCCCTCACCTTCCGCGTTCGCACCACCCTCACCAGGCCGGCCCGCTCCAGCAGCCGCACGTGGTAGCTGGAGCTCCCCTTCGCCAGGCCCACCCGCTGGGCGATCTGCGTGATCGTCGCCGGCTCGAAGCGGAGCACGGCCATGATCCGGTGACGCGTGAGATTGGAGACGGCGCGCAGCTGCTCGTCAGCGGGGGGTGTTGGCGCGGGTCGAGCCGAGCCAGAGGAGGTCGCGTGCGCGGGTCATGGCGACGAACAGCTGCCGGCGGGCCAGCTCCGCGCGTTCCCGGGCGGCGGCGTCCGCGTCGGCGGCATCGGCCAGAGCGGCGTCGTGGTGGGGCAGGAACACGTACTTGAACTCCAGCCCCTTGGCCCGCCGGTACGTACCGAGCTTGACCGCGTCCACCGGCCGCCCGTCGTAGCCCTCGAGCCGGAGCACCGGGATGCCCGCGCGCGTGAGGAGCCGGTCGTAGCGGCCGATCTCCCTGCGCGACGGGCACAGCACCACTGCGCCGGCCCATGGGCTCGAACCGTCCGGCTCCTCGTCCGCCAGCGCCCGGATCGCCTCGACGAGCCTGCGGTCGTGCTCCTCCTCGTCCGCGGCGTCCACCCGGACGACCCGCCCCTCGTGGTACGTGAGGTCCACGGCGCGGCGGCCGTTCGGGCTCGGGCCGTCCAGATCGTCGAACGGGTCGCCGGACACCAGGTCCATCGCCGCCTCGAGGATCGCCGACGCGTTCCGGTAGTTGGTGCGCAGCACGGCACCCCGGCCCTTGATCGCGATGCCGGCGTCGGCGAGCCGGAACCCGCCCGGGTACACCGCCTGCTGCCCGTCGCCGATCAGCAGCAGCCCGTTCGGGCCGTCGCCCGCGAGGGCGTGCAGCAGCTTCACGCCGACGAGGGTGAGGTCCTGCACCTCGTCCACGATGACGGCCGAGTACGGCGGATCGGCGGGCCGCTCCTTCAGCTCCGCGAGGGCCGCCAGCAGGACGTCGTTGAAATCGCCGACGCCGCGCTCCTCACGCAGCAACTCGTACTCCTCGTAGAGGAGCCAGGCCGCCTCCCGGTGGACGGGCTGCAGCGCGGTCCGGCGGCCGTGCCGGGCCACGGTCCGGTACTCCTCCAGGGAGGTCAGCCCGCGTCCCTTGATGACGTGGTCGATCTCCTCGCGCCAGTAGCCGGGCATCGGGTCGATCTCAGCGAGCGCGCTGTCGCGGCCGATGGTCATCCAGGCGCGCGAGAACGCGTCGTCCGCGCGGGCCGCGTTCAGCGGCAGCTCGACGCCGCGGTCGGCGAGGAACCCCGTCGCCCAGCCGTGCAGGCTGGAGAACTCGACGCGGTCGGCGAACACCCCGGCCATCCGCTCGAACAACCGCCGCTGCACCCGCGGCAGGTTGTTGACGAAGGTGACGTAAAGGACGCGGTCCCGGCCGCGCCCGGCGAGATGGGCCGCGCGGTGCAGCCCGACGACGGTCTTGCCCGTCCCCGCCGGGCCGCTGATGCGCGCGGGCCCGTTCCAGTCCCGGCGGGCGATGGCCACCTGGTCCGGGTGCAGGAACGTCATCCACCGCTCGATCGGCGCGTGCAGGAGCGATTCCAGAGCGGCCTTCTCGACCTCTTCGGTCTCGAACAGGGCGGCGCCGTCGTCCGCCGCCGGGCCGGGGCCGCCGGTGCCGCCCTCCTTGAGCTCGGCGGGCTCGTAGGCGGGGAACGCCTCCGCCAGGTGCGCGCTGACGACCCCCACCAGCGCGGGCGTCAGCCGCCTCGGCTCGGCGATCAGCGCGTGGACGAGATCGGGATGGCCGAGCAGCCGGACCCGGCCCACGCGCGTGTCGATGCGGTGCCCGGCGAACGCCATGACCGGGACGAGCGCGACCGGCGACAGCCCCAGCGCCGCGACCTCCTCCTCGGCCGTCCGCGTCATCGCCAGCAGCTTGCGGATCTCCTCGTCGCGGGGCACCCCGCCGGCCGCCAGTCGGCCCCCGTCGACGACCGGGCGGTCGTGCCAGCGCTTGACGTCGATGACGAACACCCCGGCGGGCCCGACGAGGATCATGTCGATGTTCGCGGCGCGGGTCCCGGGCCAGCGGCGGTCGACGAGCAGCCGCCAGCCGACCGCGGTCAGCCCGACGAGCGTCGCGGCGACCGCCCGCTCGGCCTCGGCGGCGGCCTCCCAGCGTCCGGCCAGCCGGTACGCCTCGCGGGACCGCCGGGCCAGCTCGAGTGCCTGCTCGCGGGCCCGCCGCCCCCGCTCCCCTGCCGAACCGCCCGCCGCCATCGCCCCGCCTTCGCTCGGCATCCGGATCCCGCCAAGAAGTTACGCTCTTCCCCGATCAGCGGCAATTGTCGCCGGACGCGACGGACCCCGCTCTCGTCCGGGGACGGGAGCGGGGTCCGTGTTCGGGGGGACTGGGGGGCGTCTAGGAGGGGTTCGCCTGGGCGGGCGGGTTAGCCGAGGGGCTTGGGGGTGCCCTTGGTGCCGGCGCCGTGGCCCCAGGACAGGACCTGGTACTTGACGCCCTTGAGGTGGCCGACCGAGGTGCCGGTGTCGTACTTGGAGGCGGGCTTGTGGCCGTCGACCAGGGTGCGGAAGGTGTAGGTGTCCAGGTCGAGCATGACGCCGCGGTGCGAGGGCTCGCCGGGTCCGCGGTCGCCGACGAACCCGGTGACGCTGCGGCCCTGGTAGCTGACCTTGACCTTGGTGTTCATCGGCCAGCTCGGGCTGGCGAACAGGCCCTTTTGCATCGGCTTGCCGCTGGCCGGGGCGCCGGTGTCACCGTTGACGCCCGACCCGTCGTCCCAGAAGTAGGACGCGGTCGTGCTCCCCGACAGCACCGCACGGGTCTTCGAAGCAGTCCCCGCGGTCTTGCCGGTGGTGTGGCCGGTGGTGTGGTGGGTGGTCTTGGTGTCGTGCCCGGTCACCTGCTGGGAGGTGGCCGTGTGCGCCATCGGCTTGTCGGCCGGGGCGCCGTGGGCGCTCTCGACCGCCACACCCGCGACCAGCACACCCGCAAGCGCGGTACCGGTCAGGGCGGTCAGGGCGGTGTCGATGGCTCGCTGCTGCATGTTCATCCTTCGCTCGGTGGTCCCGCGCCCCGGGTCACGCCCGATCAGGGCATGAGAGGTCCAGCGCACGGCACGTGGCAGTGATCGCGCGGGGGATGCAAAAAGCAGGGGGAAAGGGGGAGCACCGCTAGGCGAGTGCCGGGGGGGAGGCGGGGGGATGGGGCTGTTGTGCGGCCCTGGAGGGTTACCGGTATTCGGGGTAGCCGTAGCCGGCGACGGTGGAGGTGTCGCGGACCTTCTGCTTGACGGCGTTGCCGGTGTTGCCCTCGATGGTGTTGATGGTGCCGTCGTGGTTGTCCTTCACCACGATCCCGACGTGGTCGATGCCCTTGATCCCGCCGCCGTTCCAGGCGAAGAACACCACCGCGCCCGGCTTGGGCGTCTGACCGAACCGGCCGGTCTTCTTGAACCACTGCGCGTGGCTGACGGTGTAGGCGTCGGCGCCCATGCCCTTGGCACCGGTGTTCTGACCCAGCCAGGACACGAACATGTCGCACCAGGACTGGCCCTTGTACACCGAGGCGCTCTTGGCACCGATCCGCTGCGCGTTCTGCTCACCCAGCGGCGAGTCGATGTACCAGTTGTTGAACTTGCTGTTGCCCGAGGCGTCCTCGTGCGTCCCGATCTGGGTCCGCGCCAGCTTGATCACGTCCTGCGCGGTCGCACCCGCCTTAGCACCCTTGGCATCGGCGCCGTTGGCGTCGACCTTGGACGCGGTGTCGGCCTTGGTGACGGCGGCGACGTGGGTGGTGGTGGCGGGCTTGGTGTCGGCGTGGGCGGAGGGGACCAGGGAGGCGAACCCGAACGCGCCGGCCGCAGTCAGCACGGCGCCGGCGGCGACGCGGGTACCGATGCGCTTGGTCATATCGAAGGTACGAGCGGTCATGAGAAGGGTTCTCCTGAGTTCTTCCAGTCCGCCTACCGGGTTAGCTGTCGGGTTCGGGCGTGGAAGTGGCCCTACCGCGGCCCCCGCTGCATGCGGGGGTGCGGATTCACCCCGGTGATTCGGTGGGTCCCCGGCTCCGCAGGCCTGTGAGCGGCCGGCCGTTGATCGGCACTGTGCGGACTCGGCGGAGGACAAGCCTGAGATCGGCCGTCCTGATGATCAGGGACTCGATGCGCCCTTCATGATCTGATCGGGCGCTCCGGACGGGCTTTCCCGTCGGTCACACATCCACAACAGGTTCAAGCGCCCCCATATTTCGTCAAGCACGCCCCAAGACCCCACCCGACCAGCAAAGACCACCCAAAACTCCCCCAACGCAAGGGCTGCAGCCCAGTTCACCCACCCCAAAAAAAGT
>NZ_WBMR01000131.1 GCF_008923365.1 Actinomadura montaniterrae
CTTCAGTTCTTCCGAGCCCGACAGCAGGACGGGTACCGTGCCGAGCTTGTTCACCGCCGGGATCAGCGAGGACGACGCGCACGCCCGCGCGACCTCCTCGATCACGATCACCGTCGCCAAAGCGTCCGCACCCGCACCCCCGTACACCTCGGGGACGTGCACCGCGTGCAGGTCGTTGGCGACCAGCGCCTCCAGGGCCTCCTGCGGGAACCGGGCGTCCTCGTCCACCTCCGCCGCGAACGGAGCGATCTTGGCATCCGCCAGCTCACGCACCGTCGCCCGCAGCAGCTCCTGCTCCTCCGACGGCGCGTACGCGGGAAAGTCGCTCATCGTTCCTCCGGGTGGCCGGCGCGGACGGCCGTTACTTTGACGACCAATATTTGGACGCCAAAGTAAGCGAGCCGGGCGCGACCGGTCAAGGCGGCGGCGCGGCCCGCGAGGGTGGCCATCGCCACAGTCCGCCTCAGAGGTGCTCCAGCAGCCTGGCCAGGGCCGGGTTGTCGTTCCCGCGCCGCCAGGCCAGGCTCAGCTCGACCGGTGCCGGATCGGGCAGCTCCAGCGGACGGAACGTCAGGCCCGCGTACCGCAGCCGCGCCGCCGCCTCGGGGACGAGCGCGAGCCCCCACCCGCCGTCCACCAGCGCGAGGATGCTGTGCACCTGGCTGAGGTACTGCACGTACACCGGGACGGCGCCCGCCCGGCGGAACAGGCCGACCAGCAGCTCGTGGAAGTACCGCGCCTCGACCGGCGAGTACATGATGAGCGGCAGCCCGTCGAAGGCGTCCAGCGGCACGGGCCCGCTCCCGGCGGCGAGCGGATGCCCGTTGGGCACGGCGGCGAGCAGCGCCTCGCGGTCGGCGGCCCGTTCCTCCAGCTCCGGCGCGGCGACGGGCGGGCGGACCAGGCCGAGATCGAGGCCGCCCTCGGTGAGCGCCCGCATCTGGTCGCGGGTCACCATCTCGCGCAGGACGATCTCGACGTCCGGCAGCGCGGACCGCGCGGTGTCCAGCAGCCGGCCGAGCGCGGCGTACGCGCTCGCGGCGGTGAACCCGACCGCGATCCGCCCCGCCTCCCCCGCCGACACGCGCCGCGCCGACAGCGCGGCGTGCTCGGCCTGGTGCAGCAGGCGCCGCGCCTCGTCCAGGAACGCGCGGCCGGCCGGGGTGAGCCGGACCGAGCGGTTCGTCCGGTCGAACAGCCGCACCTTCAGCTCGCCCTCCAGCAGCTGGATCTGCCGGCTCAACGGCGGCTGCGTCATCCGCAGCCGCTCGGCGGCCCGGCCGAAGTGCAGCTCCTCGGCGACGGCGACGAAGCTCGCGAGCTGAGTCAGGGTGAACAAACGATTCCCTACGGGTATCAGTGGATCCGAAATTCGTGTTGGACCTGGATCAATCGGCCATCCTAGCCTCGGGTCATGAGCCAGCACGCGCCCGACGAGACCGCCCGGCTGCTCGGCTCCGGGCTGCTGTCGTTCCCCGTCACCCACTTCCGCGACGACCTGTCCTTCGACGAGGACGCCTACCGCGCCAACGTCGCGCGCCTCGGCCATGAGGGCGTCGCGGGCCTGTTCGCGGCGGGCGGCACCGGCGAGTTCTTCTCCCTCACCCCCGCCGAGGTCGGACGGGTCGTCCGCGCCGCCGCGGCCGAGGTCCCGGACGGCGTCCCGCTGATCGCGCCCGCCGGATACGGCACCGCCACCGCCGTCGAGATGGCCCGGGACGCCGAGCGGGCGGGCGCCGACGGGATCCTGCTGTTCCCGCCGTACCTCACGGAGGCGCCGCAGGAAGGGCTCATCGCGCACGTCCGCGCGGTGTGCGAGGCCACCGGGCTCGGCGTGACGGTCTACAGCCGGTCCAACGCCGTCTACCAGGACGGGACCGTCGCGCGGCTGGCCGAGGCGTGCCCCACCCTCGTCGGGTTCAAGGACGGCGTCGGCGACCTGGAGCTGATGACGCGGATCCGGTCGCGGCTGGGCGACCGGCTCGTCTACATCGGCGGGCTGCCGACCGCGGAGACGTTCGCGCTCCCCTACCTGGAGATGGGCGTCACGACCTACTCGTCGGCCATCTTCAACTTCGCGCCGGAGTTCGCGCTCGGCTTCTACAAGGCCGTCCGCGCCCGCGACCGGGACGAGGTGCGGCGCCGCCTCGACGGCTTCGTGCTGCCGTACTGCGAGATCCGCAACCGCGGCAAGGGGTACGCGGTCAGCATCGTCAAGGCCGGGATGCGCGCGGCCGGACGTCCCGCCGGGCCCGTCCGCCCGCCGCTGACCGACCTGACCGGCGCCGAGTTCGCCGAGCTGGCGGCGCTCGTGGAGAAGGTGCTCTGACGTGCGGGGCGGCGGGGCTGCCACGCTGGACCGGATCGCCTGGGTCGAGCTGTCGTCGGTCACGCTGCCACTCGCCGTCCCGGTCAGCGACGCGAAGGTGCTGACCGGGCGGCAGCGCCCGATGACCGAGGTCGCGTTCCTGTTCGCCGAGATCGGCACCGAGGACGGCCACGAGGGCATCGGGTTCGGCTACTCCAAGCGGGCCGGCGGTCCGGGCCAGTTCGCGCACGCCGCCGAGATCGCGCCCGCGCTGATCGGCGAGGACCCCAGCGACATCGGCCGGATCTGGACGAAGCTGGCCTGGGCGGGCGCCTCCGTGGGACGCGGCGGGCTCGCCGTCCAGGCGATCGCCGCGATCGACATCGCGCTCTGGGACCTCAAGGCCAGGCGGGCGGGGCTGCCGCTGGCCAAGCTGCTCGGCGCGCACCGCGACTCCGTCCGCTGCTACGACACCTCCGGCGGGTTCCTGCACGCGCCGCTGGAAGAGGTCGTCGACAACGCGGAGGCGGCGCTGGCGTCCGGGATCGGCGGCGTCAAGATCAAGGTCGGGCATCCCGACCACGCCGAGGACCTGCGCCGCGTCACCGCCGTCCGCGAGCGCCTCGGCGACGCCGTCCCGCTGATGGTGGACGCGAACCAGCAGTGGGACCGGCCCGCGGCGCTGCGGATGGGCCGCGCGCTGGAGGAGTTCGGCCTCACCTGGATCGAGGAGCCGCTGGACGCCCACGACGCCGAGGGCCACGCGGACCTCGCCCGCGCGCTCGACACCCCGATCGCGACCGGCGAGATGCTGACCAGCGTCGCCGAGCACTGCGCGCTGATCGACGCGCGCGCCGCCGACGTCCTCCAGCCGGACGCGCCGCGCATCGGCGGCATCACCGAGTTCCTGAGGCTCGCCGTGCTCGCCGACCACCACCGGCTGCGGCTCGCGCCGCACTTCGCGATGGAGATCCACCTCCATCTCGCCGCCGCGTACCCGTCCGAGCCGTGGGTCGAGCACTTCGACTGGCTGGACCCGCTGTTCGACCAGCGGCTCGAGATCAGCGGCGGGCGGATGCACGTCCCGGCGCGTCCCGGGCTCGGCATCACGCTCAGCGAGCAGGCCCGCGCCTGGACGACGCGGCGGACCCGCGCCGGCGCCCGGCCCTGACGGGCGCCTCGCGTTGACCGGACAGGATTCGAACCTGCGACCCGCTGTTTGTAAGACAGCCGCTCTGCCGACTGAGCTACCGGTCATCGCCGCCGGAAACGCCCCCGCGCCGTTTCCGGACGTCCCCCGGGCTGGATTCGAACCAGCGATCGCCCGCTTATCATACGGGTGCCCTCACCAGGCTGGGCCACCGGGGATCGGCCTTTTCGCGTCGTCGAAAAGGCCCGGCTGCTGGAGCAGGATTCGAACCTGCACCTTCGTGGTTCAGAGCCACGCGTCCTTCCGTTAGACCATCCAGCATCGCGGGAACATGTCCCGCGCCGTGCCGCCCGGAGGAGTCGAACCTCCATATCCGGGGTAAGAGCCCGGAGTCCTCCCATTGAACGAGAGCGGCGTGTCCCGCCTTGCGAGCCGCACCCGGGAATCGAACCCGGTACTCCTGGGTGGAAGCCAGGTGCCTCACCATTTCGGCTTGTGCGACGGAGCGGAGCCGGCGGGCTCCGCGGTACCCCTGCCAGGACTCGAACCTGGGCTCCCGCGTTCGTAGCGCGGTGCTCTGTTCCACTGAGCTACAGAGGCCTGCGTGGCCATCCGAGGAGTCGAACCTCGTCCTCCCGGTTTTCAACCAGGCGCTCATCCCCATGAGCTTGAAGGCCGTCGGGAAGCACGGACTCGAACCGCGTCTCTCCCGCTCCCAAGGCGGGCGGGGCACCGCATCCCCTTCTTCCCGTGGTCCGCGCGGGCGGGACGCCCGGCGCGGCCGTGGATCGGACCGGACTCGAACCGGCAACCTCCCGCTTGCGGGGCGGACGCTCTCCCAATTGAGCTACTGACCCATGGATCGTGCGATTCAGTTGTCAATGGTCGCGAATGCGCGCAGCACGAAAAGAACGATCGGCGAATGGAGTCGATGAGCATGAAAAAGGCCGCCGGGTCGTCACCCTGGCGGCCTCCGGCGGAACCTTGCGGCCCTATCCGGTGGCGCCTCGGGGAACGGCGATACCTCGCTGCGGTCGAGCGGCGAAGGGGATGCCCCGCGGCTGCAGCACCTGCTTGACGATGGTCGTCCCGATCATCTCCGCGGCTCCCTTCCGGCTTGTCCGTGCGGTTCGTTACTCATATGGTGCGGGACACCGAATGAATGCGCAACACCTTTTTCCCATGAATCACCCCGGACCCCCGAAAGGGGGCCCGGGGCGGTCCGGGAATGGACGTCAGGCGGCCCGGCCGCGGCGGGTGCGGGCCGGACGGCCCCCGCGCGAGGGGGTCAGCAGCCGGGCCAGCACCCGGAACGGCAGGGTCACGATGTCCACGATCGTGCCGATGATGGCGCTGAGCGCTGCAGTGATGCGGCGCATGGGGATCCACTCCTTCAGGTCGTCCTGGTGGAACCCATACCCTCACGTGGCGTTCTACACGGGACGCGCGCCGATGACCACCGTGGCGGCGTGCTCGTCCGACCGCGCGACGGACGCGGTGAGGCCGCTGCGCGCGACGGCGTCCAGGGCGTCCGGGACCTGCCGCTCGACGGTCTCGAACAGCAGGTGCCCGCCCGGCGCGAGCCATCGCGGCGCATCGGCGGTCACGCGCCGCAGCACGTCGAGGCCGTCGGCGCCGCCGTCCAGCGCGACGAGCGGCTCGTGCGCGCGGGCCTCGGCGGGCAGCAGGCCGACCTCGCCCGTCGGCACGTAGGGGACGTTGGCCAGCAGCACGTCGACCCGTCCTCGCAGGCCGGCGGGCAGGGCGTCGAACAGGTCCCCCTCGTGGACGCTCCCGCCCGCGGGGACGACGTTGCGGCGGGCGCACCGCACCGCGGCCGGCTCGATGTCGGCGGCGTGCAGTTCGAACGCGTCCAGGCCCGCGACGAGCGCGACGCCCAGCGCACCGGACCCGCAGCACAGGTCGACGACGACGGGACGGGGCGGCAGGAGCCCGGCCGCGCGCTCGACGAGGAACTCGGTGCGGCGGCGCGGGACGAAGACGCCGGGACCGACCGCGATCCGCAGCCCGCGGAAGGCGGCCCAGCCGAGGACGTGTTCGAGCGGGAGCCCGGCGGCCCGCCGCTCGACCATCGCGGCCGCCTCCCCGGGCGTGCGGGCCGTGGAGAGGATCAGTTCCGCCTCGTCCTCGGCGAAGACGCAGCCCGCGGCGCGGAGCGCGGAGACGACGGAGCCGGGGGGAAGGGAGGGTGAAGCGTGAGCGGACATGGCGCCTTTCGGGGAGACCTGCGGGCGCTCCTCGGTCGGTCCGTCGCGGACTCCGGAAACACTACCGCAGGCGGTGCAACCTCCCCGGCCGCACCGGTGTTGACCGGGAAAGGCACGCAACGGACGAGAGGGGGCCCGCACCATGGGCGGCAACGCCGGCGGCTACGCGGAGAGGGTCGCGGAGGGCGACTGGGCGGCGATCGGCGCGGAGGTGGACGCCTACGGCTGCGCGATCACCCCGCCGCTGCTGACCGGGGAGGAGTGTGCCGAGATCGCCGATCTGTACGACGACGCGGGACGGTTCCGCTCGACGGTCGACATGGAGCGGTACCGCTTCGGCGCGGGCCAGTACCGGTACTTCGCCGAGCCGTTCCCCGAACCCGTCGCCGCGCTGCGGGAGGCGCTGTATCCGCGGCTGCTGCCGATCGCCCGCGGCTGGGCCGCCCGGCTGGGCCGTCCCGCGCCGTGGCCGGACACGCTGCCCGAATGGCTCGGCATGTGCCATCACGCGGGCCAGCGGAAGCCGACGCCGATCCTGCTGCGGTACGGCAAGGACGACTGGAACGCGCTGCACCGCGACCTGTACGGCGACCTGGTGTTCCCGTTGCAGGTCGTGATCGGCCTCGACGAGCCGGGCGCCGACTACACCGGCGGCGAGTTCCTGATGGTCGAGCAGCGGGCCCGCGCCCAGTCGCGGGGCACCGCGATGCTCCTCCCCCGGGGCCGCGGGCTGGTGTTCACGACGCGGGACCGGCCGGTGCGGACGCAGCGCGGCTGGTCGGCGTCGCCCGTCCGGCACGGCGTCAGCGTCGTCCGGTCGGGGCGCCGGCGGACGCTCGGCCTGGTCTTCCACGACGCCGCCTGACCCGCCATGTAAGAGGCCTGCGACCGGTCATGGCACCGTCCCGGGGGCGCGACAATGGAGCGTTGACCGGGACGGGGGGTTCGGGCGTGGCGGAGAAGAGCGCTCTGAAGGCCGACTGCGCGGCCTGCTTCGGGCTGTGCTGCGTCGCGCTGCCGTTCGCGAAGTCGGCCGATTTCGCGGTGGACAAGGAGGCGGGGCGGCCGTGCCGCAACCTGCTCGCCGACTTCCGCTGCGGCATCCACACCGAGCT
Organism: Actinomadura montaniterrae; assembly: GCF_008923365.1. Lineage (GTDB taxonomy): Bacteria > Actinomycetota > Actinomycetes > Streptosporangiales > Streptosporangiaceae > Spirillospora > Spirillospora montaniterrae. Next base: position 6,802 of record NZ_WBMR01000131.1, read on the forward strand.
GCGGGAACGCGGGTTCCAGGGCTGCACGGTCTTCGACTGCTTCGGCGCCGGCCAGAAGGTGTCGCAGGAGACCTTCGCCGGCCGGGACTGGCGGCAGGGCCCCGAGGTGTCGGGTCCGATGTTCCGGGTGTTCCCCGTGATGCGGCAGCTGCACGAACTCCTCTGGTACCTGGCGGAGGCGCTGGAGATGCCCGCCGCCGCGCCCGTCCACCCGGAGATCCGCGAGGCGCTGGACGAGACGGACGCGCTGACCCGCGGCGGCCCGGACGAGGTCGCCGCCGTGGACGTGGCGGCGGTGCGGGAGAAGGTGAACGTCCTGCTGCTGCGCGCCAGCGAGGAGGTGCGGGGGAAGGTCCCGGGCCGCAAGCGGAACCACCGGGGCGCCGACCTCATCGGGGCGCGGCTGCGCGGCGCGGACCTGCGGGGGGCGAACCTGCGCGGGGCCTACCTGATCGCGGCGGACCTGCGGAAGGCGGACCTGCGGGCGGCCGACCTGATCGGCGCGGACCTGCGGGACGCGGACCTGTCCGGCGCCGACCTGACCGGCGCGCTGTTCCTCACCCAGGCGCAGGCCGACTCGGCGCGGGGCGACGCCGCGACCCGGCTGCCGGGGGCGATCGCCACGCCCGCCCGCTGGACGTCCGCCCCGTCCTGACCCGGACTGCCCCGCCCCGACTGCCCGCCTGATCTTGTTTAGTCCCTGTTCGAGGGGGCATTTCCGCAGCGCACGGCGTCAGGGGGGCCACGTGGCACGGGTGAGATGGTGGGGCACGGGGCTCGTCGTCCTGGTGCTGCTGATCCTCGGCCTCCTGCTGCCGCTGGTCGACAAGGCGCTCGGCAGCGGCGAGACGGCGCTCGCGGCGGGCACGGTCATCGCCGTCGGCACGGAGCGCGCGGGGGGCGTCCGCCCGGTGACGTTCACGGTCCCGGCCGCCGGATGGGTGCTGAACGAGGCGCGGTCCTCGCTGACCAACAACGCCGAGGTGTCCCGCGACGAGGTCATGGTCAACCTGAACGTCGTCATCCCGCTGGGCTCGCTCGACAACCGGAAGCTGTGGGACGGCTTCGGCCGGATCGTGTCGATGGGCGGCGCGCGGCTGCTCGGCGGCCCGTCGGCCGTCACGACCCGGCACGGGACGGCCGGGCTGACCGGCGGGCTCGCCGGGCACGGCAAGGTCGGCTCGGCGACCGTGTTCACCAGGGACGACCTCGGTGCGACGATCACCGCGTCCGGCCCGCCGGACGCCTACCGGACCCTCGCGGACCAGGTGCGGGCGATGGTCCTCAGCGTCGAGATCGCGCCATGACGCGCCGTCCCGCGTTCTGGCTGTGGGCCGTGATGTGCCTGCTCGGCCTCTGGATCGCGTTGGGCGCCATGGAGGCGCAGATCGGCGAGTTCCCGGCGGGCGCGCTGACCGGGCTCGTCCTGCTCACGCCCGTGCTCGCGGCGGGGGTGTGGGCGCTGCGGCGGCTGCATCCGGTGCGCCCGAGGCCGCTCGGGTACGCGCTGATCGCGGTGGCGTGGGGCGGGCTGGCCGCGTTCGGCACCGCGCTGCCCGCGAACGCCGCGTTCCAGGCGATCATCGCCAAGACCGCCGGACCGGAGTTCAACGCCGACTGGGGCGCGTCGATCGCCGCGCCCGTCGACGAGGAGCTGCTGAAGCTCGCGGGGGTGGCGGTGCTGGCGCTGATGGCGCCGCGCGCGGTGCGCGGGCCGCTGGACGGCTGGGGCTACGGCGCGCTCGCCGGCTTCGGGTTCCAGATCGCCGAGAACTTCCTGTACGTGCTGAACACGATCGTGCTGACCGGCGGGACGCAGGACGCGAACGCGGCGTTCTTCACCTTCGGCGGCCGGGTGATCGGCGGTGCCTGGTGGAGCCACTGGGCGATGACCGCGGTCGGCGGCGCCGGTCTCGGCTGCCTGCTCGGGCGGGCGTCCCGGGGCACCGCCGCGCTCGCCTGCGCCTCGGTCGTGCTCGCGATGGCGCTGCACGCGTGGTGGGACTCCCCGCTGCTGCCGGGCGCGGCGCTGCTGCCGGTGAAGGGGCTGCCGATCCTGCTGGCGGCGGTCGTGGCGTACCGGCTGGCGCGGCGGCACTACCTGGCCCGGTTCCGGAGGGCGGCGCGCGAGGAGACCGCGCGGGGCGTGCTCGTCCCGGGCGAGGACCGGGTGCTGGCGTTCCGCAAGTGGCGGCGCAAGGAGCGGTGGGACGTGCCGGGCGGGGAGCCGCGGCGCCTGCTGTCCCGCCTGCGGACCGCCGAGCTGGACCTGCTGGAGGACGGGTTCGGCGGCCTCGAACCGGATCCGCGGGCGGCGGACCGGCTCCGCGCGGAGATCGCCGTCCTGCGGCGCCGGCTCGAGGCGGCCCGCGCGGGCCCGGTCCCGCCGGGCACCGGCACCGCCCCTCCCGGCACCGCCCCTCCCGGCACCGCCCCGCCCCGCGCCGTCTCGCCCGATGCCGCCCCTCCCGGCAGCGCGCGTCCGGATGCCGCGCGTCCGGACGCGGCCCGTCCTGACAGCGCCTGACCGTCAGCTCGCGCGGCGCCGGACGGAGGCCGCCGCGAGCGCCGCCGCGCAGACGGCGGCGGCGACGAACAGGGCCCCGGCCGCCTGGCCGCTCTGGTCCCCGACCGCCGCGAACGCGCCCATGATCGCGACGCCGAGGGTCGCGCCGAGCTGGCGGACCGCGTTGAGCAGTCCACCTGCGGCGCCGGCGGTGCCCTCGGGCGCCGCCGTGACGACGAGGGTCGCGAGCGCCGGGAGCGCGAACGAGACGCCGAACCCCGTGCACAGCAGGCCCGCGAGCAGCGCCGGGTAGGACGCGCCCGCCGCGATGACGGCGCCGAGCAGCACGCCGCCCGCGGTGAGCAGGCCGAGACCGGCGAGGACGGGCGGGCGCGGCCCGGTCCTCGCCACGATCCGGCCGGTGAGCAGCGGGTTGAACGCGAACGGCAGCGTCATCGGCAGGAACGCGAGGCCGGTCCGCAGCGCCGACATCCCGAGCGCCTCCTGGAAGACCAGCGGGAGCACGAACAGCACGCCCGTCATCGCGAAGTTGACCGCCGCGCCCGCGACCAGCGACCCCGGCATTCCGGGCGCGCGCAGGACCGCCGGGACCAGCACGGGCGCCGTGCTCCGCCGCTCCAGCACGGCGAAGGCGATGGCGGCGGCGAGCGTCCCGGCCGCCGAGCAGGCCGCGTGGACGGCGGAGCCGGAGCCGAGCGCGATGAGCGCGTCGGTGAACAGCCCAACCGTGACGCACGCGACGAGCTGCGCGGGCCAGTCGATGGTGCGGTCGCCGCGCGGGCAGTGCACGCGGGGCCCGGCGACCAGGGCGAGGACGACGACGGCGAGCGGCACGTTGATCAGGAAGATCGCCCGCCAGCCGGCCAGCCCGACCAGGGCGCCGCCCGCGATCGGCCCGGCGGCGAGCGCCGCGCCGCTGGTGGCCGCCCACGCCGCCACGGCCTTCGCGCGCTCGGCGGGGACCGGGTAGAGCCGGCTGATCATCGCCATGGAGGCGGGCACGCACGCCGCGGCGGCGACGCCGAGCACCGCGCGCAGCGCGACGAGCGTCCACAGGTCGGGCGCCAGCGAGCTGAGCAGCGACGCGACGCCGAACACGGCGATGCCGGCGCGGAACGCGCGGTGCGCGCCGTAGCGGTCGGCGACCGCGCCGGCCGACAGCAGCAGCGCGCCGAACACGACGGTGTAGCCGGTGACGGCCCATTGCAGGCCCGCGACCGTGCCGTGCAGGGAGCGGGCGAGGTCGGGCTCGGCCACCGACAGGACGGTGGTGTCGAGCAGCACCATGAAGTAGCCGAGGGATATGCCGAACAGGGCGGGGCGGCGCCGCGCGCCGGCGGCCGCCGCCGCGTCCGGGGAGAGGACCGTACTCATGGCGCCCAGTCTCGGAACCGCGGGCCCGGGGCTCCACCGGCCCGCCCGCACGCCGCGTTCGGAATATCCGAACGCTCCGCCGGGGTTGCCGTGGGCATGGAACTGCGCCAGCTGCGGACCTTCGAGGCCGTCATCGAGCACGGCACCGTCACCGACGCCGCGAACGCGCTCGGCCTCGCGCCGTCGTCGGTGTCGGAGCAGATCCGGACGCTGGAGCGGTCCCTCGGCGTCGACCTGTTCGACCGCGGGCCGAAGGGGATGCGGCTGACCGGGGCGGGCGAGCGGATGCGCGGCTGGGCCGGACGGCTGCTGACGCAGGCCGAGCAGGCCCGCCGCGAGGTCGCCGGCGGGCCGCCGGTGGTGCGGCTCGGCGCGCTGGAGACGATCGCGGCGACGCACGTGCCCGCGGTGCTGGCGCGGGTCGCCGAGCGGCGGCCCGGCCTTCGCGTGGAGGTCCGCTCGGACGCGGCCCGCGACCAGCTGCTCGCCGCGGTCGCCGCCGGCGACCTGGAGGCCGCGCTGCTGCTGGACGCCGGCACCGGCCTCGGCGACCTCGGCTTCGCCCCGCCGCCCGCGCCGCTCGGCTTCGTCGACGTGGAGCCGGTCCCGCTCGCGCTGGTCGCCGCGCCCGGCCACCCGCTCGCCGCCGCGCCGCGGGTCGCCGCCGCCGACCTCGCGGGCGAGCGGCTGCTGGTGAACGTGCCGGCCTGCTCGTTCTGGCTGGCCGGAGAGCGGATCATCGGGTCCGGCGTGGAGCGGGTGCGGGCGGGCAGCGTGACGGTCATGGCGTCGTGGGCGGAACGGGGGCTCGGCATCGCGCTGGTCCCGGAGTTCGCCGTCCGGGACCGGCTGGAGTCCGGCGCCCTCGCCCGCCTCGCGCTCGACGCGCCGGACCTCAGCCTCCGCCTCGTCTGGCGCACCGACCGGGAGACGATGCCCGGCCTGCGCGAGGTGCTGTACGCGGCGAGCGCCTGACCGCCGTCACGGGGTCCGCGCGGTCACCACGCTGACGCAGTTCGCGGTGACGATGACCAGGATCGCGAGCCACTGCGTCCAGTGCAGTGCCTGTCCGAGGACGACCAGCCCGGCCACCGCCGCCAGCACCGGGTTCACGCTCATGAACACGCCGAAGAACCGCGCCGGGACGCGGCGCAGCGCCAGCAGGTCGGCGAGGAACGGGACGGCCGACGACAGCACGCCCGCCGCGCCCGCGCAGGCCAGCGCCCGCACCGTCGGCGGATGGTGGACGAGGACGAACGCCCCGATCGGCACGAACGCCAGCCCGGACAGCGCCGCCGCGGCGGCCGACCCCTCGGCGCCCGGCAGCGTCCGGCCGATGGACCGGTTGAGCAGGATGTATCCGGCCCAGCAGCAGGCGGCGAGCAGCCCGAGGCCGATGCCGGGGAAGTCGGAGGTGGGGCGCGGCCGGATCAGCGCCACGACCGCGGCGGCCACGGCGGCGGCGCACGCCAGGTCGGTGCGGCGGCGCGAGCTCGCCAGCGCGACGGCGAGCGGCCCGAGGAACTCCAGGGTGACGGCCAGGCCGAGGCCCACGCGCCCGACCGCGGTGTAGAGCGCGAGGTTCATCGTGGCGAAGACCGCCGCGAGCGCCAGCACCGGCCGCCACTGCGCGGCCGTGAAGGAGCGGAGCCGGGGCCGCCCGACCGCGAGCAGGACGGCCGCCGCGACCCACTGGCGCACCGCCACCACCCCGGCGGGCCCGATGACCGGGAACGCCAGCGCGCCGACGGCGGCGCCGGTCTGGTTGGACGCGGCGCTGGCGAGCATCATCGCCACCCCCGCGACGCGGCCGCGCCCGCCCTGGGCCCGGACGTCCCGCCGCGGTTCCGCCCTCGTCCCCACAGAGCTGCCGGTCTTCATGCCCCGAGCATGCGGCGGGCCATCGGTTGCGCAAAATGCATGGAGGACGCCATCTATACGCTGGAGTCATGGATGTGGAGCTCCGGCAGCTGCGAGTCCTCGTCGCCATCGCCGACGCGGGCACGTTCACCGACGCCGCGATCGACCTCGGCGTCTCGCAGGCGGCCGTGTCGCGGACCCTCGCCTCCCTCGAACGGGCCCTCGACGTCCGGCTGCTGCGCCGCACCAGCCGCAGCGTCACCCCGACCGCCACCGGTGTCCGCGTCCTCGCGCGGGCGCGGCGGCTGCTGGCCGAGGCCGACGAGCTGGTGGCGGAGGCGACGAGCGGGCACGCCCGGCTGCGGATCGGGTACGCGTGGTCCGCGATGGGCCGGCACACCGTCGCGTTCCAGCGGCGCTGGCCCCGCCGCTGGCCCCACATCGACCTGCGCCTCGTCCGCACCAACACCGCGACCGGCGGCCTCGCCGAAGGCGCCTGCGACATCGCCGTGGTGCGCGTCGCGCCCGACCCGCGCCGCTTCGACTCCGTGGTCGTCGGCCTCGAACCCCGCTACTGCGCGATGGCGGCGGACGACCCGTGGGCGCGGCGACGCTCCGTCCGGCTGGCCGACATCGCCGGCCGCACCCTGCTCGTCGACCGCCGCACCGGCACCACCACCGTGGACCTGTGGCCGCCCGGCGTGCGGCCCGCCACCCGCGAGACCGCCGACATCGACGACTGGCTCGCCGCCGTCGCCGCCGGCGGCTGCGTCGGCGTCACCGCCCGCAGCACCGTCGACCAGTACCGGCGGCCCGGCGTCGTCTACCGGCCGCTGCGCGACGCCGCGCCCATCGCCGTCCGGCTCGCGTGGTGGCACGACGACCCGCACCCCGCCGCCCGGCACGCCGTCGAACTGCTCACCGAGCTGTACCGGGACGGCTGACCGCCTGGCCCGTCGTTTGTGTACCGCCCCCTCGGGTACCCGCCCAGCGGAAAGACCGCATGATCAGGAGGAACGCGATGGCGGGACGGGGTCGGGGCGGCGGGCGGGGCGGCGGGCAGCAGCAGCGGATGCCGGCGGGCTGGAAGCTGGTCTACGGCGTGAACGACCGGCTCGGCTCGACCACCTTCCTGCGCACCAACCTGGGCAAGGCGTTCCCGAAGCACTGGTCGTTCCTGCTCGGCGAGATCGCGCTCTACTCCTTCATCATCCTCATCCTCACCGGCGTCTACCTCACCCTGTTCTTCCGGCCGAGCGGCGCGGAGGTCGTCTACGACGGCTCCTACGCCCAGCTGCGCGGCATGAGGATGAGCGACGCGTACGCGTCCACGCTGGACCTGTCGTTCGACGTGCGCGGCGGGCTGCTGATGCGGCAGATCCACCACTGGGCCGCGAACCTGTTCCTCGCGGCGATCTGCGTCCACCTGCTGCGGATCTTCTTCACCGGCGCGTTCCGCAAGCCGCGCGAGATCAACTGGCTGATCGGCGTCACCCTGTTCGCGCTGTCGGTACTGGAGGGGTTCGCCGGCTACTCGCTCCCCGACGACCTGCTGTCGGGCACCGGGCTGCGGATCGCCGAGGGCATCGTGCTCTCCATCCCCGTCGTCGGCACCTACCTCATGTTCTGGATGTTCGGCGGGCAGTTCCCCGCGAGCGAGACCTTCATCCCGCGGCTGTTCACCGTGCACATCCTGCTGATCCCCGGGATCCTGCTCGCGCTCGTCACCGCGCACCTGATGATCCTCTGGCACCAGACGCACACCCAGTGGCCCGGCAAGGGACGGCGCGAGCAGGCGGTGCAGGGCGAGCCGACGTTCCCGAGCTTCATGGCGCAGAGCGGCGCCTTCTTCCTCTACACCTTCGGGTTCCTGGCCGGGCTGGCCGCGTTCGTGCAGATCAACCCCGTCTGGCTGTACGGGCCCTACGACCCGGACGAGGTGTCGTTCGGGTCGCAGCCCGACTGGTACATCGCGTTCCTCGAAGGCTCGCTGCGCATCATGGGGCGGCTCTCCACGACCGTCGCCGGGCACACCATCAGCTGGAACGTGCTGCTGCCCGCCGTCGTCCTGCCGATGGTGTTCTTCACCCTCATCGGCCTCTACCCGTTCTTCGAACGATGGGCGACCGGGGACGAACGCATCCACCACCTGCTCGACCGGCCGCGGAACGCCGCGACCCGGACGGCGATCGGCGCCGCCGTCATCGCCTGGTACGGCAACCTGTGGGCGGCGGGCGGCAACGACGTCCTGTCCAACACCTTCAAGATCCCGCTGTTCTGGACGACCTGGTTCTTCCGCGTCGGGTTCTTCGTCCTCCCGGTGCTCGCGTTCATCGTCGCGCGCCGCGTCTGCCTCAGCCTGCAACGCCGCGACCTGCAGAAACGCGAGGAGGGCGTGGAGAGCGGGCTGATCTCGCTGACCCCGGAGGGCGGGTACACCGAGCGGCACGAGCAGTCGGCGCCCGAGGAGGCGGCGATCCTGCGGACCCGGCAGCCCCGCGAGCTGGTCGCGGCCTACCCGCACCACATCATCCCGCTGCCGACGCCCGGCCGCGTCCGCACGCAGGTCCGGACCCGCACCAACCGGTTCTACCTGAACTACCAGACCGAGTCGCACGGCGGCGGGCAGGGTGACCTCAAGCGCGACGGCGCCGTGGAGAAGGAGAAGAAGGAAGGCTCATAGCCCCGGAGGATCCAACGCCGGAAAGGTCGGCTGCTCAGGCGCCGGCGGGAGGCTGCGGGAGCGCGGGCTCGGACTCCTGCGGCGGCTCCTTCGGTGGGAAGTGCAGGTCGAACGCCGGACGGAAGGAACGGATCCGCGGCATCGTCGCGAAGTTGTGCCGGGGCGGCGGGCACGAGGTCGCCCACTCCAGGGAGGCGCCGTGGCCCCACGGGTCGTCGGTCTCGACGGGCCGGGCGCGGCGGTGCGTCCGGTAGATGTTCCACAGGAACGCGAACGTGGACGCGCCGAGGATGAACGCGCCGATCGACGAGACGAAGTTCAAGGGCGCGAACTGCTTCGGATAGTCGGCGATGCGGCGCGGCATGCCCTCGGCGCCGAGCCAGTGCTGGACGAGGAACGTCGTGTGGAAGCCCACGAACAGCGACCAGAAATGGATCTTCCCCCAGGTCTCGTCCAGCTTCTTGCCGGTCATCTTCGGCCACCAGAAGTAGAACCCGCCGAACATCGCGAACACCACCGTGCCGAACAGCACGTAATGGAAATGGGCGACGACGAAATAGGAGTCGGTGAGGTGGAAGTCCATCGGCGGTGACGCGAGGATCACCCCGGTGAGGCCGCCGAACAGGAACGTCACGAGGAAACCGATCGCCCACAGCATCGGCGTCTCGAATGTGAGCTGCCCCTTCCACAGGGTGCCGACCCAGTTGAAGAACTTGATGCCGGTCGGCACCGCGATCATGAAGGACGTCATCGAGAAGAACGGCAGCAGGACCTGGCCGGTCGCGAACATGTGATGGGCCCAGACGGTCATCGACAGCCCGGTGATCGCGATGGTCGCGCAGACCATGCCGAGATAACCGAAGATCGGTTTCCGCGAGAACACCGGGATGATCTCGGTGACGATGCCGAAGAACGGCAGCGCCACGATGTACACCTCCGGATGGCCGAAGAACCAGAACAGGTGCTGCCACAGCAGCGCCCCGCCGTTCGCGCCGTCGTAGATGTGCGCGCCGAGCTTGCGGTCCGCCTCCAGCGCGAACAGCGCCGCCGCCAGCACCGGGAACGCGATCAGCACCATCACGCTGGTCAGCAGCGTGTTCCAGGTGAAGATCGGCATCCGGAACATCACCATCCCGGGCGCCCGCATCGCGATGATCGTCGTCATGAGGTTCACCGACGTGAAGATCGTCCCGAACCCGGACACGATCAGCCCCATCACCCACATGTCGGCGCCCAGCCCCGGCGAGTACGTGGACGACGACAGCGGCGAATACGAGAACCAGCCGAACGCCGCCGCGCCGCCCGGCATCAGGAACCCCGCCAGCACCATGAGCGCGCCGAACAGGAACAGGTAGTAGCTGAGCGTGTTCAGCCGCGGGAACGCCACGTCCGGCGCGCCGATCTGCAGCGGCACGATCACGTTCGCGAACCCCGCGAACAGCGGCGTCGCGAACAGCAGCAGCATGATCGTGCCGTGGATGGTGAACAGCTGGTTGTACTGCAGGTTATTCATCACCTGCATGCCGGGCTCCATCAGCTCGGCCCGCATGAACATCGCCATCAGCCCGGCGATCAGGAACATCGCGAACGACGTCCCGAGGTACAGGTAGCCGACCATCTTGTGGTCGGTGGTGGCGAGAACATCGCCGATCCTGGTCCCCTTGCGGTGGCGCGCCAGCGCGTCCGCGGCACTGGTGTCCGGCGTGCCCTGCACAGCCGTCATCCGGGCTCCCCTCCTCGTCCACTACCAACGGCTGGTAATGACCGGAGAAAAACCCTTCAAACGCGCGCCCGCGCCAGGTGGTCAGCGCGGGCGCGCGCGCCGACGCGCGGGGTGGTGGGGCGTTAGGGGTGCCAGTGGGGGCCTTCGTCGCCGAGCTCGTCCTGGACGGGCGGGCGCTCGGTGTCGCGCATGTGCTCGGCGAGGCCCGGCTTGTTGTGGTGCCGCCGCTGGTAGGCCTGCTCCGCCGGGGTGCGGCCCGGGTCGGGGTCGACCGGCAGCGAGCGCAGCACCTCCGCCGCGCTGCCGTAGGTGCCGAGCGGCAGCGACGACAGCGCCCGCTCCTCCTCGCTCAGCGGGCGCTCGGCGTGCGCGTGCTCGACGATCCGCTCCTTGCTGGCGGGGAACGCCAGGTCCCCCAGCAGCTGCTCGACCCGTCTCGTGTCGGCGATCCTCATGGTGTGCTCCCCCCTGTCGCGGCCGGCCGTCATCCGGCGACCTCCAGCGCCACCTTCGTCCAGCCGGGCTCGCGCCGGTCGAACGCCTCGTAGGCCTCGATGACCCCGGGCAGGCGCGCCTGCTGGGTGAGGATGGTGGTCGGGTCGGCGCCGCCCTTGGCGATGCGGCTGAGCAGCCCCGGCACGTACCGGCGGTGGTTGCAGTTGCCCGCCTTGACGGTCAGGTTCCGGTTCATCGCCAGGCCCAGCGGGAAGCTGGTGAAGTGCGGCGGGTAGACCCCGACGATCCCGATGGTGCCGGCCTTGGCGACCATGTCCACCGCCCAGCGCAGCGCCTCGCCGGGCGCGTCGCCGGGGCGCCACTGCGCGCCGACCTGGCCGGTGCGCGGCGCGGCCTGCGCCTGCTCGCGCTCGAACTCGGCCCGGTCCTCCTTGGTGATCGCGTCGGCGGCGGGACCGCTCGCCGGGCTCTCGGCGTCCACGCCGACCGCGTCGATCACGCGGTCCGCGCCGATGCCGCCGGTCATGTCGGTGACGGCCGCGACCGGGTCCTCGGCGTTGAAGTCGATCGTCTCGGCGTTCTGCAGCCGGGCCGTCTCCAGCCGGTCGGCGTGCCCGTCGACGACGAACACCCGGCCGGCGCCCTGGATGCGCGCCGACAGCACGGCGAGCTGCCCGACCGGGCCCGCGCCGAGCACCGCGACGGTGTCGCCGGGCCCGACCTCGGCGAGCCGCGCGCCGAACCAGCCGGTCGGCAGAATGTCGCTGACCATCAGCGCCTGCTCGTCGGTGACGCCGGGCGGGATGGCGACGAGGTTGGTGTGCGCGTACGGGACGCGCGCGTACTCGGCCTGCAGGCCGTCGAACGGGCCCGTCGACCGCGGTCCGCCGTAGAACGACGAGCCGGCGGACGGTCCGTTCGGGTTGGCGACGTCGCACTGGGCGTAGTAGCCGGCGCGGCAGTACGAGCACCGGCCGCAGCCGATCGTGGACGGGATGACGACGCGGTCGCCGGGCACGAAGTTGCGGACGTCCCGGCCGACCTCCTCGACGACGCCGACGGCCTCGTGGCCGAGGACCGTGCCCGGTTCCATATCGGGCATCGTGCCCCTGACGAAGTGCAGGTCCGTCCCGCAGATCGCGCTGGCGGTGATCCGGACGACCGCGTCCTCGGGGTCGCGGACGGCCGGGTCGGGCACCTCGTCCAGGCTGATCTCGCCGACGTCGTGCCAGACCACTGCCCTCATGGCTCTGCTCCTCCCTCGCGGGACCTGTTCCCGTCCGCCCTTCCCCCAGGTCACAGGACAAACATGGACAATGCAGACACCTGCCGTACGACCCGCCCGGCACGCCCCGGATAATGGGGACCCGCAGACCGCGATCACGTCAGGAGTCGGCCATGACACGCCCGTTCCGGCCCGCGCCGGCCCGCCGGTGAGCGCCCCGCGCGCCGGCGCGTCCCAGGAGGTGCTCGGGCCGCTGACCGGCTCGGCGATCTTCCTGGTGGTGACCGTCGACCCGGGCGGCGAGCCCGTGGTCGCCGAGCTGCTGCCCGACCTGGCCGGGCTCGTCCGCGCGGTCGGCTTCCGCGTCCCGGGCGGCGGGCTGACCTGCGTCACCGGCATCGGCTCGGACGCCTGGGGCCGGCTGTTCTCCGGCCCCCGCCCCGCCGAGCTGCACCCGTTCGCCGAGCTGGCCGGCCCCGTGCACACCGCCCCCGCGACGCCCGGCGACCTGCTGTTCCACATCCGCGCGCACCAGATGGACCTGTGCTTCGAGCTCGCCGCGCAGATCATGGAGCGGCTGGCGGGCGCCGTCACCGTCGTGGACGAGGTGCACGGCTTCCGCTACTTCGAGCAGCGCGACCTGCTCGGCTTCGTCGACGGCACCGAGAACCCCACCGGCGAGGACGCCCGCGCCGCCGTCGTCATCGGCGACGAGGACCCGGGGTTCGCCGGCGGCAGCTACGTGATCGTCCAGAAGTACCTGCACGACATGCGGGCGTGGAACGCGCTCACGGTCGAGCAGCAGGAGGACGCGGTCGGCCGCCGCAAGCTGTCCGACATCGAGATCCCCGACGGCATGAAGGCGCCCGGCGCGCACGTCGCGCTCACCTCGATCACCGGGCCGGACGGCGAGGAGCGCGAGATCCTGCGCGACAACATGCCGTTCGGGAACCTGCGCGACGGCGAGTTCGGCACCTACTTCATCGGCTACTCCGCCACCCCGGACGTCACCGAGGAAATGCTGCGGAACATGTTCCTCGGCGACCCGCCCGGCGTCCACGACCGGCTGCTCGACTTCTCGACCGCCGTGACCGGGACCCTGTTCCACGTCCCCACGGCCGACTTTCTCGACGACCCGCCCCCGCTTCCCAGCGACGACGGATCCCTGGGCATCGGCGACCTGAAGAGGAGCGCACCTTGAACAACCTGCACCGCGAACTGGCACCGATCTCCGCCGCCGCATGGGACGACCTGGAGGCGGAGATCCGCCGCACCGTCACCCGCAACCTCGCCGGCCGGCGGCTGGTGGACGTGCCGGAGGCGGGCGGCGTCGCGCTCGCGGCCGTCACCACCGGGCACCTCGACCCGGTCGAGGCGCCCGCCGACGGCGTCGAGGCGCACGTGCGGCGGGCCCGTCCGCTGGTGGAGCTGCGGGTGCCGTTCACCGTCGCCCGGCAGGACGTCGACGACGTGGAGCGCGGCGCGAAGGACCCGGACTGGCAGCCCGCCAAGGACGCGGCGCGGCTGATCGCCCGCGCCGAGGACCGCGCGATCTTCGAGGGCTACGCCGCGGCGGGCATCGAGGGGCTGCGCGCCGCGTCCGCGAACCCGGCGATCGCGCTGCCGGACGAGCCGCGCGACTACCCGAACGCGGTCGCGCAGGCCGTCACGGCGCTGCGGCTGGCCGGGGTGGACGGCCCGTACTCGCTGGCGCTCAGCGCGGACGCCTACACGGCGGTGAACGAGACGTCCGACCACGGCTACCCGATCCACGAGCACCTGGCCCGGCTGGTCAGCGGCGACATCGTCTGGGCGCCCGCGATCTCCGGCGCGTTCCTGCTGTCGACCCGGGGCGGCGACTTCGAGCTGCGCGTCGGCCAGGACCTGTCGGTCGGCTACGAGTCGCACGACGCGACGAGCGTCCGGCTGTACCTGCAGGAGACGTTCACGTTCCTGACGTACACCGCCGAGGCCGTGGTCGCGCTCGCCTGACGCCCCCGGGCCGCCCCGCGGCCGCGCCTGGACCCGCCTCGACCACACGCTATGTGCCGTGAATCCGCGGTCCATGACTCAATGGACCGCGGATAACCGCGCCAGCGTTTGTGAGTACGATGAGGACACCGACCGCCGAGGCGAAGAGACGGGCATGGCTGACTTCCGAATCGACGACCTGGCGCGCGCGGCCGGGACCACGGTCCGGCACGTGCGCGGCTTCCAGGAGCGCGGCCTGCTCCCGCCGCCCCGCATGAAGGGCAGGGTCGGCTTCTACGACGACGCCCACCTGGCGCGCATCCACCTCATCGCCCGGCTCAAGGACCGCGGCTACACGCTGGCGAGCATCGGCGAGATGCTGTCGGCGTGGGAGCGCGGCCACAACCTGGCCGACCTGCTCGGCCTGGAGCGGGTCATCCACGACCCGTGGTCGGACGAGGAGCCCGCCCGGATGACGCTCGCGCAGGTCGTGCGGCGGTTCTACCCGGACATCCCGGAGGACGTGCTCGAGGGCCGGACGCCCGCCGACTACCCGAAGCTCCAGCGGGCCGAGGAGCTGGAGTTCATCCGGTGGACGGGCGAGGAGTACGAGGTGCCGAGCCCGCGGCTGCTGGAGGTCGGCGCGGGCCTCGTCGAGGCCGGCATCGCGCTGGACGCGGTCTTCGAGATCGCGGGCCGGCTGCGCGGCGACGTGGACGCGATCGCCCGCCAGTTCGTCCGGCTGACGGTGGAGCACGCCGGGCTGGACGCGCGGGCCGGCGACCGGGACGTCCGCGAGGTCGGCGAGGTGATCCGGCGGCTGCGGCCGATCGGCATGCAGGCGGTGCAGGGCCTCCTGGCGCGCTCGCTGCACGCCGAGATCCAGGCCGAGTTCGCCCGCCAGATCGAGAGCCTGGGCCTCACTCCCCCGCCGCTGGACGGCCGGGAGCTGGACGGCCGGGAGCGCGACGCGGACCCCGCCCCCGACCTGCCCGTCTGACCGGCGGATCCGATCGGCCCCGCGGACGCGCGCGGCCCCGCGCCCGGGAACCGGGCGGGGGCCGGGCCCGCGGCCGGTCAGTAGTCGAACCAGCCGGGGAGCTTCGCGCCGAACATCATGTCCCCGGCCAGCTTGATCTTGCCGGTCATGAAGCCCTCCACGCCGTTCAGCCGGCCCGCGCACAGCCGCAGCAGCGTCGGCGCCGACAGCGTGAGCGTCACCTTCGGGCCGGCGGGCGCGCCGCGCTCGCCGATGGCGGCGCCGTCGCGGATCGACAGGCCGTAGGACAGCGTCCCGCCCGGCGCGGTCACGTCCCAGCGGACCACGCCGCCGTCGTTGCCGGCGCGCTCGGCGACGAAGTGCTCGCCCATCAGGCCGAACACCTTGTCCAGGACGCCCTCCGCGCCGACGGCGGCGACGAACCCGTCGATCATCTCGTCGTCGACGCCGGGCGCGTCCAGCAGCGCGCGGAGTTGCTCGGGCGAGGCGACGTCCTCCAGCATCGCCTTCAGCTGGTCGGTGTCCCCGAGGTCGGGCACGGTACTGCTCATGGCGTTTCCCTCCGGTTGAGCGGCGCGTTCACCGGTCCGACGATTCCAGGGCCGCGGCCACCGGATAACTGCGCCGGCGACGAAATCGCGAGGGGCGGCGCTCACCCATTCGAAGGTTTATGCGTGGGTGCTCGCCACGCCGTTCTCGAACCAGTCGGGCTGGCCGTCGGGAGGGGCCGTGGCGAGCCAAAGGCGCAGCGCCATCAGCAGTTCGACGTGCAGGGACGGGTCGTGGATCTCGGCGCCGAACAATTCGTCGAGTTTGCGCAGCCGGAGCCGGACGGTCTGCGGGTGGACGTGCAGCCGGGCCGCCGCGGCGGAGGCGTTGAATCCGCATTCCAGCATCGCCTCGAGGGTCCGCGCATACTGCGTTCGGCGATTCGGCCGGAGCCGCAGCAGCGGATTCAGCCGGCGCCGCGCGGAATGCTCGACGAGGTCGCGGTGGCGCAGCACCGCGAGGGTGGGCGCGTGGTCGGCGGCGATGATCGGGCCCTCTCGGGGCGGCGCGCCGCCGGGCCCGCCGAGCGTCCCGTCCGCGGCGAGGGCGAGCGCCTGCCGCGCCCAGGCCAGCGACTTGCCGAGCGCGGCGGGTTCGACGGCGGGGCCGACGGCCGCCGTGAGCCCAGCCAGGAGGGGGGCCAGCGTCCGGCGGTGTGCCGGGTCCCGGGGGTCGGGGACGATCAGGCACGGTTCGGGGAGGTGCCGGCCGTCCAGCACCTGCGGCGGGAAGGCGCGGAGCCGGGCCGGTCCCGTTCCCGGGGCGAGCGCGACGGCGGCGGCGCGGGCCGGCAGCGGCCATCGCGCCTCCTGCGCGAGGCCGGCGATCCGCCGCGGCTCGGTCTCCGGGCGGGCGAGCAGTACGTCGAGCAGAGCGCGGCGGCGGCGCAGCAGCAGCGCGGCGGGGTCGCGGGACGCCTCGGCGCGGCCCTGCGCGACGGCGGCCATCAGCCGGTTCAGGAACGGGAACAGCGCGGAGACGACCTGCCCGTACAGGCCGGGCGGCACCTCGGCGTCGAGTGCGTCGGCGACCCGGGACAGGTGCCGGACGGCGACGCGGGTGGCGACGTTCGCCGCGTTCTGGAGGGCGCTCGCGGGGCGGCCCTCCTGCACTTCGGCGGCGCCGGCCCGGCGGAAGAAGGCGAGGAGGTCCGCCGGGGGCGGGCCGGGCCGCTCGACCAGGTCGGCGAAGGCGCCGAGCGCGCATCCTGCGGCGAGTTCGAGCGCGTCGCGGCAGTCGGGGGCGGCGTACGCGGGGATCTCGCGCCGCACCTCCTCGACGGTCTCCGCGACGATCGCGGGGACGGCGGCGCGCAGCGCGCCGGCGAGGACGCCCCGCACTCCGGCGTCGCGGTCGAGGTCCGGTCCGACGGCGTTGCCGGGAGCCCTCATCGCTCACGTCCCTCCCGACAGTGCCCTGCCGGGCACCGTATCGCGGATCTATGTACCGCAAATTAACGGAACAAGCGTGGACGGCCCGTTCGCGGGATGTCAAGACACATGGGCCACAGATGTATGTCCCGCAAGTTCACGGGACGATGATCCCGGCGGTCCCGAACGGCGGCGCCGCCGGGCGCCCGGCCGCCAGCGCGTCGAGCCGGTCCAGGAAGAGGCCCTCGCGCAGCGCCCACGGGCACACGTCGAGCCCGTCCAGACCGAGCACGTCCATGACCGCCTCGGCGACGATCGCGCCGGCCAGGATCTGGTGCGCCCGCGACGCCTTCACCCCGCGCAGCCGCGCGCGCTCCTCGTCGGGCAGCTTCGCCAGCGTCGGGATCCAGCCGTGCAGGTCCGCGCGGTCGAGGCGGCGCGGCGCGTACGGCCCGGCCTTGCGCTTCGGCGCGCCGCACAGGCGCGCCAGCTGGGTGAACGTCTTGGACGTCGCGACCGCCCGGACGGGCGCGGGCCGTTCGACGATCTCGCTCGTCGCCTCCTTCAGCACGGACCGGACGTGCGCGCGCAGCGCCTTGCGGGTCCGCTTGCGGACCGGCGGGCGGGCGGGCAGGTGGTGCCGGGTGAGCCGGCCCGCGCCGAGGGGCAGCGACAGCGCGATCTCGGGCTCGTCCCCGGCCCCGTAGGCCAGCTCCATGGACCCGCCGCCGATGTCGGCGAGCAGCAGCGGCCCCGCCGACCAGCCGTACCAGCGCCGCACCGCGAGGAACGTCAGCCGCGCCTCCTCCTCGCCGGACAGGAACCCGAGCGTCACGCCGGTCGCGGCGCGGACCTCGGCGGTGACGTCGTCGCGGTTCGCGGCGTCGCGCAATGCCGACGTGGCGAGCGGCAGCAGTTCCCCCACCCCGGCGGCGGACGCGGCGGCGGACGCCTCCCGTACCGCGCCGATCAGCCGCCCGACGGCGGGCCGGCCGATCACGCCGTGCCGGTCGGTCGACTCGGCCAGCCGCACGGCGCTCTTCACCGACCGCACGGGCGCGGGCGCCTCCCCGGGGCACAGGTCAGCGATGCGCAGGTGGGCCGAGTTGGAACCGATGTCGAGGACGCCCAGGCGTAGGCGGGCCGAGTCCGTGTCGCCGTCCGGGAGGGGGGTCATGGTCGTGGATTACCCGCGATCGCCCCGTCCAGTCCGGAGCGCGCGCCGCTCACGTTTCACCCCGGTGCGCCGGGTAGTCCGCCCTAGACCCGCTCTAGCGCCCTAGACCCGCTCTAGGAGGAACACGATGAAGGCGCTCACCTGGCACGGCAAGCGCGACGTCCGCGTCGAGAACGTCCCCGACCCGAAGATCAAGGAACCGGACGACGCGGTCATCCGGGTCACCTCGTCCGGGATCTGCGGCTCGGACCTGCACCTGTACGAGGTGCTGGGGCCGTTCATGAGCGAGGGGGACGTGCTGGGCCACGAGCCCATCGGGATCGTCGAGGAGACCGGCCCGGACGTGAAGCACGTCAAGCCGGGCGACCGCGTGGTCATCCCGTTCAACATCTCCTGCGGCCGCTGCCACATGTGCGAGAAGCAGCTGTACGCGCAGTGCGAGACGACGCAGGTCCGCGAGAGCGACATGGGCGCGGCGCTGTTCGGCTACACCCGGCTGTACGGGCAGGTGCCGGGCGGGCAGGCGGAGTACCTGCGGGTGCCGCAGGCGCACTTCGGCCCGATCAAGGTGCCGGAGGGGCCGCCGGACGAGCGGTTCGTCTACCTGTCCGACGTGCTGCCGACGGCGTGGCAGGCGGTGCAGTGGGCGGAGATCCCCGACGGCGGCTCGGTGACGGTGCTCGGGCTCGGCCCGATCGGCCAGATGTCCGCGCGGATCGCCCGCCACCTCGGCCACCGCGTCATCGGCGTCGACCTCGTCCCGGAGCGGCTGGAGATGGCCCGCCGGCACGGCATCGAGGTGATCGACGCCGACGAGGCCGACGACGTGCCGGACGCGGTCCGGCAGATCACCGGCGGGCGCGGCACCGACTCGGTGATCGACGCGGTCGGGATGGAGGCGCACGGCTCGCCGGGCGCGAAGCTCGCCCAGACGCTGACCGGGCTGATGCCCGGCAACAGCGCCGCGCCGCTCATGCAGCGGGTCGGCGTGGACCGGCTCTCGGCGTTCCTCACGGCGATCGAGGTCGTCCGCCGGGGCGGGACGATCTCGCTGAGCGGCGTGTACGGCGGCATGACCGACCCGCTGCCGATGCTGCGGATGTTCGACAAGGGCATCACGCTGCGGATGGGGCAGGCGCACGTGAAGCGCTGGATCGACGACATCATGCCGCTCGTCGCGGGCGACGACGACCCGCTCGGCGTCATGGACTTCACGACGCACCGCGTGCCGCTGGAGAAGGGGCCGGAGGCGTACGAGATGTTCCAGAAGAAGCAGGACGGCGCCATCAAGGTGCTGCTGCAGCCCGGCGCCTGACGCGCCGGGCCGCGGCGGCCCCCGGGACCGGCTACTCGCCCCGGCGGTGGGTCAGCGCGATGTCGAAGTCGTCGCGCCCGGCGCCGGACAGGTCGAGCGGCACCGCGACCGGCGGGTATCCGGACGCGATGACGGTGTAGTCCTCGGGGGCGAGGCCGTCGAACGCGTAGCCCCCGTCCGGGCCGGTGCGGGTGGTCGCGACGACGTTCCCGGCCTGGTCGACCAGCGACACGTGCGCGTCGCCGAGCGCCTCGCCGGCGCGGCCGCGGACGGTGCCGCGCAGCGCGGGCGCCGCGGGCAGGCCGATCTCCACCGGGGTCGGCTCGCCGCCCTCGACCCGCACGGGGCGCGCGGCGGGCCGGTGCCCGGCCGCGCTGACCGTGAGCGTGTAGCCGCCGGGCGCGAGGTCGGCCAGCGCGAACGCGCCGTCCGGGCCGGTGACGCCGGAGCCGACGACCTCACCGCGCTGGTCGGTGGCGACCGCGACGGCGCCGGCGACGGGCTCGCCCGCCTCGTCGCGGACCGTTCCGGCGAGCCCGCCGATGCCGCCGAGCACCAGGTCGGCGACGGCCGGGCCGTCGAGCACGGTGACCGTGGCGGCCTCCGGCTGGTGGCCGTGCGCGGACCCGACGAGCACGTAGCCGCCGGGCGCGGGCGCGGCGATCGCGTACCCGCCGTCCCCGCCGGTGGCGATCACGCCGAGCTGGCGGCCGGTCGCGTCGATCAGGGTGACGGTGGCGCCGGGGAGCGGCGTCCCGTCGGGGCGCAGCACCCGGCCGCGCACCGCCGGGCCGTCACCCGAGGCGGGCGGCGCGGCGACGGCCGGGCTCTCCGCCGGCGCCTCGACCAGGGCCGGAGCG
>NZ_WBMR01000132.1 GCF_008923365.1 Actinomadura montaniterrae
CGTGCTCGCCCGCCAGCTCCGCCGCCCACGCCGGAAGCACCTCCACGTCCGCGGCCGGCTCCGGCACCTGCTCGCCGCGGCGCGGCGCCGGGACCGCCGGACGCTCACCGCGCGGCGCCGCCGAGCCCGTCGCCTCCGCGATCCGGTCCGCGATCGAGGACGCCGCGGCGGCGAGCTCGGCCGCCTCCCGGCCCGTCGCGGCCCGCCGGTCCGCCAGCCACTTCTCGACCTGCGTGAACACCTCGGTCGCGAACAGCCGCTCCAGCACCTTGCGGCGCTCGTCCGCGCCCGCGCGCAGGAACCCCGCGAACTCGCCCTGCGGCAGCAGCGCCACCTGGCAGAACTGCGCCGCGTTCATCCCGAGCAGCCGCGAGATCAGGTCGCCCGCCTCGTCCAGCCGGGTGGTGAGCCCCGTCCAGCCGCCGCGCTCGAACTCCTCCAGGATCACCTTGGCGTGCTCGGTCGTCGTCCCCGACCCGCGCAGCTTCGGCCGCTCCCACGCCGGCGACCGCGTCACCCGCAGCCGCCGGCCCCGGATCGTCGTCTCCAGCACCACCCGCGGGCCCGCGCCCGGCGCCGCGTGGTCGCTGCGCAGCCCCTTCACCGCGTTCCGGACGCCCGGGACCTGCCCGTACAGCGCGAAGCACACCGCGTCCAGGATGCTGGTCTTCCCGGCGCCCGTCCGGCCCTGGATGAGGAACAGCCCCGCGTCCGACAGCGCGTCGAAGTCGATCTCCTCCGTCCCGGAGAACGGGCCGAACGCGGCGACCTCCAGCCGGTGGAGCCTCACGCCAGCGCCTCCTTCCGGCGGCAGTGCTCGAACGCCTCGTCCAGCAGCGCTCGCTCGGCCTCCGTCGCCGGGCCGTCGGTGACCTCCGCGACGAAGTCGCCGGCGATCTCGGATTCCGACCGCTCGCGGACCCGCTCCGTCCAGGTGCGGGCGTCGTCGGAGCCGCCGCCCTCCGGCTCGAAACCGAGGACCAGCGCATGCGGGAAACGGCGGCGCAGCCGCTCCATCGCCGCCGACGGACGCCGCTCATCGGTCAGCGTGATCTGCAGCCAGCGGTCCTCGTACTTCGCGAACTCCGACCCGGCCAGCAGGTCGTCGATACGGCCCCTGACGCGCGCGATCCGGCGCGGGACGGGCGCCTCCACGAACTCCGCCGCCACTCCGTCCTCACGCAGGTCGACCAGCCACGACCCCTTGACGTGATGCTCCTCCGAGAACGAGTACGCCAGCGGCGACCCCGAATAGCGGACGCGGTCCGTGATGGCCCACCGGCCGTGCAGATGCCCGAGCGCCGCGTAGTCCACACCGTCGAACACCGACGCCGACACCTGCGCCGAACCGCCCACCGAGATGTCGCGCTCGCTCTCGCTGCTCTCCCCGCCCGTCACGAACGCGTGCGCCAGCACCACCGAACGCAGCCCCGGCCGCTCCGCCGCGTCCGCGCGGACCCGCCGCATCGCCTCCGTCAGCGCGGCGGCATGGGTGCGCTCCTCCAGCTCCCACGGATGCCGGACGAGCTCCGGCTCCAGATACGGGACGCCGTAGATCGCCGCGTCACCGACGACGACCGGCTCCCCCACCCGCGCGAAATCCGTGCGGACGTGCACGCCCGACCGGTCCATCAACGCCGACCCGAACCCGAGCCGCCGCGCCGAATCGTGATTCCCCGCGATCAGCACCACCCGCGTCAGCTCCGCGAGCCGCGCGAGCGCCTCATCGCACAACCGCACCGCGTCCACCGCCGGCAGCGCCCGGTCATAGACGTCGCCCGACACGAGCACACAGTCCACCCGCTGCTCGCGCACGGTCGCGACGAGGTCGTCGACGAACGCCGCCTGCGCGGCCAGCAGATCCTCGCGGTGAAACGATCTGCCGAGATGCCAGTCGGAGGTGTGCAGGATTCGCATGTCGCAGCAACCATAGGCACCCCGTCCGACACATCCGGCGCAGAAACGCCGTGTTGGTTGCAATCTCGGCTCAGGGGGCTCGCCTGGCGGCTCGCCCCCTGCCCGATCTTGGGGCGAGCGCGAACTCGCTTCGCGAGCTTCCCGGTGGGGGCTCGCCTTCGGCTTCGCCCCCACCGGTCAGATAGCGCGCTCGCGTGACGGCTCGGCCTGCCACGCTCCGTCTGGCCGGGCTCGCCTTCGGCTTCGCCCCCGCCGGTCAGATAGGGCGCTCGGGCGGTGGCTCGGCTCGGCGCGTTCCGATCCGGCGGGCTCGGCTTCGGTGGCTTGGGGGTGGTGGGGGAGGTTTTAGGCTTGGGTGGTGGGTGATCGTCCTTACGTGCTGCTGAGCTGCGCGATGTCGGTCGACGGGTACATCGACGACGCGGCGCCGGAACGGCTGCGGCTGTCCAGCGCCGCGGACTTCGACCGCGTCGACGCGGTGCGCGCGAGCTGCGACGCGATCCTCGTCGGCGCCGGGACCGTCCGGGCCGACGACCCGAAGCTGCTGATCCGCTCCCAGGCGCGGCGGGAGCGGCGGGCCTCGCGCGGGCTGCCGCCCGACCTCACCAAGGTGACGCTGACCTGGAGCGGCGACCTCGATCCGGGCGCGCGGTTCTTCACCACGGGCGAGTCGCCGAAGCTCGTGTACGCGCCGTCCGGCACGGCCGCGGAGCTGGCGGGACGGCTGGACGGGCTGGGCGAGGTCGTCGACGCGGGCGAGCCGCTGGAGCTCGCGGCGGTGCTGGCCGACCTGTCGGCGCGGGGCGTGCGGCGGCTGATGGTGGAGGGCGGCGGCGCGGTCCACACGCTGTTCCTGACGTCGGGCGTAGTGGACGAGCTGCAACTGGTCGTGGCGCCGTTCTTCGTCGGCGACCCGTCGGCGCCGCGGTTCGTCCGGTCGGGGGTGTTCCCGCAGTCGCCGGAGCGGCCGATGCGGCTGGCGGAGATCACCCGGATCGGCGACCTCGCGCTGCTGCGGTACCTGGCGGGGAGCGAGCGTGGCTGACGCGATCATGGACGACGCCGGGTGGCTGGCGCTGGCCTGCGACCTCGCGACGCTGTGCCCGCCGTCGGCGACGGCGTTCTCGGTCGGCGCGGTGATCGTCGGCGCGGACGGCCGGGAGATCGCGCGCGGGCACTCGCGGGAGGCCGACCCGCACGACCACGCGGAGGAGGCGGCGATCGCCAAGTCCGGCGGGGTGCTGCGCGGCGCGACCGTCTACAGCTCGCTGGAGCCGTGCGGGAACCGCGCGTCGCGGCCGCGGCCGTGCGCCGAGCTGATCGTCGCGGCGGGGGCGCGGCGGGTGGTGTTCGCGTGGCGCGAGCCGTCGCTGTTCGTCGCGGGAACCGGCGCGGAGATCCTCGAGGCGGCGGGCGTGGAACTGGTGGAACTGCCGGAGCTGGCGGGCGCGGCGCGGGAGCCGAACGCGCACCTGCTCGCCGGATGAGACTCTAGTCTCATTCCTCTTGCCAACCCCCCTCGGCCGCGTGCGATGCTGAGCCAAGCAAGCATTCGGTCACCGGATGCGCTCCGGACTCTCCGCGGACCACCCCCGGCAGGAGGCACTTCAGCATGCGCGAGCACGATCGGCTGTTCATCGGCGGCGAGTGGACGGCACCGGCCGGCACCGGCACCATCGACGTCATCTCCCCGCACACCGAGGAGGTCATCGGCCGGGTGCCCGACGGCACCGAGGCCGACATGGACGCGGCCGTCGCCGCCGCCCGCCGGGCCTTCGACGAGGGCCCCTGGCCGCGGATGACCCCCGCCGAGCGCGCCGAGAAGGTCGGCAAGCTGTCGGCGATCTACGCCGAGCGGCAGCAGGAGATGGCCGACCTCGTCACCGCGGAGATGGGCTCGCCGATCCTGTTCTCGGTGTTCGGGCAGGCCGCGATCCCGCAGATGGTGCTGCAGTACTACGTCGACCTCGCCGGCACCTACGCCTGGGAGGACGAGCGGCCCGGCATGCTCGGCCCGGTCACCGTCACCCGCGAGCCGGTCGGCGTCGTCGCGGCGATCGTCCCGTGGAACGTGCCGCAGTTCACGCTGATGCTCAAGCTCGCGCCCGCGCTGATCGCCGGCTGCACCGTCGTCGCCAAGCCGTCCCCCGAGACGCCCCTCGACAGCTACCTGCTGGCCGAGTGGATCAAGGAGGCGGGCATCCCGGACGGCGTCGTCAACATCGTCCCGGCGGGCCGCGAGGCCGGCGCCTACCTCGTCGCGCACCCCGGCGTCGACAAGGTGTCCTTCACCGGCTCCACCGCCGCCGGCCGCAAGATCGGCGCGGTCTGCGGCGAGCAGCTCAAGCGGGTCACCCTCGAACTCGGCGGCAAGTCCGCGGCGATCGTGCTGGACGACGCCGACCTCGCCTCCACCATCGAGGGCTTCAAGATGGCGTCGCTGATGAACAACGGCGAGGCGTGCGCCGCGCAGACCCGGATCCTCGCGTCCCGGCGCCGCTACGACGAGGTCGCCGACGCCCTGGCGACCATGGTCGGCGGCCTCACCGTCGGCGACCCGGCCGACTACTCCAGCGAGATCGGCCCGCTCGTCGCCAAGCGGCAGCAGGAGCGCGTCGAGAACTACATCCGGATCGGCCAGGACGAGGGCGCCAAGATCATCACCGGCGGGCTGAACCGGCCGCACGACCGCGGCTGGTACGTCGCCCCGACCGTGTTCGGCGACGTCCGCAACGACATGCGGATCGCCCGCGAGGAGATCTTCGGCCCGGTGCTCGTCCTGATCCCCTACGAGGACGAGGAGGACGCCGTCCGGATCGCCAACGACAGCGACTACGGCCTCGGCGGCTCCGTCTGGACCGGCGACGTCGACCACGGCGTCGAGGTCGCCCGCCGCATCCGCACCGGCAGCTGCGGCGTGAACCTCTACAGCCTCGACCCCAACACCCCGTTCGGCGGCTTCAAGAACAGCGGCCTCGGCCGCGAGCTCGGCCCCGAGGGCCTGAACGCCTACCTGGAGCACAAGTCCATCCCGCGTCCCGCCTGACGCCCTCCCCCGGACCCGCGTGCCGTCCCGTGAGCGCCTTCACGGGACGGCACGCGACGTCTCAGCCCCCTCCACCGATCGGCTGATGCGGCGGATCAGCCGCCGCGCGACCGGTCGGTCGATGCCCCGGCGAGGGCCGCTCCGCGAGCCTTGAGGCCGTAGCGAGACGACCTGGGGAGCACGCGTTGGCGATCATCGAGGTGGACGGCCTCACCAAGCGGTACGGCGGCCGCACGGCCCTGGACGGGGTGTCGTTCTCCGTCGAGGAGGGCGAGATCTTCGGCATCCTCGGCCCGAACGGGGCCGGGAAGACCACGGCGGTGGAGTGCCTGGAGGGACTGCGCCGCCCCGACGCGGGCACGGTCCGCGTCCTCGGCCTGGACCCGCAGGCCGACGCGCGGGAACTGCACCAGCGGATCGGCGTCCAGCTGCAGCGGACCGGCCTGCCCGGATCGATCCGGGTGCGGGAGGCGCTGGAGCTGTACACCTCCTTCTACGCATCCCCTCGCGACCCCGCCGAGCTGCTCGCCCAATGGGGGCTGGAGGAGCGGCGGAACACGCGCGTCCGCAGCCTGTCCGGCGGGCAGGCTCAGCGGCTGTACATCGCGCTCGCGCTCGTCGGCGCGCCGCGCGTCGCGTTCCTCGACGAGCTGACCACCGGCCTGGACCCGCAGGCCCGCCGCGCCACCTGGGACCTCATCCGCCGGATCCGCGACGACGGCGTCACCGTCGTGCTGATCAGCCACTTCATGGACGAGGCGGAGGAGCTGTGCGACCGCCTCGCCGTGTTCGACGCCGGCCGCGTCGTCGCCACCGGCTCCCCGGGAGGGCTCATCGAGGAGGCCACCGGGGGCGGCGGCCGGATGCGGTTCCGCCCCGCCGGCGAGCTGGACCTCGCGCTGCTCGCCGGCGTGCCCGGCGTCACCGACGTGCGGCGGTCCGGCCGGCACGTCGTCGTCACCGGCCGCGGCGACTTCGCCACCGCCGTCACGTCCGTCCTCGCCCGCAACCACATCGTGGTCGCCGACCTGCGCATCGACCAGCGCACCCTCGACGACGCCTACCTCGCCCTGACCGGCGGGCCGTCCCCCCGCGACTGAAGGAGCCGCAGAATGCTCGGCAAGATCCTGGCCATCGAGTTCCGGATGCGGATGCGGGAGGTCCTCACCCCGCTGTTCGCCCTCGCGCTCCCCCTCGCCCTGCTGTTCGGCTTCGGGCTGATGCCGGACGCCACCAAGCCGTCCAAGGACCTCGGCGGGCAGAGCACCACCGAGTACATGGCCGTCCTCGGCACCGGCATCGCGTTCGCGATCCTCAGCCTCATCATGCTGCCCGGCGTGCTGTCCGACTACCGCGAGCGCGGCGTGCTGCGCCGCATGCGCGCCACCCCCGTCCGGCCGTCGGCGCTGCTCACCGCCCAACTGGTGATCAACGCGGGGGCGGGCGCGGTGACCGCCGCCGTCATGATCGTCGTCGGTGCGGCGGCGTTCGGCACCTCCGCCCCGCGCGGCTTCGGCTGGTTCCTGCTCGCCGCCGTCCTGTGCCTGCTGGCGCTGCTCGCGCTCGGCTCCCTCGTCAGCGCCGTCGTGCCGACCGGACGGGCCGGCAACGCCGTCGGGTCGCTGCTGTTCTTCCCCAGCATGTTCCTCGCCGGCGTGTACATCCCGTACGACCAGATGCCGCGCACCCTGCAGCGGGTCTGCGACGTCACCCCGCTCGGCGCCGGCATCCGCTCCATGCGGGACGCCTGGATGGGCCACGCGCCGCATCCCTCCCAGCTGGCGATAATGGCGGTGTACGCGGTGGTCGCGACGCTGGCCGCCGCCCGGCTCTTCCGGTGGGAGTGACGTGTCGGACCAGCAGTACGACGTCGACGCCTGGGAGCGGCGGGAGCAGATCGTCCTGAACGTCGTCCCGTACGTCTCGCTCGGCCTCGCCACGGCGCTGGGACTGCTGGTGGACCACGGGTCGCCCGGCCGGATCGCGCTCCAGGTGGGGCTGAGCGGGGCGGCGATCGCGCTGGTGACCTACATGGCCGTCCTGCACAGGGACCGGCTGGAGCGGCCCCGCGTCGCGGGCGCCTACTACGTCGTGCTGCTCGGCCTGATCGGCGCGCTGATCGCGATAAACGGGATGTACGGGTTCGCGATCATCACCGGGTACATGCACGCGTTCTGGCTCGGGCCCCGCTGGCGGGCCCTCGCCGTGATCGTCTGCGCCGCGCTCGGCGCCGCGGCGCAGATGGGCGGGATCCTGCACATCGACCGCGGGGCGCTGCTCGTCTACCTGCTGGTCTTCGGGGTGAACGTGCTGCTGGCGGGCGGGATCACCCTGTTCGCCTGGCGCATCAGCGAGGAGTCCGACCGGCGCCGGGACGTCATCGCCGAGCTCGCCGACGCCAACGCGAAGCTGGAGGCGGCGCTGGAGGAGAACGCTGGCCTGCACGCCCAGCTCCTCGCGCAGGCCCGCGAGGCCGGCGTGCACGACGAGCGGCAGCGGATGGCGGGCGAGATCCACGACACCATCGCGCAGGGGCTCGCCGGCGTCGTCACCCAGCTCCAGGCCGCCCGGCAGGCCCGCGAACGCGACGGCGACTGGGAACGGCACCTCGACGTCGCGCAGCAGATGGCCCGCGAAGGCCTCGCCGAGGCCCGGCGGTCCGTCCAGGCGCTGCGGCCGCAGTCGCTGGAGGAGTCCGCGCTGCCGGAGGCGCTCGCCGAGGTCGCCGGCCGCTGGACGGCGCTGCACGGCGTTCCCGCCGAGGTCAGGACCACCGGTACCGTACGGATCATGCACCCGGAGGTCGAGGGGACGCTGCTGCGCACCGCGCAGGAGGC
Organism: Actinomadura montaniterrae; assembly: GCF_008923365.1. GTDB lineage: Bacteria > Actinomycetota > Actinomycetes > Streptosporangiales > Streptosporangiaceae > Spirillospora > Spirillospora montaniterrae. Next base: position 7,801 of record NZ_WBMR01000132.1, read on the forward strand.
GCTGGCGAACGTCGCCAAGCACGCCAGCGCGTCCCGCGTCGCGCTGACCCTGTCGTACATGGGCGACCTGATCACCCTGGACGTCCGCGACGACGGCGCCGGGTTCGCGCCCGACCGGGTCGCGCCGTCGGCCGACGGCGGCTACGGCCTCACCGCGATGCGCCGCCGCGTCGCCCGCGTCGCCGGGACGCTGGAGATCGAGTCCGAGCCGGGCGCCGGCACCGCGATCTCCGCGAGCGTCCCCGCCGTCCCGATGGGGGACGCCGGATGACCGGCGGCACGATCACCCTGCTCATCGCCGACGACCACCCGGTGGTGCGCGACGGGCTGCGCGGCATGTTCACCGGGGAGCCCGGCTTCGAGGTGCTCGCCGAGGCCGCCGACGGCGCCGAGGCGGTCCGGCTCGCCGAGGCCCTCCGCCCCGACGTCGTGCTGATGGACCTGCGGATGCCCGGCACCGACGGCGTCACCGCCATCACCCGGATGGCCGAGCGCGGGCTGCCCGCCCGGGTGCTGGTGCTGACCACCTACGACACCGACAGCGACGTGCTGCCCGCGATCGAGGCAGGCGCCACCGGCTACCTGCTGAAGGACGCCCTGCAGGACGAGCTGTTCCGCGCGGTCCGCGCCGCCGCGCGCGGCGAGTCCGTGCTGTCGCCGTCGGTGGCGACGCGGCTGATGAACCGGATGCGCACGGCCGCCGCCCGCCCCGCCGCGCCGCGCGGCGACGAGCCGCTCAGCCCCCGCGAGCTGGAGGTCCTCGGCTTGATCGCGCGCGGCAGCACGAACCGCGAGGCCGCCGCCCGGCTGTTCATCAGCGAGGCCACCGTCAAGACGCACCTGCTGCACATCTACGGCAAGCTCGGCGTGAACGACCGCGCCGCCGCAGTAGCCGCCGCCTTCACCCGCGGCCTACTCCACCCCGACTCCCCCTAACCCCCACCCCACCCCACGCCCCGGCCGCGCCGCATACCGCGCCCCGCCCACACCGCACCCCGCCCACACCGCACCCCGCGCCCTGACCGCGCTGCATACCGCAAGCCGACCGCACTGCGGGCCCACGTCACGGCCGCACCGGGGGGCTGCGTTCCGGCCGTGCCGTCGCTCGGGTTGGGCGTTGGGCTCAGGTTGGGCGGGCTCGGGTTGGGCGTTGGGGCTCGGGTTGGGTTGGCTGGTCAGGGTAGGGGCTCGACCGTCCAGCCGTGCCGGACGCGGCAGGCGCGCGCGGCCTCCGCCGAGGGCGGCCCGGCCACCAGGACCCGGACGCCGGGCATCGGGACGGCTCCGTGGTCGAAGGCCAGCGCGCGCAGCTTGGCGGGACTGACCACCGCGGCGGTCGCCTCGTACCGGAGGATCGCCTCCAGCAGGTCGCGTGCGCCCGGGTCCGGCACCCCGGCGAACGCGGCTCCCTGCACGAGGCACAGGTCGACGAGCCCGACCCACGTCCGCACCGGCACGTCCGCACCGCAGCAGACCAGGACGTCGTCCTCTCCGAGCGCGACGGCGCCGCCGAGACGGTAGAGGTCCGCGAGCCGGTCGGCGTGCGTGACGTCCTCGCGCGGGCCGGTGAGCCGCAGGGACGCGTCGCGCAGCGGGTCCGCGGACGGCGCCTCGCCGGGCCCGGCGCCCGCGTCCAGCAGGCGGCCGAACGGGGTGGCGCCCGGCACGTCCCCGAACGCGAAGACCTGCCGCACGTACGAGTCGTCCGCCGCGGGCATCGACCGCGCCGCGGTCTCCTCGCCCGTCAGCAGAAAACGCGCGCCCGCCTCGTTCATCATCACGGCGACATCCTCTGCGGACGCGTCCGGCGGCAACGGCGCGGGCACGGCCCCGGCCGCGCCGACCGCGTGCACGGCGAGCGCCAGGTCGCAGGCGTCCGCGAGGTGGATCGCGCCGACGTCGCCGCCGCGCACCCCGTGCCGGCGCAGTCCCCGCGCCGCCGCGGGCACCGCCTCCGCGAACCGTGCGCGGCGGAGCCCCCGTCCCCGGTCGACGACCGCCGTCCGGTCCTCGCCGCTCATCGCCGCCAGCACCGTCCGCGTCACCGTCGCGTCGGCGACTCCCACGCCGCCGGTCTCTCCGTCCAGCATGCGGCCGACCGTACGCGCCGCCCTCACCCGGTCACATCCGAAGACCTGTGTAGACACATGTGTAGCCGCCTCGGTGAAGGGTCAGGGGAACGGGCCGAGGCCGGCGCGTTCGAGCAGCGCGCGACGCTGGACGCGGCCGCCGGGGTCGCGGGGGATCTCGTCGACGAGATGCACGGCGACGACTCCGCGATGCCCGGCGACGTGGGTGTCGAGGTAGGCGAGCAGATCGGCCACGGAGGTCTCGTCGGTGACGACGGCGAACGCGTGCGGCGCCAGGCCGAGGTCGTCGTCGGGGACGGGCGCGACGGCGGCGTCGGACACGGCGGGATGCGCGGCGAGCACCGCCTCGGGTTCGCCGGGCGGCTCGGGCCGGGCGCGACCCACCCGGCCGAGCACGAACACGCGGCCGTGGTCGTCGGCGAACGCGGAGTCTCCGGTCGGGAGCCAGCGGACGGGGACGGCGGCGGTCGGCGCCACCGGCAGCCGCACGCACAGCTCGCCCGGCTGGTAGGACGGCTGGCCGGCGCCGGTCCGCGGGTGGACGACGGACCACTTCACGCCGGGCAGGCCGCGCCCGACGGAGTCCAGGGTGCCCTCCTCGGCGGCGCGCAGGTTGAGGTGCGTGATGCCGGCGGCCTCGGCGAGCCCGTAGGCCTGCCTGACCGGGCAGCCGAGCCGGGCCGCGGCGGCGCGCGCGTCCTCGGCGGCGAGCGGGCCGCCCGCCGCGACGACGGCGCGCAGCGTCCCGAGGTCGTAGCGGCCGACCGTGCGGTCGCGGGCGAGCGCCTCGACCAGGGGCGGCGGCAGCACCGCGACGGTCGCGTGCCACCGCTGCAGCGCGCGCAGCAAGTCGTGGCGGCCGCCGCCGGTGAAGGCGACGACCGTGGCGCCGAGCCGGAGGGCCGGGTTGAGGACCCCGTTCAGCCCGAGGACGCCGGTGAGCGGCAGCGCGGTCAGCACGGTGTCGGCGGTGCCGATCATGCCGGCTTCGGCGACCCGCACCAGGCCGGCGACCATCTCCGCGTGGGTGAGCCGGACCATCCGGACCGGGCCGGGCGGGCCGCCGGTGCAGGCGACGAGCGCGAGGTCGCGGGACGCGTCGACGCGGACCGCCGGCGCCGAAGCCCCGGTGAGCAGCGCCGAGAACGGCTCGGTGCCGGGTTCCGCGCCGAAGCAGAACAGCCGGCGGTCCTGTCCTCCGACGTCGCGGGCGAGTCCCGGCCAGGTGATCACCGTTCGGGCCCCGGCGGACTCCAGCAGGTGCGCGATCTCGGCGGCGGGCAGCCCGCCCACAGGGAACGGGACGGCACCGGCGGCGGTCACCGCGTGCAGCGCGAGGGCGAATTCGGGGCCGCCCGGCAGGTGCAGGCCCACCACGTCCCCGGGCCGGATCCCTTCCCGTGCGAGCCCCGCCGCCGCGACGCCCGTCCGCGCGGCCAGCTCGCCGTACGTCAGCGCCCGGCCGAACGACGCGTCCGCCACGGCGGGCCGGGAGGTCTTGGCGGGATCGGACCCGGCCCCGCCGAACACGGCCCGCGTCACGGTCGCACCGGGATACGCGGCGGCCGCGCCCACACCGTTGGAGATCATGCACCGACGCTATGTTGGACGCCGCGTCCAGCACATGCACCGGACTACGCACGCAAGGTCGTATTCAGCACCTCCTCACCCACTCCGAGATGTGTACACACCCCCTCAATCCTCGGCGGGCAGGGTCTCCACGACCCACGCGGCGATCTGTGCACGGGACGAGTAGCCCAGCTTGGTGAGGATGTTCGTCACGTGCCGCGCGACGGTCGCGGGACTGATCACCAGCTCGTCCGCGATCCCGCGATTGGTCAACCCTCGCGCCACGAGCCGCGCGATCTCCCGCTCCCGCACCGTCAACGTGCTGGGCGGCGTGGACGGCCGAGCACGCCCACTCCCCTCCAACTCCCGTCCCCCCTCTAGCGAACTCCGCAGCTCCCCCACTCGCTCTCCACTCGGCACCCACTGACCGCCCCCCTGCGCCCCCGCGACGCCAGACGCACCTCCACCCCCGAAAGCAGTGCTCGACGCACCTCCACCTCCGAGATGAGTCGTCTCTTCCGCCTCCCGCACCGCACTCGACGGCGACCGCCCCCTACCTGCTCCCTCCGACCGCCTACTACCCGCCCCCTCCCATCCGCTGTCTCCCACATCCACCCCTCGCGCACCCCGGAAGCCCGTCTCCTGCACCGCCGCCGACTCGCCCCCCAAGCTCTGCCACCCGCCCTCCTGCCAGCCGATCTCCTTCGCGCCAACCGCACCCGACGCCCGTCCGCCCCCAAACGCCGCCGCCCCCTCCACCACGTCCCCTGACCCCTGCGCCTCGGCCGCCGCGCCCTCAGAACCTCGCCCGCCAGACTCCCGCCGACCGCCTTCCTGCGCAGAGTCCGTCCCCCGCTTCCGCGCAGCCCAGAATTGCGAGGCTGCTGCCGCCCCCCGCGCCACCCCTGCAGCCTTGCCGCCCAAGCCTTGCCGCCCACCCTCCTGCCGACCAACTTCCCGCGCACCGACCACACCCGGCTCCCGCGAGTCCCCGAACCGCGCCGCCGTCACCGCCCCTTCCACTACCTCCGCTGACCCCGGCGCCTCGGCCACCGCCCCCTCAGAACCTCGCCCGCCAGGTTCCCGCCCACCGGCCTGCCCCGCAGATGCCGCATCCGGCTGCCGCTCGCCCCCGACGGGTGACGCGGCCGCCCCCTGCAGCCCCTCCGCCAACCCATCGTCCAAGCCTCGTCGCCCAGACTCCTGCCAGTCGGCATCCGACGCAGAGGAGCCCTGCTCGCCCACCCCACCAAACGACGCCGCCACCACTGCCCCCGCCACCTCGGCCACCTCGGCCACCACTGACCCCGCTGCCCCGGCTGGCTCACCACCGCAAACCCCCCGACCAGGCTCCTGCGAGTCGGCATCCGGCGCGCCGGCCACGCCGGACTCCTCCGCGCCACCGAACGTCGACGCCGCCACCACTGACCCCGGTGCCCCGGCTGGCTCACCACCGCGAACCCCCCGACCAGGCTCCTGCGAGTCGGCATCCGGCGCGCCGGCCACGCCGGACTCCTCCGCGCCACCGATCGTCGACGCCGCCGCCGGCCCCGCCGCCTCGGCCGGCTCGGCCGGCTCGCCACCGCGAAGCCGCCGGTCGGAGTCCTGCCAGCCAACGCCGGGTGCATGGGCCTCGTCGGGACTCCCCATGTCGCCGAACGACGATGCCACTGAACGGGGAGCCTTAGCCGGTTCACCGCCGCGAACCCGCCGACCAGGCTCCTGCGAGTCGGCATCCGGCGCGTCGGCCACGCCGGACTCCTCCGCGCCACCGGACGTCGACGCTGGCCCCGCCACCTCGGCTGCCTCGGCCGGATCAAGCGGCTCGCCGCCGCGAACCCGCCGGCCGGTGCCGGGCGCATGGGCCGCGCTCGGACTCCTCACGCCGCCGAACGATGACGCCGCTGCTGAACCGGGCGGCTCGGGCGGCTCGCCGCCGGGAACTTGTGGGCTGGGGTCCGGCCAGCCGGTGTCGGGCGTATGGGCCGCGGCCGGTTTGCCTGCGTCGCCGGACGGCGCCGCCGCTGCTTCCGTCGTCGGCTGGGCGGACTCACCGTCTGAGACCTGTCGGCTGGGCTCTGGTCTGTCGGCTTGTGGTGTGTCGGTCGTGCTCGGCTTGCCTGCGTCCCAGAACCGGGACGCCGATGTCCGCGGCGCTTCGGCCGGTTCACCGGAGGCTTGCCGGGCGGGCTCCGGCCTGCCGGTCTGCTGTGTATGAGCCCCGCTCTGCTCTTGTGCCGCTGGGTCTTGTGCGTATGCGGGTTCGGTGCTCGGCCTTTGTCGGGTGGGCTTTTTTGGCCAGCTCGGGTCCGGCTTCTGGCGGACGGGCGTCTCTTGCTCGTTCTCGGTCTCGGCTGGTCTTTGCGATGCGGTTGGTTCCTTGCGAGTGGGCTTCTGGTTGGGGAGTGCGGCTGGCGGCCGTTCGTTTTTCGGTGTCGGTGGTGCCTGGTCTTGGATTGCGGCGGTGGGGCCAGTTGCGTGTGCTGCGGGGGTGTGAGGTGGGCGGCTGGAGTCGTCGCGGGGCTGGGGAGCGGCAGGGAGTGGGGTGTCTTGGGTGGGACGGGGGGCGGGTATGCGGGGGGCGGGGGTTTGGGTCGCGCGGGTGTGGAGGGCGTAGTCGACCGCGTCGTCGGGGGGCATCGCGCGGCCCTCGCCCCAGAACTGGGCGACGAGGGGTTCGCCGAGGCGGCGGCGGATCGGTTCGAGCATGCGTTCGCGGCGAGCGCCGGCGCCTGGCTGGCGGCCGGTGGCCTCGCGGAGCGCGGACGCCGCGCCGGCGAGCGTGACCGCGCCCCGGGGGTCGCCCTCGACGGCGGCCAGTTCGGCGAAGGCCTCCAGGGCGCGGGCGATGTCGAGGCGGATGCCGGACGAGCGGCTCAGCGACAGGCTTCGCGACAGCGCCTCGCGCGCGGACGCCGTGTCCCGCTGTTCCAACGCGACGCGGCCGATGCCGGCGAGCGCCCGCGCCATCTCCGGGCGCGCCCCGATCTCCGCCAGGATCGGCAGGACGTCGGCGTAGTGGGCGCGGGCCGCGCCCGGGTCGCCGCGGAGCTCCGCCAGCCGGCCGAGGCCGATGATGGCGTGCGCGGCGCCCCAGAGCTGCCCGATCTCCCGCATCACCGCGGCGCCGGCGTCCAGGTGCTCGCGGGCCTCGCGGAGGCGGCCCCGGCGGATCAGCAGGTAGCCGCGGGTTATCCGGGCGTAGGCGCGGACCCATTCCCGGCCGGGGGCGGCGGCGATCGCGTCGGCCTCGTCCAACCGGGTCGCGGCGTCGTCGAAGCGGCCCGCGCGCGCCAATGACTCGGCCAGCGTGACCAGCGCGGAGGCGGTCGCGAGCGGATCCTCGGCGGCCCGGCACGGGCCGAGCGCCTCTTCGGCGTACCGGGCGGCCTGGGCGAAGTCACGGCCGCCGACGGCCAGCTGCGCGCGGCCGGCCAGCGCCGCGCCCAGGGTGCGCGGGTCGGCGCCGGACGCGTGAGCGAGGAACCGGTCCGTCCAGTCGGCCCATTCGGCGACGCGTCCCCGGACGATCCAGAAGGTGCGCAGCGCGGTGCACAGCCGCAGGCCCTTGGCGATGTCGCCGCGGTCCAGCGACCAGGTGAGCGCGGCTTGGACGTTCCCCAGTTCGGCGTCGTACCGGCGGAACAGCGCGACCCGGTCGGCCCATGCGCCGGGCACCTCCGCCAGGGCGAGCCGCCCGTCGTGCTCGGCGGCCTCCAGCACCGTGTCGCGGTGCCGCATCCGGAACTCCGCGTCCTCACCGGCCTCGGCGAGGCGTTCGGCGGCGTACTCGCGGATGCTGTCGAGCTGGTGGAACCGGACCTGCCCCGCCATCTCCCCCACGACGGCCACCAGGGACTTGTCGACGAGCGCCGTCAGCAGGTCCAGGACGTCCTCGGCGGGGAGCGCGCCGTCGGCGCAGACGTGCTCGGCCTGCTCGAGGGTCCAGCCGGCGAACACCGACAGCCGGTGCAACAGCGTCCGCTCCCGCTCGCCAAGCAGGTCGTGGCTCCAGTCGATCGCCGCGCGCAGCGTCCGCTGCCGGGGCGGCGCGGTCCGGTCGCCGGCGCTGAGCAGCCGGAACCGGTCGGCGAGGCGGCCGGCGATCTGCTCGACCGACAGCACACGGACGCGCGCCGCGGCGAGCTCCAGGGCCAGCGGCATGCCGTCCAGCGCGCGGGTGACCTCCTCGACGCCGCCGGTGACGTCGAACCCGGGGCGGGCGGCGCGGGCCCTGTCGGCGAACAGGCGCACCGCCTCGTGCGGTTCCAGCGGCGGGACCCGCCAGACGTTCTCGCCCGCCATCCGCAACGGCTCGCGGCTCGTCGCGAGGACCCGCATCCGCGGGCAGCGGGCCAGCAGCAGGCCGGTCAGCTCCGCGCACTCCTCGATGACGTGCTCGCAGTTGTCCAGCACGATCAGGACCGACGGCCCGCGCAGCGCGTCGGCGAGGGTGTCGGCCGTCCGGCGGCCCTCCTCCTCCGCCACGTCCAGCACCGCCGCGACGCGCCGCGCGACCGGTTCGGGCGTGCCGTCGGGGCGGACGCCGGCGAGTTCCACGAGCCAGACGCCGTCGGGGTGGGCGTCCAGCATGGTCCGCGCGACGTGCAGGGCCAGCCGCGTCTTGCCGATGCCGCCCGCCCCGCACAGCGTGACCGCCCGCATGCCCTCGAGGAGGCGGCGCAGGTCGGCCACGTCGCGCTCGCGGCCGACGAAGGCGTTGGGTTCGGCGGGGAGGTTCGTCCTCAGGGGAGAGCTCGGCTCGGTCATGCCCCTCCTGCCGTGTCCGAAGAGTCCGGCCCGCTGCGTTCCGTGCCCTGGTGCGGCGCGCGGCCCGGGAAGTCCGGGTCGCTCTGTGAGTGTGTCATCGCTGTGCGTGCGCCGTCTGCGGTTTCGGGGCCCCGTTTTCGCGGGCGGCCCCGCCGCCGATTCCACCTTGGGCGCCGCGGGGCCGTACCGTAGTGCGCCGTGTCCACCGCCTCCGAGAACGCGGCCGCCAGCCTCGACGACGTGCTGGTCGGCGAGGCCGTGCTGGGCGTGTACCGGCAGATGTTCGCGGCGCTGGCGCGCGACAGCGGCGCCGTGGTGGACGATCCGGAGCTGGTGGACGTCGCCGAGACGCTGCTCGCCGCGTTCGCCGACGCGGGCGAGGACGGGCTGAGCCGGGAGCAGATGCGGTACGTGTGCCGCCGGTACCCGTCGGAGGTGTTCGAGAACCGGTTGCGGGTGCTGAAGGGGCTCGGCGCCGTCCGGGAGGTGTTCCCCAAGCCGAACCAGCTGCGCTACCGGGCCTCCTTCACCAGCGTGGTGGGGCTGATGTTCGTCCGCCGCATGATGCTGGACGGCGGGCAGAGCGAGATGCACCGGCTCCTCGCGCTGGAGCAGCTGAACGTCGCGGACCCGCGGATGACGCCCGAGCAGGCCCGCGACGGCGCGGAGGGCCTGGCGCGCGCGTTCCGGCTGTGGAGCGTCGAGCTCGTCACCCTCACCAACGGGACGATCGAGGAGCTGCGGGAGCAGGCCCCGAAGCTGTGGGGCACCGAGGAGATCCTGCTGCGTGCGGAGCGGCTGCACGGGGCGATCCTGCGGCGGTGGCCGCAGCTCGACCGCACCTGCACGGACCTGCGCGCCGCCATCTACGCCTACGGCGACGCGTCGCGCCGGGCGGCCGCGCGGCTGACGGACTCCGCGGGCACGACCCGCAATCTCACCCTCCTTCCGCCGGAGACGTGGCGCACCTTCGCGCGCACGGCCGGCCGTGAGGAGCTCGCGGCGGTCCTCGACGGTTTCGTGTTCGACGCGGCCGCGCCGTGGCACGAGCCGTCCGCGGTCGTGACCGCCGTCGAGGACGGGCCTCGGGCGACCCCGCCGCGGCCTGCTCCGCCCCGGCCGTCGGTGCCCGACACGGGCCTGTCGGACGACACCGGCTCCGACGTCACGGCGATGGAACGGCTGCGCGCCATGGCGGAGGAGGTCCTGCGCGGACGCGACCGGGTCGCCGTACACGACGTCCTCGCGCAGGACTGGGTGACCGCACGCCGCACACTCGCCGACCTGTCGTCGGCTCACCTGCACCCCGAACTCCCGTACCGGCTCGTCTGGTCGGACGGCCTGGACGTCCGCCCCGACGGCGCGCCCACCTGGGTGACGCCGGGATGGTTCGAGAGGACGTGACCGTGGACCCGCAGGTTCTCGCGCGGGCCCGGGCCCGCGTGCTCGGCGCCCCGTCGGTCGCCGCGGCCGATCCGGTGCCGGCGGGCACGTCCGCGGCCACGGACGGGGACCGGGTGTGGCTGCTGCCGGTCTGGCCGGACGGCGCCACGCCCGCGCTTCTGGAGGAGTACCAGACCGCGCCCATGCCGCTGGACCGCGCGGGCCAGGCGCGCCGCGTTCTCGCGGCAGCACTGCGCTGCTGCTGGACCCGCCTGGACGACGCGCCGTGGCCGGGTGCGCCGGCCACGGTCGCCGCCGTCCTGGACGTCTACGCGGGCATGTCCCGAGGGGACGCGGACCTGGCGCGCCGCTGGGCCACCGGCGAGCTCCGCCGTCTGGCCGACACCGGGTGGCTCCTTCTCGACGAGGGCTCCGGAGACAAGGGCGGCATCGTCCGTCCCGGCCCCCGGATCTCTCTCTGGGCCGAGCACACGCTGTCGTCGCTGCGCTCCCTGCTGCACCGCCTCCCCGAACCGCCGCCGGAATCGCACGTCCAGGATCCGCTTGAGGCGCCCCCGGCCGTCCCGTCGCCCCGCGCCGCCGAACCGGCCGCCGGTGAGGCCCCGGCGGCGGAGCCTTCGGGATTGGGAAAAGAACCTGCCTCATCCGCGCCTCCTGTGGTGTTCCGACCACCTTCCGTGAACGAGCCTGCCGCAGCCCCGCCACCACCGGCGGAAAAATCTTCAACTGTGGATAACTCGCCGCCGCAAGACCCTGACGAGGCGGAGCCGGGCGCAGGCGAGGCGGAGCCGGGCCCCGGCGAGCCGCGTGAGGAAGACCCCGGGAGCCTCGGTGAGTGAGCTGTTCGAGGGGCTGCTGCGCGGTTATGACGAGCGGCGGCGGGCGGAGCTCGTCGCGGCGTACATGGCGGTGGAGCATGCGGCGGAACCGGTGCCGGAGGTGCGGTTCCCCGCGCTCCGGGAACCGGCGCTGCGGCGGACGGTCGAGGAGATGCTGGCGCTGAGCGGCCGGACGCTGGTCAGGTCGGAGCAGACGTCGTGGATCTCGGGCTACCGGGACGACGTCGCCGCGGAGCTGGCGAAGGACGAGGAGTGCGTGCCGCCCGTCCAGGAGCGGGCGGTGCTGACGCTGGTGCTGATCCATTCGGTGGCGATCCCGCGCGCGGCGGGGCTGCTGGAGGACGACTCGTGGCTGTCGCCGTACCCGACGCCGGTGGAGGAGCTGAGGCGGCGGACGCAGCTGCCCGTCGGGGAGCTGGACGCGGCGCTGCGGCGGCTGCGGCTGGCGGGCCTGGTGGCGCAGGTCAAGGCGGGTGCGGACGACTCCGGCGGGTTCGTGCCGGGGCCGCAGTTCCACCGGCTGACGCCGGCGGCGCGCCGCCGGCTGCAGGAGGAGCTGATCCTGGCCGCGGGGCCGGACTCGCCGCTGGCGGCGGCGATCCGGGCGCGGCGGCGGGGGCGGGAACGCGATCAGGGGGAGAGCGAATGACGGCCGTGCTGGAGCCGCTGGTGCCGGGGCCCGTCCGGGACGCGGAGAACCTCGTCGGCGACCGGACGCTGGTGGCGGTGCAGGCGGTGAACATCTCGCGGCTGTCGACGCATCCGGTGCCGACCGTCCCGGGGACGCTGATCGTGGTGGCGGGGCAGGGCCCGAAGGACTCCAACGGGGCGGGCAAGTCGTCGTTCATCGCGGCGATCACGGCGCTGCTGGGCGACGAGCAGTGGCGGTTCGCGTCGGGGGCGCGGGCGGTGGCGGAGCTGCTGTTCAACGCGGAGCTGGCGGCGCAGGGCGACAGCCAGTGGGCGAGCGCCGACCACGGCTACATCGTGGGCGTCTTCGACCACGCCGAGACCGCCGAGACCGAAGACGAAACAGAGACAGAAACGGAGACCGAGACCGCGCTGACCGTGTGGCTGCGGGTGAACGTCGACGCGCCGCATCTGGAGATCCGCTGGCAGGAGGGCGTGTACCTGGCGTCGGCGCCGTCGGAGGCGGGACGGGTCGCGCTGGCCGACCGGCTGTGGGCGAGCCTGCCGCGCAGCGCGGGCCGCCGCGACCTGGTGGCGAAGGACCTGAGCCGCGTCCTGTACGGCGGCCAGGTGCGGTGCGTGTCGTTCCTGTCGACGTCGGTGCGGTCGAAGGTCGCGACGAACCTGCTGTCGCAGCCGCTGAACGAGATCAGCCCGGAGCGGATCTTCAGCGCGATCGCGGCGCTGACGGGCCTGGACCGGGAGCTGGAGGCGGAGCGGAAGTCGCGCGCGGAGGAGCACCGGGAGCGGGCGAAGGCGGCGGAGGCGGCGGACCGGCTCGCGGAGTGGGAGCGGGAGGCGGCGGCGCTGCTGAAGACGTTCGACCGGCGCGACCGCGCGCGCGAGGAGGTGGCGGCGGCGCTGCGGCACTGGCGGACGCGGCAGGCGCGGCTGCTGGCGGACGCGGCGGAGACCGACGCGGCGCACGCCGCCGAGCAGGAGGGGCTGCGCGCGGAGGCGGAGGAGCTGGCGGCGGCGGCGAAGGCGGCGGAGCGGGAGATCGAGCAGCTCACCGGGGGTGCGCTGGACGCGCGGCTCGGCGAGGCGAGCGCGGCGCTGGCCGAGCTGAAGGGGCAGGCCGACAAGCTCGGCGCGGACAAGGCGGTCGCCCGCAACCGGCTGGAGGAGCTGCGGCGGCAGGTGTCGGCGCTGGAGGAGCGTCGGCGGGAGGCCGACGGCCGGGACGGCGCCGCCGCGAGGGCGGAGCTGGCGGACGCGGAGGCGCGCCGGGACGAGGCGCAGCAGGAGTTCGGGATGGCGCGCGGCGCGGTCGCGCGGGCGGAGCGGTCGCTGGCGGAGGCGGAGGCGGGCGAGAGCAGCGCGCCCGCGCAGATCAGGGCGCTGGCCGCCGCCGGGATCGCGGCGGTGGGGCTGCTGGACGCGGTGGAGCTGGCGGCGGGCGTCCGTGACCGCTGGGAGGCGGCGCTGTGGCCGTACCGGGAGGCGGTCGTGGTCGGGACGTCCGATCTGGACGCGGCGGCGGACGCGTTGAAGGGGCTGCCCGGTTCGATGATCGTCCCGGCGGACGGGGAGCTGGACCCGGGCGGTGAGCCGGTGGCCGGGCATCCGGAGGGGGTCCGGTGCGCGCTTCCGCTGACGCGCTTCTTCGGTGCGTTCGAGGGCGATGGGAAGGGCGTCGTCATCGTCGGCGGTTTCCCGGAGCCGGTGACGGGGCGTGTGGCGCGTGTGCAGGCGGCGCGGGCCGCGGTGGAGGCGGCGAAGGAGGCGCTGGAGAACGCGCGGCAGGCGACGTCCGATGCGGCCGCCGATGTGGCGCGCGCGGGGCGGCGGCTCGCGGGCGCGCAGGCGGCGGACGAGATGGACGCGGTCCACGAGCGGATGGCGGAGTTGCGGGCGCAGTTGGAGGAGCTGGCGAGCAGCGAGTCGAAGCTGGGGCCGCGGCTCGGATCGGCGGAGCAGACCGTCCGGCGGCTCCAGGCCAAGGCGGACACGCGCGCGCTGGAGGTGGACCGGCTGCGCGGCCGCAAGGAGGCGCACGAACGGGACCGCGACCGGGTGCGGCGCAAGGCGTCGGAGCTGGCGGACAAGCGTGCGGCGCTCGGCATTGAGGAGCTGGAGAAGGAGTGGGGCGGGTCCCGGGACGGCGCCGCCGAGTGGCTGTCCGGCCTCGACGACGACGAGAAGACGTGGACGCCGGCCGAGTGGTGGCATACCGCCGAGAAGCATCTGTCGGAGGCGCTGCGGCGGGTGTTTCCCGACGGTCCGTCCGATGAGGACATGCCGGAGGAGACGCGGTTCCTGCTGCGGGAGCGCGCCGAGGGCGAGGGCCGCCGCACCGACCGGGAGCAGGCGACGTTCCCGCGTCTTGCGAAGTCGCTGGAGAGCTACCTGCGCCGTCAGGAGGACTACGAGAGGCATCAGCGGCGGCAGATCGAGGTGCAGCTGTCCGGGCGCCGCGCCGACCTGGAGAAGGCGCGCAAGGGCGCGATGGAGGCGGCGGGCGCCGCGGAGGCGCACCGGACGGCGCTGACGGCGGCGATCCGGGCGCGGCTCCAGCGGGTGGCGGAGGAGTTCGAGAAGCTGGACGTGACGTACGGCGGCTATGGCGCGACGCTGGAGTTCCCGACGCCGGAGCAGCCGGGCGATCCGGAGCAGGAGTGGCGCTGGCGGGTGACGCCGAAGTGGCGGCGCTCCGACGGCCAGCGGTACGTCCCCTACAACCGGCGCGCGAACACCGCGCTGATGGACGAGAAGGCGGTCAAGCTGGTGTGCGCGGCGGCGCTGGCCAGTTCCGGCGGCGGGCGGCTCTGCCTGGTGCTGGACGAGCTGGGCCGCAACCTCGGCAAGGAGCACCGCAAGGAGGCCGTCGCGCTGTTCCGCAAGATCGGCGAGACGCACGGCATCACGGTGATCGGCGCGCTGCAGGACGACATGGAGCCGTACGCGATCGACGCGTGCGGGCAGTACGTGAAGCTGCGCCGCTCGTCGGACACGATGCCGTACAACGAGCCGCCGGTCGTCGTGGGCTATGACGAGCACGAGCCGCGGGTCCGGAAGCTGGCGGAGGCGATCACCCGGGCGCGGGCGGAGGTCCCCGCCGAAGCGCCGTAAATCATGTGAAGGCGGGCGGCGGATCCGGCAGGATGCGCGGCATGCGCGCTGACGAGCTCCTGACCGAAGTCGAACCGCTGCCGTTCGGGGAGCGCTGCCGCCGTCTGGCGGACCTGCGCGGGCTGGCCGGCACGCCGGAGCTCGCGGCGCTGCTCGGCGAGCTGGCGGGCCGCGGCCATTACGAGCGGTCGGTGGGCTTGTTCGTCGCGTCGGCCGTGCGGGACGAGGCGTCGCTCGCGCACATCGCGCGCGCCATGGGCGACGCGGACGCGGAGCTGGCCTGCTGGTCGATCCGGCTGGCCGTCAAGCACGGGGTGGGCCCGGAGGCGTTCCTCGCGGGGCTCGATGACGCGCCCGCGGCGATCCGGTCGCAGATCTACGACGCCGTCCGCAAGCGGCGGCGTACGGATGTGGCGGACGCGCTCGTGGGTCCGGTCGCGGACCGCTGGGGTGTGGAGGAGGCCGCCGCGCTGCTGCCCGCCTGCAGTGCGGAGGCGGTGGCGGAGCGGATCGACGCGTTCGCGCGCGCCGTCCCGAACTGGGCGTCGCTCGGCGGCGCGCATCCCGGCGTCATGCTGGACCACGCGGAGCAGCGGCTCGCGGAGGCGGCCGACTGGCTGCGCGCCGGGCTGTGGGGACGGTACGGCCCCGGCATCGCGGCGGCGGTGGACCACGACCCGGGACGCGTCGTCGGACTGCTGGAGCGGTTCGGCGGTGACCCGGACCTGCCGTCCGCGCTGGACCCGAAGGTCGGCGTGCTGCTGGAGGCCGAGCCGGTCCGGATGATCGAGCTGCTGACCTCCGAGCGGTACCGGCGCTCGCTGCATCGGGTGCTGTGGCGCAGGTCCGTCCGGGACCGGCTCGCGGCGCTCGGCGACGGCGACGTGGCGCGGGTGGCGCGCGCCGTCCGCGAGGACGACAGTGCGCTCCGCCTGCTGCTGAAGGCGTTCCCGCCGTCGCGCCGCGAGCACGTGTTCGACGCCGCGATGGCCGGGGTGGACCTGTCGGCCGCCGAACTGGACGAGTCGCTCCTCGACGTCCTCCCGCGCGCGCTCCGGGTGCGGGAGGCGCGGCGGATGCTGCGGGTGCGGCAGGTCGCCGAGACGCCCGCGCGCTACTGGAGCATCAACGCGTTCCTGCCGTACGACGAGGGCCTACCGGTTTTGGAGGCGCTCACCCGCCGACCGGACGCCGACGACCGCGCGACCGGATACGCGCTGCTCATCGCGTGCGCGGGCCGCAGCCGCGAGCCGGACACGCTGACCGCGATGCTGGAGTCGCTCGTCCGGCTGCGCAACGAGCAGGATCCCGTCCGGTATTCGGCGCTGGACGCGCTCGCGAAGATCCCGGAGGGGCTGCTGCGCGGCGAGCACGCGGCGGCGGTGGGGAGGTTCGCCGACGACGCGCTCGCCGCCCGCGACTGCTCGTACATGACCCGCCAGGCGCTCGGGCGGATCGCCGCCGCGTTCTGCCGGCAGGGCGCGATCCGCGACGACGCCGACCTGGTCGTGTTCGGGCTGGGACTCGTCGAGCGGCTCGTCGGCCATGCCGGCGCGGTGTTCCTCGGCCGCCTCGACCACGTGCTGCGGCACGGGCAGGAGTTCCGGCTCGCAGAGACGCTCGCGCCCCACCTCGACGCCGCCGCGCGCCGCGACGACCATCGCCTCGCGCTGCTGCTCGTACGAGCACTGGGCCGCCGGGCACACCATGTTCCGCGACTGCAGGACGCGCTGGAAGCCGCGCTCGACGCGCGCAGCGACGCCGTCCTCACACAGGCCATCGCGCTGTGGCTCGCTCCCCCGGACACCCGCGCCGACCGCGTCGGACGGGTCGTCGCGAAGGACGCGTCGGCCGTCGCGGTCCCCGCCGTCCTCGCGGCGATCGCCCGCGACCGCACCGACCTGCTGCACCTGGTCCTCGGCGGGACGACGCCGCCGGGACGGTTCCAGCGCGCGGACGTCACCTACGTCCCGCACATGACGGCCGCGTGGATGCGCCGGTGGACGTCCCGGCAGCGCGACGCCTACCTCGGCCTGCTGGCCCGCATCGCCGGCAACGAGGAGCAGCCCGGCGACGCGCGGGCGAGCGCGATCCGGACCATCGGCACGGTCCCCGGCGTGGACGCGGCGCGGCTGCGCCCCTACCTCGACTCCGATGACGACCTGATCCGCCGCACCGCGCTGACCGCCGTGGCGTGGACCGCGTCCCCTCAGGCCGTCATGCCCGACCTGCTCGCGCACGCCGCCACCGACCACGCGCACGTCGCGATGTACGCGATGACCCGCGCGGCCCGTTTCGTCCGTCCTTCGGAGCTGGCGGCGCTCCTCGGCCCCGCGCTCCGCGAAGGCAAGATCACCGCACGGAAGGAGGCGCTGCGGATCCTGCTGCACAACCGGGTCCCGGACGCCCTGGACCTGGTCGCCGCCGCCTGGGACGACCCCGGCCAGCACCGCGACGTCCGCGCCGCGATCGCCTCGGCCGTCCGCCCGTACCTGGCCGAGCCTGTGGCGCGGCGGATCCTGACCGAGGCCGCCGGCGGCCCGCGCGACCTGGCCCGCCAGGTGCTCGGCACGCCGCCGCTGGCCGTCGAGGAGCGGTTCCGCGGCTTCTACGCATCGCTGGTCATGCGGGTGGCGGGTTCCGGCGACACCGAGGCGCGCGACGCCGCGCTGCCGTACGTCCCGCAGTGGGCGCAGTGGGCGCCGGACGCCCCGGTGCTGCTCGCCGGCCTCGTCACCGACCTCGGTACGGCCCAGGGCTGGAGGCCCGCGCTGGACGCGCTGGTCCGCTGCGTCGTGGCCGGGTTCGGTGCCGCGGAGTTCGGCGCCGCCGCGTCCGCGCTGGCCGCCGTGCCCGACGAGCCCAGCGCGGACGCCGAGCGGGACCTGCCCGCCTTCCAGCGACTGTCGGAGCTGGTCGGCGCGGTTCGCAGCGCCGCGGGCCGCGACCGCGACACCGCCGAGCGTGCCATCGCGGCCCTCGACGGCCGCCTCCCCCGCGACCTCGCCTGCGAACTGGAAGCCGCCACGCTCCGCTGGGACGCGCCCGGAATCGCCACCGCACTGGACGCCCTCGCGGACCGCTGCACCGGCGGTGCCCTCGCGACACAGCAGGTCGCTGAGGCCCTCGTCCCGTGGGCGGACGACACGTGGCTCCAGTTCGCGGAGTACATGTCCCTCCCCGCCGGCACGCCGGATCCCGAAGCTGTCCTCCCCCATGCGGAACGCCTCGCGGCACGCGGCGACCTCGCCGGCGGGCTGTTCGCGGCCGCGCTCGCCGGCGGCCACGCGCCCCGCGCGGGCTGGCCCGCCCCCTGGCGCGCCTTCCTCCGCACCCTGCGCGCCCACCCGGATCCCGACGTCGCCTACACCGCCCGCCACATCCACACCGCCGAGGAGTGACCAACCTTCCGGGCGGGTCCCGCGTCACACGGGAGAGATCACCGCGACGAGTCTGAGGAGCGGCCATGGCGCAGTGGCGTGTTCCGGAGTTCGAGGAAGTGCGGGAGCTGGGGCAGGGCGCGCAGGGACGGGTCGTACTGGCACGGCACAAGGTCCGCGGTACCCCGGTCGCCATCAAGTACCTCACGGCCGGCGCCGCTCCGGAGGCACGGGACCGGTTCCGGGACGAGGCCCGGATGCTCGGCCGCGTCGACGACCCCAACGTCGCCCGACTCTACCGGCTCGTCGAGCACGGCGACGACCTCGCCATCGTCATGGAGGCGGTGGACGGCGTCCCGTTCAAGGAGATCCTGCGCAGGCACGCCCCGCTGGAACCGGAGGCGGCGCTCACCGTGCTCAAGGGGTCGCTGCTCGGCCTCGCCGCAGCGCACGCCGCCGGGGTCGTCCACCGCGACTACAAGCCCGCGAACGTGATCGTCCCGGCGGACGGACGCAGCAGGCTCATCGACTTCGGCATCGCGGTCGTGGCGGGCGGCGCGTCCGCCGAGGGCACGCCGCTGTACATGGCGCCCGAGCAGTGGCGCGGCGAGCCCGCCACGCCCGCGACCGACGTGTACGCCGCGACGTGCGTGTTCTACGAGGCGCTGACCGGCCGCCGCCCGTACGGGAACGGCGACCGGGCGTCGATCAGGGCCGGGCATCTCGGCGAGGCCGTGCCCGCCGAGGACGTCGCGGAGCCGCTGCGCCCGCTCATCGCCCGCGGCATGGCCAAGGACCCGGCGGACCGTCCGGTCAGCGCCTCGGCGTTCGTCGGGCACCTCGACGAGGTCGCGGGCGGCGCGTACGGGCCGGACTGGGAGTCGCGGGGCATGCGCGTCCTCGCCGGGGCCGCCGTCGCGCTGGCCGCGCTGTTCCCGCTGGCCGCCGCTGGCCTCGTGCCCGCC
>NZ_WBMR01000133.1 GCF_008923365.1 Actinomadura montaniterrae
GTCCGGCGGCGTCGCGCGCGGGCTGGGCCTGCCGTCCCTCGCGGGCCCGTTCCTTGCCGCGTTCCTGGCCACCGCCGTCGCCGCGATCGTGGCGGCCGCGTCCGGCCCGGCCGCGTCCGGCCCGGCGGCGCCCGCGACCGGCGCGCCGGAGCCGGATCACCGCGTCTCGGTGCGCGCCCTGCTCCAGGGGCCGGTGACGCGGCCCGCGCTGGTGGTGATGGCCACGGCGCAGGTCGTCATGGTCGCGGTCATGACGGCCGCGCCGGTCGCGATGCGGATGCACGGCGACGGGCTCGGCATGGTCGGGATGACGCTGTCCGCGCACACGCTGGGGATGTTCGCGCTGTCACCGGTGACGGGCCGGCTGGTCGACCGGTACGGGGCGCGCCCGGTGATGCTCGCCGGGATCGCGGCGCTCGCCGCGTCGACGGGCCTGGCGGCGGCCGGGGACGGCGCCTGGACGCACGCCGCGGCGCTGTTCGGACTCGGCTACGCGTGGAACCTGTGCTTCGTCGGCGGCAGCGGGCGGCTCGCCAGCGAGCTGCCCGAGCCCGCGCGCGCGGACGTCGAGGGCTCGGTGGACGCGGCCGTGTGGACGATCGCCGCCGCGGCCGGGCTGCTGTCCACCGTCATCATGTCCGCGGCCGGGTACGGGGTGCTCGCCGGGACGTTCTGCGGCCTGGCGGTCCTCGCGGCGGCCGTGCTCCGGCGCCCCGCGCGCGCTTAGCGGCGCGGGCTCCGGGTCAGGGGTTCGGGACGGCGGCGCGCGCCCCCTCGATACGGCCCCGGACGAGACGGGGGTGGAAGTAGCTGATCGGGACCCGGGCGCCGTCGGACACGCAGAAGATCTGGAAGCCGTTGCGGCCGTCCTCGTCGGGGACGGAGAACTCCACCGGGGAGAACACGCCCTCCTCGGCCATCAGGACGAACCAGCGCCCGAGGTCGAACTCGTCGGCGAACGCCTCCAGGCCCGTGCCGCGGCGGCCCAGCGTGTAGCGGACCTCGTAGGAGCAGCCGTCCGGCGGGAACGACATGTGCGGCGCGTCCACGTCCACCACCTCCCCGGCGCCTCATCCTAGGCGCTGGGCCGCCGGGCGAGGGGGCGGCTTGTGAGTTCGCTGACAAGCGCGCCCGCCGGGTTCGCCGCCGCCTGCATGTCCGCGCACCCCTGTGCGCTGGGACGATGCGCCGACGGCGAGGCTGGAGGTGACGGGTGGGACTGCTCGACGCGGTGCACATCGGGCTGGCGCTGGCGGCGCTGGCGATGGTCGCGGACGCGCTGCGGCTGCGGCGCCGGCTCGGCGGCCTGCGGCGGCTGCCGCCCGTCCGCGCCCTGCACGTGCTGGACGGCTACCGGCCGCTGGTCGCCGCCGGGGTCGAGGTGCCGGAGGACGTGCGGCGCGCGGCGGCGTCGCACGCCCGCGAGCGCGGGCTCGGCCTGCTCGACCTCGTACCGGCGGACCTGCCCGTTCTGCAGGCGCTGGACCTGGCCCGGCACGCGCACTTCGAGGACCCGTCGGGGTCGGGACGCGGCGCCGGGTACGCGCTGCTGGTCGCCGAGGCGGTGCCGGCCCGGCTGCGGATCGACGACGCCGACCTGGCGATGCTCGCGGCGCGGCTGCGGCCGGACGCCGCGCCCGCCGAGACCGTCGTCGCGCGGGTGGGCGGCCGCGCCCTGCCGCCGCGCCGCCGGACGGTGCGCGCCGAGCTGGCCTGGTGCGGGGTGATCGTGGCGGGCCTGCTCGCCGAGCCGTGGATGGGCGCCCTGCTGGCGCTGCTGTACTGCGCGCTCCCGTACGCGACGTTCGCGGGAACGGCGATCCGGCCGCGCGACCTGCACGTCCTGCGGCTCGTCCGGACGCCGGCCGAGCTGTGGCGGGCGGCGGCCCCGCGCCGCCGCCGGCTCCGCGCCTGACCACAGGTCGTCCGGGGGCGCGCGCGGGAGGTCAGCGGAGCAGGAGGCGCCCGTCGACGCGGGCGCGGTGCGTGCCGGGCGTGTGGCCGAACGTGCGGCGGAACGCGTCGATGAACGCGCTGGCGGACGCCCATCCGGACCGGTGCGCGACGGCCGTCACCGGAAGGCCCTCGGCGAGCAGGACCATGGCGTGGTGCAGGCGCAGCTGGGCCCGCCACTGCGGGAACGTCATGCCGAGTTCGGCGCGGAAAAGCCGGGTGAGGGTGCGCTCGCCGGCTCCTGCGCGCGCGCCGAGTTCGGCGAGCGTCCGGTCGTCGGCGGGGTCGTCGCACAGCATCCGGCACACGGCGGCGAGCCGCGGGTCCCGCGCGGAGGGGACGTAGTCGGCGTACCTGGGGGCGCGCGCGACGCGGTCGAGCAGGACGTCCCGCAGCCGCAGCCATTCGGCGCCGTCCCGCTCCTCGGCAGGGACGTCGGTACAGGCCACGACCAGCTCACGGAGCAGCGCGTCCACCCCGAGGACGGCGGGACGGGCCAGGCCGAGCGGGTCGCGCGGCGCCGGGATCCCGACGAGCCGCAGGTCGGCGCCGCCGAACGAGCGGTGCTCGTGCACCGTCCCGGCGGGGATCCACAGCGCGCGCGCCGGCGACGCGAGCCAGATACCGGCGTCGGTCGTGACCGACAGGACGCCGGAGCCCGCATAGGCGAGCTGGTGGTCGTCGTGGCGGTGCGCGTCGATCTCGCCGCCGGGCGGCAGCAGCCGCAGGCCCGTGCTCGCGCGCGGGGTGTAGCGGGTCATCAGTTCAGGGTACGCACGGGCACCGACAATGGCGGAACAGCGATACAAGATGGCCAAATATCGGAAGCGCGACACAGGTGTCGGGCGCGAGGCTGCCGGTATGAACCGCAGAGGCCCCGTCGCGCTGCTGTCGGCCGGACACGCCTGCGTCGACGTCTACCAGGGCGCCGTCCCCGCGATCGTCCCGTTCCTCGTCACCGGGCGGCACTACAGCTACGTCGCCGCGTCCGGGATCGTGCTGGCCGCCACGCTGCTGTCCTCCGTCGTCCAGCCCGCCTTCGGGATGCTGACCGACCGCTGGGCGATGCCGTGGCTCGTGCCCGCCGGGACGGGCGCCGCCGGGCTCGGCGTCGCGCTGTCCGGAGCGTCCGACGCGTACGCCCTGACCTGGGCCGCGATCGCGGTGTCCGGCCTCGGCGTGGCCGCCTACCACCCCGAGTCGGCGCGGATCGCGCGCGCCGTGACCGGCGGCGACCACGCCGGGATGAGCTGGTTCTCGCTCGGCGGCAACATCGGCTTCGCCGCCGCCCCGCTGCTGGTCACGCCCGTCCTCGCGGCGGGCGGCCTGCACGCCACGCCGTGGCTCGCGGCCCCGGCCGTCCTCGGGACCGCGCTCAGCCTCACCGCGATGCGCCGCCGCACGTCCGGCACGGCGGCGAAGAAGAGCATTTCGGGCGGGCGCGACGACTGGCCGATGTTCGTCCGGCTCTCCCTGGTCGTGCTGTGCCGCTCGGTCGTCTTCTTCGGCCTCAGCACCCTGCTCGCCGTCGTCGCGCGCCAGCGGACCGGGGACGGCGCCGACGCCGGAGCGGCGGCCCTGTTCGTCCTGTTCGCCGGCGGCGCCGTCGGCACCGTCCTCGGCGGCCGGCTCGCCGCGACCCTGGGCCGCGTGCGGACGCTCCGCGCCTCCTACCTGCTCGCCGTCCCGGCGGTCGCGGGCGTCGCGCTCGCCCCCTCCTACGCGATCTACGTGTTCGTCGCGCTGACCGCGATCGCCCTCTACACCCCGTTCTCGATCCAGGTGACGCTCGGCCAGGACTACCTGCCGCGCCGCGTCGGCACCGCCAGCGGCGTCACCCTCGGCCTCGCCGTCAGCGCCGGCGGCATCGCCAGCCCCGCCGTGGGCGCGCTCGCCGACGCCGCGTCCCCGCGCGCCGCGCTGCTCCCGCTGATCGCCGTCCCCGCCGCCGCCTGGCTCCTCGCCCGCCTCCTCCAAGAACCCGCCCCCCTCGAAACCCCCGCCCCCGCCCCCGACACCCCCCGCCCCTCACTCCACCGTTAGCTCTTCCTTAATGAGCGATCTTGAGGCGATCCAGGTCAGAGCGGGTCGCGATGCTGCGTCCAGGTCCGGGGGAGCTGCCATGGGAGCTACACGCCTACGCGAGCTTGTTCTTGCTTCCGAAGATCTCGTTCATGTGCTGGGCGCCGTCGCGGATCTCGGGCCGGAGCTGGTGACGGTAGACGGTCTGAGTGATCGTCGTGTTCTTGTGCCCGACGAGGTCACTGATGCGCTCGATCGGCACGCCGTGATCGCTCATGAGCGACACGAACGTGTGGCGCAGTTCGCGGGGGCACCACGCCTCCCCGTCGATGCCGGCCGCTTCCAGGATCTTGCGGAAGCGGAGGCGGACCTGCCCCGAGGAGTACGGCGCCCCGTTCTCGTGGCAGAAGACGAGATCGTGATCCTCGTACTCCTCGCCTGCCCTCAGGCGCTCCTCGGCCTGCCGCTTGCGCAGGCTTCGGAGAGCCTCAACCCCCATCTCGGCGATGCCGAGACCTCGTCGGCTCATGAGGGTCTTCGTCTCTTCCTGATACCTGTCGGAACGCAGTACGTAGACGGTCGCCGTATCGAGATCCACAGCGCTCCACTTGAGCTTGCGGAGTTCCTCCGTGCGGAGACCCGAGACGATCGCGAGGATGACGTACGCCCCGATCCGGTGATCGGGCTTGCTCGCCTCCGCGAGCACTGCTCTGGCCTGTTCCAGAGACAGCGATCGGGACTTGCGCCCTGGCTTGCCCATCGGCGTATCGACCAGGGTCGCCACGTTGCGGCCGACCTTGTCATGTCGCGCCGCTCGGTGGATCACGCGCTTGAGCAGTGCGTGAACGAGTCCGAGGGTGGACGAGGTGAGGTGTTCGGATCGGCCGTTGAGCCACCTCTCGACGTCGTCCGCCGTGAGGTCCTTCAAGCGGATCCGGCCGATGAACGGGATGAGCTGGTGATCCGCGAGCGACCGGTAGGTTCCACTGGTCGACGGTGACTTGCCCGTCTTGGCGAACGCGGCGAGGAAGTCGTTGACCGCGTTCGTCACGTAGTAGTGGGGATCGGGCTTCACGCCCTTCTCAAGCTCGTCCAGGGCTTCGATGAGCTTGTCTTTGACGGCCGCCTTGGTTGGCCCCTTCCTCTTGAGCCGCCTGCGCTTGCCGTCCGGCCCGAAGCCGAGCGCGACGGCTCCCGTGTAGCCGTTACCTTCCGGGTAGATCGTCCCCTCGTACTTGCCGATGAGGATCTTGGACAAGGGATCCCTCCTCGTATCGGTCGAGGTCACCACCGACCATAACTCAAGACGTCCCTAGACGTCCCTCATGTAGGGAGGTCCGTTCGCGGTCATGTGCGGGCGGACCTCCCGGCGGTTGTCAGCGGTTGGCCTCTTCGAGAGAGGTGACGAACTCGGCGAGGTGCCGGTCAGTGATGCGGCGCAGCTTGCCGATCTTGATGCTGTGGAGTTGGCCGGTGCGGATCAGGAAGTAGACCTTGTCTCGGCCGATGTTGAGGATCTCGGCCACTTGCTCGACGGTGTACGCCTGCACGGTCACCACCTCCTCTCGCCCGAGCGGTGGTCTCGGGCGCGTGCTTGGTGCGGGTCGGCGATCATCTCCTTGGTTGCGGACGGTGGTCGTCTCCGTCTCGTCTCACGGGCGTCTCTCGGCTCTTTACGTGCAGGCGCGCGCGTGAGACGAGACGTTGAGACGATCACGGAGTGTGGTCGGATGCCTTGTAGCGGCCCCGCCCGACCTGGACGGCGCGGCCGGTCTTCACCAGCTCGTTGAGGCGCCGGTAGAGGGTGGGCCGGCTCATCTGGGTGATCATGAGCAGGTGAGCGATCGGAAGCCCCTCGTCCGGCGCGCCTTCCAGAGCCTCTCTCAGGACGCTCTCGGCGCGGTCTTCCCTGGACGGCCTCAGCGGGACGGACGCCGCTGAAACGGGCTGTAGAAGCGGCGTACTGGCCTCGTCCAAGGCACGCCGTGAGACCTCGTCCAGGACGGGACGTAGAGCCTCGTGTCGCTGTGCGGCCTCGCTCACCGCATCATCGGTGAGCAGGTAGGCGCGGCCTCGTCGGGGTGTGTCGTGTTCGGGTGCGGACAGTAGGAACTTGCCGGGGGCGTTGAGGGTGTGGGCGTGCCATCCGGCGTTGAGCATCCCTTGCCCAAGGATGAGGTCGACGTCTTTGCGCTCGCGGACGCGGAAGCTCACCCGGACGTCCATCTGCGAGCGGACGGCACCCTTGCCCATGGCCTTCTGGGTGGGTCGCTGCGTGGCCGCGATGAGCGTCACGGCAACAGCACGCCCACGGCGCGCGATCGAGTCCGTGTCACTGGCCGCGTCGGGCGCGTCGTCGGCGAGTTCGGCGTACTCGTCGACGACGATGACGAGCGCGGGGAACTCGGGCGCCGGATCCCAAATGCGCCGCCCGTTCGCCGTGAGCCACTCGGCGCGCGCCTCGAGAATCGTCACGGCATCGCGCAGCATGGCGCGGGCTTGCTCGGGTGTGGTGGCGAGCCGATCGATGCAGGACGCCCACGGCTGCAACTCCATGCCGCGCTTGAGGTCGATGGCCCAGATGACCACGTCGCGACACGCGCTGAGATTGCCCATCAGGACGTTGATCCCGCCGCTCTTTCCCGAGCCGGCCACGCCCCCGATGAGCCCGTGACGTCGCAGCAGCAGAACGCGTGCGCTGGTCGCGTCCTCGAACGGCCCGAGGTCGATCGGCTCGGTAATGGACGAGACCGATGGGCCGGGCCATGGGATCGCATCGGCGTGCGGGTCGGTGTTGAGCACCCGGAGTTCGAACCGGTTGGCCTTGTCGTCGCGCGTGGGGAAGACGCGCACCGCGCCGCGGAACGTCCCGAGCGCCGATTCAATTGCGGGCACTTTCGCGGTGACGTCCTGGATGGTCTGGCCACGTGCGAGAGCGAAGCGTGCACGCCATCCCCACACGTCCACCACGGCGGACTGCGCTCGGGAGCCGGCGAGCCCGATCGACTGCGCGATCTCAGGCCATGCGGCGATCTGTCGATCGACTCGCACCTTGGCGCGCCGTCGCCGATGCACCCACCACGGCACGGCGAGCACGAACCCACCCACGGCGAGCACCTGGAGGAGCGGGGAGAACGCGATACCGAGCGCGGTCACCGCAGCAAGCCACCCACCGGCACCCATGACCACAGCCGCGCCGTACAGCCGTTCCATGCGCAGAGAGAGCCCGAACCGGTCCCCGAACACAGCCAGCACCCACGCGGCCACCGTCGCTACGGCGAGCAGGTACGGCCACCAGTGCGGACGCGCGACGTGCAGGACGAGGCCCGAGACAACGAGCGCGGTCACCAGATACAGGGGAGCGAGTTCCGACCGGTACCGCCACAGCGCCCGAGCCACCAGCACAGCGGCGACGTCCGGGGCCTGGTCGTCACGGTCAATGATGACCATCGGCTGAAGCCCATTGCGGCGCATCTTTCGCGCGTGCCGCCGCATCTGCCGCGCCCGACTCATGAACGCCCCCACGCGTCCGGCGGAAGGTGCCCTTGCGCGCGCAGTTCATCGCGCAGGTAATAGAGCGGATCGGGGTCGGCGTCGCGTGCGGCCTTGAGTGTGGCGCGCCCTGCCGCTGCCAGGTTCGCGCGGTCACGGCGGACCTTCACCAGTTCGGCCGTGAGCCGGGACAGTTCGGAGACCAGGGCGGGGGAGTCGGCGAGTGCGGAGTTGAGGCGAAGCCACAGATCGGCGATGTACGGCATGGCCTCCGACAGAGCGGAGACGATTTCACGGGCGGCGAGGTTGCGGGCACGAACCCCCTGAAGGTCGATCTTGACGTGCTGAGGGATGTCGGGCACTGGGGCATCACTCCCTTCCGGCGGGACGTCAGTTCTGAGAGAGGGACTGGACGAGCACGGTCACCAGCCGGCGGATCTCCGGCGCGGCGCTGGTGGCGGCGAGGAAGAACCCGAACAGCAGGCACACCACGACGTGCCAAGCGCGCAGGCCCATGTAGCGCCACGCGAGCCACACCACCGCGCCGAGGATGGCGACCAGCGGAATCGAGACGTTCACTCGCTCACGCCTCCGGCCACATGTCGGAGTGGCCGGGACCGCGCCCGCGCCGCAGCCAACGGGCGCGAGCGCGGCACTTGCGGCACCTGCGGTTGCCGGGGTCGACGCGTGCGCCGCACGGGCAGCGGTGGCCGGTGATGAGGCGCGGCATCCGCATGCTCATCGACCCGCCGGGACGCGCGTCGGAGCCTCGTCACACGTGCGCGTGGTGAGCAGCCGCCGCGATACCGCGCCGGCGCGGGAGGAGTCGGGACGGGACGGGTTGGAGCGGCTCCGCATCACGCGGCGCTCTTCGGCGTGAATGCCGATGACGAGCATGGCGAAGATGCCGCAGGTGGAACCGGCGAGGAACACGGCGATGATCGATGCCAGAACGAGGATCATGTGTGATCACTCCTCTCGTACGGCCCGTGTCCGGCGGGGGGGCTCGGGCGTTCAGCGGGCTACGAGAAAGAGAGTGCGCGTGACGTGCGGGACGAGATCACTACATGACTGGACGTGTTCATGACGTCCTCATAGGGTTGACCGCGTCCCAGGACGTCCCGCGATCCGGACGGGTGCATGCCGAACGAACGCCTACGCGCCACACTGCTAGAGCAGGGCCTGACCATCGCCACGCTCGCAGAGTCGATCGGCGTCGACCAAAAGACGGTGGAACGGTGGATCACCAAGGACCGCACCCCCTACCGGCGGCACCGCTACGCAGTGGCTTCACGCCTGGGCGTCGATGAGACGTTCCTGTGGCCCGACGCGCTCACCAACGAGCAAGTCACTGCGGCCTCCAGCAGCGAACTGGTCACCATCTACCCGCGCCGCACCATGGTCCCCAGGGACGCGTGGGGACGTCTGTTCGCCACCGCCAAAGAAGACATCGGCGTCCTGGTCTACTCCGGCCTCTTCCTCTCCGAAGACTCCGGCATCCAACGCACCTTCGCCGAGAAAGCCAAAGCCGGCGTCCGCGTCCGCATCCTCCTCGGCGACCCCGACAGCCCCCAGGTAGCCGAACGCGGCGCAGACGAGGGCGTAGGCGACGCCCAAGCCGCCAAAATCCGCAACGCCCTCGTCCTCTACAAGAACCTGCGCAAACAAGACGGCGTCGAGTTCCGCTACCACAACACGGTGCTCTACAACTCGATCTACCGCGCCGACGACCAGCTCTTGGTCAACACCCACGTCTACGGCATCACAGCCGCACTCGCCCCCGTCTGGCACCTCCGCCGCATAGCCGGCGGAGACCTGGTGAACACCTACCTCGACAGCTTCGAACGCGTCTGGGAAAACGCCACACCCATACCGGGGGACTGAAAATGGGCCGCAGGATCGACTACTACGACGACCCCAACGCACCCAAGGCCAACAGCCTCGTCCCAGCCGTCAACGTCGTCGTCGAGAACGACAAGGGCGAGATCCTCATGATCCGCCGCACCGACAACGACAACTGGGCCCTACCGGGCGGCGCCATCGACCTAGGCGAATCCGTCACCCAAGCCGCCATCCGCGAAACCAAAGAAGAAACCGGCATAGATGTAGAGATCACCGGCTTGGTCGGCATCTACAGTGACCCCAAGCACGTCATCCACTACACCAGCAACAACGAGGTGCGCCAAGAATTTTCGATCCTTCTTGCGGGAAAGCCGATAGCTGGACATCTTCGGCCGAGCGAGGAATCGAGCGAAGTGACTTGGATGGCATTGAATAGCATTGCAAGTCTATCAATGCACCGGTCAATGAGATCCAGAGTTGAAGATTACATCACTCATCCAGATCAACCGCTAATCAGCTAATTGGAACCTGCTCAGGTTCTTTTGAGGGTGGTGTAAAAAGTTGCGGCAAGACTTGCGCGATACATACTTCACTAAGCAGGGATTGGCTGATTTTGCAACGGCCGCCTTGGCCTCCTTTGGGCTACTCAGCGCTGTGTTTCAAATAGCGCTAGCTATTTGGCCTTCCCTGGCGCATCATGCCTGGCTCACTTTGGGCTCTCTTGCTTCAAGTTGCTTAGTTGCAGGATTGGTGCATAGATGGCCTCAATCGACGGTCGAACACTCATACACTTATCCAAATTTCGTTATCCGCATCAAACAAGGGGATATCTTAGAAGAATCAGGCAACGTCATCATCGGCTTCACTGATACTTTCGACACTGATATTTCTGACGGTGTTGTGATTGATCCACGCAGCGTACAGGGGCAATTTCAGCTAAAATATTATCCAGGTGTCGAGGCTCTTGATCTCGAACTTGAGCGAGCGCTGGGAAATACGCAAGTCATCGCAAGAGAATCTTTAACAACTAAAGCAAGAGGAAAGCTTAGCCGCTATGAGATCGGCACAGTTGCTGTGTTGAATGAGGGAGGCGCAAGGTACTATGCGCTCGCTTACGGATATATGAGAAACGATATGCGGGTCAGTTGCTCCGTTGACGCCATCTGGAGAAGCCTGTCCAGTGTCTGGGATGCCGTCAGGACTCATGGAAGGCTAGATCCGGTGGCTATTCCAGTGATTGGCTCCGAGTTAGCTCGAGTCGGATCGCTGGATCGAAGCAGCCTAATAAAAATGATCGCTTTGTCATTTGTAGCTTCATCGCGTCAGGAGGTAGTATCGCGTGAGCTTTTGATAATTATACATCCTAAAGATCGTCGGCAAATCAGAATGAATGATCTAGATCGATTTCTCCGGGCCCTCTAGTTAGGCTGCGTCACTGCGGCATGTAGAGCTTTCTGTCCAGCGCTGCCACCACGTCGTAGTAGTAGCCTGCCTCTCGAGAACGATATTCATCTATGTAATCTTCGAGCTCGCCTCTTCCCATACGGTTTTCAACTGCCTTCCAGATTTCCATCCGGACAGAATCGTGAGAGCTGTACAGATAGCTCTGGAGCTCACTCAACGGGATTGAAGAGTCGGTTGAAAGCGCATGCGCGCCGGCCGAGGCCGTTTCTTCATCGGAATCAGCTATCATTTTCCTCGCAATTTTCGCCCCTCCCAGTTTCACTGCGCTCTTCAACAGCACCTTCTTCTCTTCTCCATAGTGATTAGTTACGAGCTTCAAGAAGTGCGTGGCGTCCTCAGCAGTTCCTGTCAATGTCAGACCCTTAACGGCTTGTGGCGTCGTAAGTCTCTCTTTCCGAGCAAGTTCTCGCCGGAATCGCTCAACATCCTGATCATCCCGATCTTTAGCTGGAATGCGAGCCAGTAGATCTAGCGCCGACCTTCTGAGAAGTGTTCTCACGAAAGTTCGAAGTCTGGCGTCATACCCTGCTTCCTCGAGTTTCGTTTCATCAAGGGCACTATCACAATCAGAATCAAGGATCTCTCGAGCCTCGCTGGCCAGTGCTGAACCGTGAAGCCAGGAAAGAGCTGACCAAGCGTCTACAAAAGACCAGGGATTGGAGAGTTCGGCACGCAACTCCTCTTCCGTCTGGACAAGGGAACGCAGGCGGTGCCTGTACTCGTCCAAATCTTCATCAGCTTTATCATCATTGAATTGTGATGCTGCGGCAAGTAGGTTTAGAGCGGCCGCCTCACCCGCCACTTCGGCAACGTTGAATGCCAAGCTGATGAGCTCATTTTTTTTGCTCTTTAGGAGCCTGAGATACTCTTCTGATGTGGGGGCGCGATGTCGCGATAGAGCGGTAAAAGCATCGCGGACCAGACTGTCTGAGAGTGATCGCTGACCAAGAATGACGGCGGAGAGTTGCTCTTCGCTCATTTGTGAAAAGGAAGCCTTAAGCATCCGTTCGAAGCAAGATTCCTCACTGAGATAACGTTTGGATGCTAGGTCGCAGATACCGCTCAAATCACCTATGGCGTATTTCGCGATCGCCATGACTTTCTCGGCGACCGACGCATTGTCTATGCGATCACTTAGAGCCTTCAGTAGCGAGAAGTCTGAATCTCGAACTACTGATGACATATAATTGAAGGCGGCATTTTCCGTCTGAGGAACTCCGAGGAGATGGGCCCAGTTCTCGACAAGATCTTGCTCTGATCGCGCGACCGAGTCGCTAGCGGATGAAGAGGGGTTTGACACATTCTCGCGCGACCCCCATAGTTGGGCCGGGCGTGCTTTCATTTCCCTAAGTATGCCAAGAGAGCCGTTAGAAACAGGGATCTCTGCTTTCTGTGTGAGCATCTGTGAGACAAGCACGTCCTCGAGGTCGCTACGCGAGCCGACTCTCATGATCATCTCAAAGCCGGGGGCGAAGCTGCGGATTTCGCCATTGCGAGTAGTGTGAAAATTTTCCGCTACTGTCCAAATGATCAGTCGGTATTCAATAATAGAAATCGCATATTCCCTTCTTTTTCCATAGATCCTATTCATAGAGTGAATGGGAATCGACAGCATCTCAAATTGCACTGCCATGGAAAAAAGAAGCAGCCGGTCCGGGTCTAGGAGGCCGTCTCCAGTACTTCCAATTTTGGCTAGACTATAGAAGGAGTATAGTGTGGCGGCTAGCTGTTCTCTGGCCTCGTCTTGCTCCTCGGGTTCAGTGTCGGTCGGAAGTTGCTCGGTGGCTGTGACCTTGTCGACGGTCCCCTCGGGCGAAGGTGGTATGTCGTGGCTAGATTGGTCCACTACAACTGCCATCAGGTATTTGGTTACCTGAAGTTCAAAGTCTTTGACGGTGGAAAATTGTCGATATAGAGCGATATGTTCAGTTTCCAACTTCTTTCGAAATTCGAGGACTTTGGAGAGCGAGGGCCCTGCATCTTGGAGCATCTCATCTGGCACCTCCTTGAAGAATATGGCCACACTGGGACGCCCGCTTTCTTTGGCGCGCTTCGCCGCTTGCTCATACTCTTCTTCGAAGCCGGAGCTGAACTCGCCGGTGGGTGTACCCCATTTGCGGTTAAGTAGGCCGATAAAAATATCGCACTGCTGGACGAGCGGATTGATGGCTTCCTGTGGACGTCCAAAAGTGGGTTGAGACTGTTCCCAGCCCGTTATCATCAATCGGGTCGAATGGGATGCCAGGAAAAGAGAGTTGATGTAGTCCGCGGCGCGGCGTACAGAATCACGTTCGTCGCTGAGGTCGCCCGGTGAAGCAACAAAGACAACCAACTCACGAGGGTTCGCCACCGCGCTCGCCTTCCTCGCATCGTAAAATATCTGAACCGACTGGGAAGTTGGAGACTAGATTCCTGAAGTCGATGTTTGCAGGCTCCAGGAAGGATGTCTCGGTCAGCCCAACGCCGGACGCCCAGTCTAGTATGCTGAGCTCCTCGAGCGAGCCTCATGTTGAACCCTGTACACGGCGTCTATCAGATGAGGTTCCGCCTTTTGGATGAAGCGTGTCACCACGTGCGAGGTTCCGTAGCGGTTCCTTATTTCGGCGAGACGCTCCTCTACGGTGACGGGCGCACCGTCTGGTGTCGTCGTCATGTCGCTGGTGGTCAGCGCACGGCTGAGCACAGGATCAGCCGGTAGGAATTCCTTGGAGAAGGTATCGGCCAACCCACGCTCACGCGCTTCGATGGCGGCGCAGGAGTGGTGGGCGACCAGGCGGCACAGGTGGTCGTCGGCGCGGTGGGTGTTGCGGAGGTAGCGGGCGCCGTCCAAGGGGTGAAAGCCCGTGTTTACGAGGTCAGGGGCGTAGCCGATGTCGTGGAGCCATGCGGCGGCCTCCAGGAGGTCGGCGTTGTCGCCGAGGATGGGGGCGAGCGTGCGGGCTTGCCGGGCTACGCCTTGGGTGTGCGCCCAGCGGCGAGGAAGCGGGGTCTCCAGGTGCTTGCGCGCGAGTTCGCTCGCCCATGCTGCGGTGTTCTTCTTCATGGGTTCGACGCTACGGGGACCGGTGTGGACGTCCACGGACACGGGTGGATCATCTAGGGACGTCTTGGCTGACGTAGCGTCCCTTGCCGTGGACACAGGTCACGAGGCCGGCTTCCTCTAGAGCCGTGAGGGCGTGGCGGGCCGTGTGGCGGGATACGCCGTAGCGCTTGGCGAGCTGGGCCTCGCTCGGAAGTAGGTCGCCTGGACGGTAGTGGCCACTCTCGATGTGGCGCCGTAGGTCCGCGGCGATGCTCTCGTACCTGGTGTGAACGGCTGGCTTGGCGGTAGGGACGAATCGGCCTACGCCGGGGCGTGCGGTGATGAGGCCGTCGGTTTCGAGGGTGGACAGGGCCCGCCGCACGGTGTTGCGGGCGACGCCGAACTCGGCGCAGAGGGCGGCCTCGCCTGGGAGTTGGTCCCCTGGGGCGTAGGTGCCGTCTGTGATGCGTTGGCGTAGGACGTTAGCGATGCGGGCGTAGGTGCCCGGTGCCGTGCGGCGGGCCATGTCCGGGTCACTCGTCCCTATAGCGGGTCGTTGCCAGAGCGACCCAGGGTGTGAGCAGGACTGTCACCTTGTCAGCGGCGAGGCGGGGGCGTGTGCAGCGTGCCAGCCAAATACCGGTGCTGGACTGGTACCACCAAGCGCTATTGCCCCAGACTACGGATACGGATTCGCCGATCGTCGGGGCGTTGTCGGCGTACACGCGCAACATCGGGTGCGGGCCGTCGATGCGAAGTTCGGTCGTCCAGTCGTACCGGCCCAGGCGGCGGGCGAGCCGGGTTAGGTGCCAGCGGCCCCGCGACAGTCCGGCGTGGGTGGGCAGAGGAAGCGCGGCCGGTGCGTCCGGGGGGACACTCACCGACCGCGCCGCCTCCACCTCCCCCCACGGAACCGCGCTCCCCTTCGCGGTCCCGGTCCATGGTGAGCGCGGCGTCCGGAAGCGTCCGATCACCAGTTCACCGCACGCTTGATCTCGGCCCGTGCGGCCTCGTTGACGAGTGCCTCACGCAACGCGGCGGACGAGGACTGGATCACCGTGGGGTCGACTCCGGCGGCCGGGTCGTGCAGGCTCGCGACCCAATCCCCGAGGCTCCCGTCGCTGCGTACGCCGCGCCAGATTCGGTGACCGGTGAAGTCCCTTCGCAGGTTCGCGAGTTCCTCGTCAGCCGAGTCCGTGTTGGTGGCGGTGTGCGTGGGGGCGGCCGGGTAGGGCCGATCGGTGCGCATGGTGGCTCCTTGGCGTGCGTGGGGTCGTCCTGGCGAACGTGGCGTTCGCGGTGTGCCTCTTGAGCCTCGCGTCCGGTCCGGGACCTCTCTATCGGCATCTAGGGACGTCTTGGGACGTCTTCTGTTAGCGTCGTTGAGTGCGTCGTTCTCGCTTGCGTCCCCGGGAGGTCTGGTGAACGACTTGTTGCGGCGTGCCCTTGCTGACGCCCACCTCGCGGAAGCCGACGTTGCGGCACGGGTGGGCGTGGATCCCAAGACCGTCCATCGGTGGCTCGCCGGCCGGGTGCCCTACGCGCGGCACCGTGACCGCATCGCCGCACTGGTCGGACGAGACGAGGCCGACCTATGGCCTCAACTCGCTGCCTCCGCCGTCCGTGCCGATCCGCCGGTGATCGAGGTCCTGGCGACGTATCCGCATCGATGGGCGGTCCCTCGTCCGGTGTGGCAACAGCTCTTCCAGAACGCACGGGACGAGATCGGAATCCTGGCGTACGCGGGCCTCTTCCTCGCCGAGGACATGGGCATCCTGCGCATGCTCGCGGAGCGGGCGCGCAGCGGCGCCCGCGTGCGGATCCTGCTCGGTGATCCGGACGGAACGTGCGTTGCCGAGCGCGGAAGTGACGAGGGCGTTGGCGAGTCGATGGCGGCGAAGATCCGCAACGCCCTCGTCCACTACCGGGCTCTCGGCGAGGTGGACGGCGTAGAGATCCGGCTCCATGACACGGTGCTCTACAACTCGATCTATCGCGCCGATGATTACCTTCTGGTCAACCCGCACGCCTACGGCATCGCCGCATCTCACACGCCCGTGTTGCATCTACGGCGCGCGGAGGATGGCGACATGGCGAGCACGTATCTAGATAGCTTTGAACGCGTATGGTCAGGCGCCGCTACATTCTACTGAGCCTTGAGTGGTAGAAACTCTAGAGGCGATCTTGGGGATGGATTGCACGTTATTGCAACATGACAATCGGGCTTCTTATGGCCATGGGGCGTCTTTGAACTCGCGGTCAACCGAATCATCTAGGCCCTTGTTTAGAATGTCAACATCACCCAAATCCTCCGTTGCGTAAGCTTGCATGAGGGCTGCGCTTTCGGCTAGCGTCCTCTGTATAGTGCTGCCGGTGTCGAGGTCCCTCCATTCCTTGCCGACTTTGATCCTCATCTCGCGAGCAACGGATAGAGAAATTCTCGTGCCCTGTCTTAGTTCGGCGCGTAGCGCTTCGTTAACCCTGATATTCGTGGCCTGGTTCGGACCTGGGTTGCGATACTTATTTAGGCGAGCTGGAATATCTCGGCTCTGGCCGATATAGAAGAACCAGCGAGATCGGCGATCGTAAGCACTTGTAGTTTCAATGGGGCGTCTCCCTGTGATGCGGTATACGCCACCGCCGTCCCAGGGGAATTGCATTCGGGGGAAGGCGAGGCTGCCTTTGTGGTCCAAAATCACTTCTCCCATCAATTCCCATGAAAACCTTACGCTTACGTTGACAGTTTCATCGAGATTCATCTAGCTGTCCTTATGTTGGTGACGACGCTCTGTGATCTTTCTGTGGCGAATCCTATAGGTCCGGCGCGGGCTCCGCGTCTGAGTAATGTTGTATGGGCATTGCATCGTCCCCCGCTCTCGTCCTGTACACACAGTGCGCTGGGCGTGGCTGCGTTGGATCTGTGCACGTGAGAGCTTTGGTGAGTAGAGTGCAGGAGCGGGCAACACCGGTTCCAGCAACTGGCAGGTGTAAGCCCCAGCCACGGGATCGGTTGTGACTGGGGCTTACGTAACTACGCTGGGACGGCATCCACCGCGTTGGTGATGATCTGTTTGACCTTGCGGCGGTCGATGTTGTGCTTCTCGGCTAGATAGCGCTGCGAGACGGGGCGGCCTGGGCCGTCCAGGCTCGCGAGGTACTCGGCGAGTACCGCTTGTTCCGGGGTTTGCTCCGGTTCAGTGCTTGGTGGCTCGGGTTGTTCCACGGTGGTGCGTTCGTCGTCCCGTGCTGGTGCGGCGTGGCGCGCTGCGGTGCGAGTGAGAGTCATGAGCAGCTCGAAGGAGCCGACGAGGGCGAGCGCCGGCCATGCGCTCACGAGGGCGCCGATGACGCCGTGGGACGCGCCGTGCGCCACGTTGGCGCCTACTGTCGCCACGATGCCTACGGCGAGGCTCCACTTGGCGAGGGCGGGCGCCGGTTCCTTGCGGCGGCTCGCGTCCAGGACCACCATGGACGCCGCCCAGATGAGGCCGTCCACCGTGAACGGGACGAGGCGCGCCGTTGTGCCGGCCTCGCCGTGGGAGTGGACGAGTTCGTAGGCGTGGCGGTACGAGATGATCGCGGCCACCACGGCGACCGCGACGACTGCCAGAGCCGTTGTGATCCGGATGAGTCGATCAACCATGGGCCAGCTCCCGACGCCACTCCATGACGCACAGGTCGTCTTCGCCGTGGGTGATGACGCGCTCGGCGAGCAACATGGCTGTGATCGCCGAGTTGCGGTCGAGTGGGCGTGGCCATGTGGTGACGTGCCAGCCGTCCGGGGCTCGGGTGGCCGTGGCGATGATCTCGCCGTTGAGGTCCGTGACCATGGTGTTTTCGCTGATTCTCAGGGCCATGGTGTCTGCCCTCCTTCCTGCTGAGCGGAGGGGAGCCACGGGAGCCGCCGGCGGGAGCCAAGGTAAATCGATCTTGCTCGACCTACCTCGACTCCGCCGGACGGACCGTCGGTTTCCCTTCCTGCGTTTGCACAGGTGAGCGGCTGCCAGGGCGACTCTTCCGGACGGTGCCGGACGTGATCAGATCCAGCCCTTCGGATCGGCCCCTCAACTCTTCCTTAAAGACGGCATAAGGGGGGCGCCTTGGGGGCTTCGCGGTGCGAAGTTCGTTGCGTGGCACTGCGAATGGGCAAGCACACCGGTTCGTTCGCCCCCGGCGCACCGGGGGAGCGGACGCGCTCCGCGGCGGTCGCCCGGGCCTTCCAGGCGCTGCCGTCGGCGCACCGCGAGATCCTCACCGAGACGGTCTTCCGGGAACGCTCGGTCAACGAGGCCGCCGCCCTGCTCGGGGTGCCGGTCGACGTGGTCAAGGTCCGCGTCTACCAGGCGCTGCGCGCCCTGCACGCGACCCTGGGCGCGCCCGTCACCCGGTGACCAGGCCGCGGACGATCTCCGCGAACGACCGCACCAGCGGGCCGTCCGCGCCGTCCGCCCAGGCGAGCGCGACCCGCAGCGGCTCGACGCCGGTGAGCGGCACCCAGACCATGCCGGGCCGCGTGTAGTACCGCGCCATGCTGGACGGCGCGAAGCAGATCGCGACGCCCTCGGCGACCTGCTCGAGCATCTCCTCGACGTTGTCGTTGGTCGGCCCCCACCGCGGCTCCGACCCGTCCGGGCGCGGGTTGACCGCCCACCAGTCCACCCATTCGCGCGGCGCCCGCTCCGTCCACAGGAGGGGTTCGTCGGCGACGTCGAGGATGCCGACCGCCTCGTTCCCGGCGAGCGGATGGCCGGACGGGAGCCCGACGATCCGCGGCTCGGTGTGGACGATCTCCGAGTGCAGGCCCGTCAGGTCGGCGGGCAGCCACACGAACGCCACGTCGACGTCCCCGGACCGCAGCGCGTCCGCCTCGCCGCCCCAGTCGAACCGCTTCGGCTCGACCCGGACGCCGGGATGCGCGCGGGCGAACTCGGAGCGGGCCCGGGTCGTCAGCTCGCCGGCGCCGCTCGCCTCGAACCCGACGCGCAGCACCCCGGTCTGGCCGCGCCGGTGCCGCTCCGCCGCCGCGGTGACCCGCTCGGCCTGGCGGACCGTCCGGCGGGCCTCGGCGATGACCTCGGTACCGGCGGCGGTGGCGGTGACCCCGCCCGCGTGCCGGTCGAACAGCCGCACGCCGAGCTCGGACTCCAGCCGCCGCAGCGCGTACGACAGCGCCGGCTGGCTGACGAACAGCGCCTCGGCGGCCCGGCCGAGGTTGCCGGCGTCGGCGATCGCGACCAGGTAGCGCAGCTGACGCAGCTCCATGCCGCGATGATAAAGGCTCTTTATCGGTCATGTTGATCTCTGTCTTGGACGCCGCGGTGCCGCGCCTGCGATAAACGAGCCATGACGAACGCGACTGAGAACGGAACCGGACGGGTCTGGCTGATCACGGGGGCGACCTCGGGATTCGGGCGGGCGATCGCGGAGGCGGCGCTCGCGGCGGGCGACACCGTCGTCGCGGCGGCGCGCCGCCCGCAGGCCCTCGACGACCTCGCCGAGCGGTACCCGGGCCGCGTGAACGCGGTCGCGCTGGACGTCACCGACCACGGCCGGATCGCGGACGTGGTGGCCGACGTGCTGCTGTGGCACGGCCGGATCGACGTCCTGGTGAACAACGCCGGGCGCGGCCTGGTCGGCGCGGTGGAGGAGACCACCGACCGCGAGCTGCGCGACCTGATGGACCTGCACTTCTTCGGGCCCGCCGCGCTGACCCGGGCGGTGCTGCCGCACATGCGCCGGCAGGGGTCCGGCGCGATCGTCCAGCTGACGAGCCAGGGCGGCCGGCTGTCCTTCCCGGGCGTCGGCGGCTACTCGGCCACCAAGTTCGCGCTGGAGGGGCTGACGGAGGCGCTCGCCGGGGAGGTCGCGCCGTTCGGCGTCAAGGTGATGATCGTGGAGCCGGGCGCGTTCCGGACGTCGTTCGCGGGCGGCGGGCTGCTGATGGCCGCCGAGATGCCGGAGTACGCCGGCACCGTCGGGCAGGTGCGCAAGGGCCTGCCGGACAGCGACGGCAAGCAGCCGGGCGATCCCGCCAAGGCCGCGGCCGCGATCCTGACCGCGCTGGACGCCGAGGACACGCCGCTGCGGCTGCCGCTCGGCAGCGACGCCGCCGACGCGGTCGCCGCGAGCCTCGACGGCCTGCGCGCGGAGTTCGACGCCTGGGAGCCGCTGATCCGCAGCACCGATTTCGACGAGTAGCGAATCCGGGGCGGCCCGCACCGGGCGGGCCGCCCCGGAAATAATGTGTTGCCGAGGCGGAACCGCTGCGGCAATATGGGCGTCGAACGGAACGAGGCCGGAAGGAGAGGGAAAGATGCGCCATCACCGAATGCACCGCAGCAGCCACTCCGGCCTCGGGAGCCGCCGCAGGACGTGA
Source organism: Actinomadura montaniterrae (assembly GCF_008923365.1). GTDB lineage: Bacteria > Actinomycetota > Actinomycetes > Streptosporangiales > Streptosporangiaceae > Spirillospora > Spirillospora montaniterrae. Next base: position 20,172 of record NZ_WBMR01000133.1, read on the forward strand.
CCATCGCGTCCCGCCGCCGACCGCCCGAGCAGAACGGGCGGTCTTTTTGTTTTCCCCGGAACGGTCCCCGAACGTGTCCCGGAGGGTTGGCCGAGCGGAAAGGCAGCGGCTTGCTAAGCCGTCGTCAGGGGTCACCCTGCGCGAGTTCGAATCTCGCACCCTCCGCGCAGGCTGGGCAGGGATGCTGGTGCATCCGGCGGTCTCATAAGCCGCATCAGGCAGGTTCGATTCCTGCGCCCAGTACGCAGTACAAGTGAATATCGAGTCTCCGTGGCGCAGAGGAGAGCGCGCCGGGTTGCGGACCCGGAGGGCGTAGGTTCGATTCCTACCGGAGACACGGCGTCCGTGGTGTGGTGGTCTGCACGCCAGGTTGTGGTCCTGGAGGTCCTCGGTTCGATCCCGGGCGGTCGCCCTTAAGGGGAAATAGCGGTATTGGGTAGGCGGCGGCCGGCAGATATTGCCGGCCGCTTGCGCCCGCTTGTGCCGGGAATGGCCGTCGCCGGAAAAACCTTCCTCATGTACTGCTTCTCCGTGCGGGCGTTCCGGTCGCGGCTGCTCTCCCTCGGCCTGCCGGCGCTCCTCGTGCTCGGCCCGGTGCCCGCACCCGCCGCCGGCGGCGCGGCGCGCCCGGCCGCCGCCCCTTATCTCGATCCGGGGCTGCCCGTCGCGGCCCGCGTCGACGACCTGCTGTCCCGGATGACCCTGGACGACAAGCTCGGGCAGATGACGCAGCCGGAGCGCCGGTACATCACCCCGGCCGAGGTCGGGACGTACCGGATCGGGTCGGTCATGTCGGCCGGCGGTTCGGCGCCCTCTCCGAACACGGCGGAGAGCTGGGCCGACATGGTCGACGGGTACCAGAAGGGCGCGCTGTCCGCGCCGCTGCGCATCCCGATGGTGTACGGGGTGGACGCGGTACACGGGCACAACAACGTGGTCGGCGCGACGATCTTCCCGCACGACATCGGGCTCGGTGCCGCCCGCGACCCGGCGCTCGTCCGCGACATCGGGGCGGCGACCGCCGAGGAGATGGCGGCGACCGGCGCGGACTGGGACTTCGCGCCCTGCCTGTGCGTCGCCCGCGACGACCGCTGGGGCCGGACGTACGAGTCGTTCGGCGAGGTCCCGGAGCTGCCGTCCGCCATGGCCTCGCTCATCGACGGGCTGCAGGGCGCGGAGCCGGGCGGGCCGGCGTCCGTCCTCGCCACGGCGAAGCACTTCGTCGGCGACGGCGGCACCGAGGGCGGCCGGGACCGCGGCGACGCGAAGATCCCGGAGGAGGAGCTGCGGGCCGTGCACCTGCCGCCGTTCCGGGAGGCGGTGCGGCGCGGGGTCGCGTCGGTGATGGTGTCGTACAGCTCGTGGAACGGCGTGAAGATGCACGCGAACCGGTACCTGATCACGGACGTGCTGAAGGGCGAGCTCGGCTTCAAGGGGATCGTCGTGTCCGACTACCAGGGCGTCGACCGGATCGACGGCGAGGCGGGGTTCACCAGGGACGAGATCGCGAAGGCCGTCAACGCCGGGATCGACATGGTCATGGTGCCGCGGAAGTGGAAGGACTTCATCGCCGGCCTGCGCGCCGAGGTGAAGGACGGGACGGTCCCGATGGCGCGGATCGACGACGCGAACCGCCGCATCCTGACCGAGAAGATCCGGTTCGGGCTGTTCGAGCGTCCGATGGCCGACCGGAGTCGCCTGACGGCGGTCGGGAGCGCCGCGCACCGGGCGCTGGCCCGCCGGGCCGTCGCGGCGTCGCAGGTGCTGCTGAAGAACGACGGCGTCCTGCCGCTGCGCCGCGACGCGAAGATCTTCGTGGCGGGACGCAACGCCGACGACATCGGCATGCAGTCCGGCGGCTGGACGGTGACCTGGCAGGGCTCGCCCGGCAGGACGACACCCGGCACCACCATCCTGCAGGGCATCAAGCAGGTCGCGGGCGAGCAGGCGAAGATCGACTACAACCGGGACGGCGAGGGGATCGACGAGACCTACGACGCGGCGGTCGCCGTCGTCGGCGAGAAGCCGTACGCCGAGTACCACGGCGACCGGCCCGGCGGCCTGGCCCTCGACGACGAGGACGTGCGGACGATCGAGCGGCTGCGCGCCTCGGGCGTTCCGGTCGCGGTCGTCCTCGTCTCCGGGCGCCCGCTGGACGTCGCGTCCCGGCTCGGCGGCTGGAACGCGCTCGTCGCGTCGTGGCTGCCGGGGACGGAGGGGGCGGGCGTCGCCGACGTCCTGTTCGGCGCCGTGCGGCCGTCCGGCCGGCTGCCGGTGACCTGGCCGCGCGGCGAGGGAGAGGAACCGGTCAACCGCGGCGACGGCAAGGAGCCGCTCTTCCCGTTCGGGTACGGACTCACGTACGGCGGCTGAGGACCGCGCCGCCGGTCCGGGGTATCGTGGGCGCCGTCCGGCCCACTTATGCAGGTACCTTCCATAAGTCAGGGGTGCCGTGTCCGAACGCTCGCTGCACGGGGGCGACCTCTCGGTGCTGCGCCGCCTGAACTCCGCCGCCACCCTGCGCGAGCTGCGCGACGGCGGCGAGTCGACGCTGTCGGGGCTGGCCCGCCGGGTCGGGCTGTCGCGCCCCACCACCGAGGGCGTGCTCGGCGACCTGATCGGCCGCGGCCTGGTCGCCGAGGTCGCGCCGCGGCCGGGCAGCGGCCTCGGCCGGCCCGCGCGCCGCTACCGGTTCCGCGCCGAGGCCGGCCACGCGCTCGGCGCCGACATCGACGCCCACCACGTGCGGCTGCTCGTCACGGACCTGTCCGGCGAGGTCGTCGGCGGCCACCGCGCCGGCCTCGACACCCACGCCCGGCCGGACGCCCGCATCGCCGCCGTCCGCGCCGCCGTCAAGGCGTGCCTGGCCGAGGCCGGGATCGACCGGCGGTCGCTGCGGGCCGTCGCCGCCGGCACCCCCGGCGTGGTCGGTCCCGACGGCACCGTCACCCGCTGCGCCGCCGTGCCCGGCTGGGAGGGCGTCGAGCTCGGCCGGGAGCTCGGCCGCTCGTTCGCCTGCCCCGTCCTGGTGGAGAACGACGCCAACCTCGCCGCGCTGGCCGAGCGGTGGCGCGGCGCCGCCCGCGCGGCCGACGACGTCGTCTGCGTGCACGCCGGGCTGCACACCGGCGCCGGCGCGCTGATCGGCGGGCGCCTGCACCGCGGCCGGTGGGGCGCCGCCGGCGAGATCGGGATGCTGCCGGAGCTGGGCCTGCGCTACACCACCGCCGTGCTGGTCACGGGCGCCGAGCCCGGGCCAGAGCCAGGGCCCGGGGCGGTCGGCGCCGCGCTCGCCGGCCTCGCCTCCGCCGGTCCCGCGCTGGAGGACGCCGAACGGGTGCTCGCCGCGGCCGGCCGGTGCGACCCGGACGCGCTGCGGGCCGTCGACCGGCTCGCCGCGCGGATGTCCCGCGGCGTCGCCGCGATGGCCCTCGCGCTGGACCCCGAGATGATCGTCGTCGGCGGCCCGCTGGTCGGCGCGGGCGCGCCGCTGGTCGAGGCGCTGCGCCGGCACGTCCTGCCGCTGTGCCTGAGCCCCGTGCGCATCGAGGCGTCCCGGCTGGGCGACGAGGCGATCGGGCTCGGCGCCGTCCGGCTGGCCCTCGACCGCATCGACGAGGACCTCTTCCGCGTCGACCGGGCGCCCGGCGACGCCGGACCGTCCGGCGGCGCGGAACCGCTCCGTGACGCCGAACCGTCCGCCGGCGCGGAGCCGTCCGGTGGCGCGGAACCGCCCGCCGCTACGGAGCCAGCGGGGCGCTGAACGACCAGCCGCGCGCGAGCAGCGCGCCGGCGGCCTCGACCGCCGCGGCGAGCCGCTCCTCGTGCGGGCCGGTCACCACGATGTGCGGGAGGTCCCGCTTCTCCAGCTCCTCCCGGAAGCGGCCCGACATCCACGCCCGGATCGACTCGCCGTCCCGCCAGCCGTCCTGCTCGAACGGCACGCCGTCGGGCGAGGTCAGGATCCACAGGTGGTGCGGCACCCGCGCGTGGACGGCCTCGACGTCCGGCGCGGGCGCGCCGAGGTACCGCTCGTGCCAGAGCGCGGTCGCGAACGCGTCGGTGTCGCAGACCAGCAGCGGCGAACCGGTGCGGGCGGCGGCGTCCTCCAGCGCGGCGTGCCGTTCGGCGATCGCGGTGAACTCGGCGGACTCCCAGGCCAGATCGTCCAGCCACAGCGACGGGTCGGACGGGGCGCGGCGCGCGGCGGCGAGCTTCTCCTCGGTGAAGGTGCGCCCGTACTCCGGCACCCACCGCGTCGCCGCCCACACCCCGCCGCGTCCGGCGTAGTGCGCGGCGAGCGCGCGCGCCAGCGTCGTCGTGCCCGTCGACTCGGCGCCGACGACCACGACGCGGCGCGCCAGGTACGCGCGGACGGGCGGCGACAGCCACTCCCACGCCGCCACCGGGTCCGCGCGGACGGCGGTGCCGCTGACCGGGAACCGCTCGCGCGGCGGGTCCACCGGCACGTGGACGGCGGAGAACCGCGCCGCCAGCTCGGCGCCGTACGGCTCGGAGCTGAACACCGCGTCCACCGGCGGGACGGCCACGCCGAGCCCCGACCGCAGCGCCAGCCCGGCCCGGAACGCCGCGACGTGCGCCGACCAGATCTCGTCCGACCCGTAGTCGATCTCCGCGTCGTCCACCACCGGGACGATCTCCACGTGCGGCTGCGGGTGCGCCTCCCGCAGCCACGCGGTGCGCAGCGCGAGCGGGACGCTCTCCACGGTCGACGCGGCGACGACCACCGTCACCCGCGCGCACGCCGCGGCGGCCGTGTCGATCAGGTGGTGGTGCCCCGCGTGCGGCGGATAGAACTTGCCGATGACGAGCCCGTGCTCGCGGGTCATGTCGGCACCGGGGCCGCCTCCCGCCGCCGCAGGTCGCGGCGCCAGGCGACCAGGCCCGCGACGCACAGCGCGAGGAACAGCACGTAGAGGGCGCCGGTCAGCTTCAGCTCCTTGTAGAAGTACAGCGGGATGTAGATCAGGTCGGCGGTGATCCACAGCCACCACGACTCCAGCAGCTTGCGGGACTGCCCGTAGGTCGCGACGAGCGACAGCGCGGTGGTCAGCGCGTCCCAGAACGGGACGGTGGAGTCCGTCCAGGCCGACAGCATCCAGGTCAGCAGCGCCGTCCCGGCCGCTCCGGCGGCGGCGAGCGCGAACCACTCGGTGCGGGCGGTGCGCCGGACGGGCAGCTCGTCGCGCCCGTCGCCCGCGTAGAGCCAAACCCACCAGCCGTACATCTGAAGCACGACGTAGACGACCTGGAGCCCGGCGTCGGCGTAGAGGCCGCCGTCCAGGAACACCAGCCCGAGCAGGACGACGTTGGCGATCCCGATCGGCCAGTTGAGGATGTTCTGCCGGACGACGAGCCAGACGTTCACCGCGCCGGTGGCGAAGCCGAGCAGCTCCGCCCACGTGGTGGGCACCGACCCGAGGTGGAACGCCGGATCCAGCAGGGGACCCAGCGGAACGTTGACCGCCATGCCGGCAATGATCACATGTCGTCAGAAAGACGACAAGTGGCGCGCGGCCCCGGTGACCTCCGCGATCACCGGGGCCGCGCGCTCACGCTCGCGGTCAGGCCGCGCTCACGCCACGATCAGCAGCGGGTTCTGCAGCAGCTCGGCCAGCCGGGCGAGGAACTTCGCGGCCGTCGCGCCGTCGCAGGCGCGGTGGTCGACCGAGAGCGTCACCGCCATCCGCTTGCCCGGGACGACCTGCCCGTCGCGCACCACCGGCTCGTCGCGCACGGCGCCGACCGCGAGGATCGCCGCCTCCGGCGGGTTGATCACCGCGGAGAACGAGTCGACGCCGAACATGCCGAGGTTGCTGACGCTGAACGTGCCGCCGCTCATCTCCTGCACGGACAGCTTCCCGTCGCGCGCCTTCCCGGCCAGCTCGCGGGTCTCCGCGCCGATCTGCGAGACGCTCTTGCGGTCGGCGTCCTTCACGACCGGGACGACCAGCCCGTCCGGGACCGCGACGGCGACGCCGACGTGCACCCGCTTGTGGAAGAGCAGGTTCTCCTCGGTGTAGGAGACGTTGACCTCCGGGTGCTCGCGCAGCGCGGTGGCCACCGCCTTCACGACCAGGTCGTTCACGCTGACCTTCGCCGGGGCGAGCGCCTCGTTGAGGGTGGCGCGGAACGCCAGCAGCGCCTCGGCGTCCACCTCCCGGTTGAGGTAGAAGTGCGGCGCGTTCTGCTTGCTCTCGGTGAGCCGCCGCGCCGCGACCTTGCGGAAGCGGTTGAGCGGGACGGCCTCGACGTCCCGGTCCTCGGCGGCCGGCCTGGCGGCGGCGGGCTTGGCGGCGGGCGCCTGCGGGGCGGCGGCCGGCGCTGCGACCGGGGCCTGGGCCGGGGCGGCG
>NZ_WBMR01000134.1 GCF_008923365.1 Actinomadura montaniterrae
TCGAAGCCGGGCGGTCGGCCGCCGCGGCGTCCGCGGTCGCGGCGGTGCTGCCGCTGGTCGGTCGGCACGGGAATAGTGTGTCCGATCCCGCGTCGGCGCAGATACGCCCGGTTGGCGCGCGAGGAGTAGGCCGCGAGGAGTAGGCATTGTCGGCCAGCACGTGCTCGGGACGGCGGCGTGGGCGGCCCGGCCCCAGCCGTGCGACACCGATGGCGTCCAGGACCGCGATGAACTGGGGGCTGTCGCCCCACTGACCGGGAGTGACCAGGAACGACAGGACCCTGCAGCGGCCGTCGGCGGCCAGATGGATCTTGGTGGACAGCCCGCCGCGGGAGCGTCCTAGCGCTTCGCCTGCCGGGCCACCTCCTCCAGCAGGGCCACCAACTCGCGCCAGTTTGGCTTGTCCTGGTTCGTCCCGGCACCGTCCCCCTTTTCAGGTGGGGCGGGCGGCGGCCGGTGCGGGGCGCCGGCCGCGTGCTGGTGCGCCCGCTGGATCGTGGAATCGACCGACACCCGCCAGTCGATGTCACCGGCGGCGTCGGCCTGGGCGCGCACCACCTGAAGCAGCCGTTCCCAGGTCCCGTCCGCCGACCAGCGCCGAAACCGCTTGTAGACGGTGATCCACTCCCCGAACTCGGTCGGCAGATCACGCCAGGGCACACCGGTCCGCACCCGATGACAGATCCCATTGATCACCTGCCGGTGATCGACCCACCGACCACCCCGCCCGCCCGTCGGTGGCAGCAACGGCGCCAGCCGCTCCCACTGCGCATCGGTCAAGTCACCACGACCCATCAACCCACAGTGACCCAACCAACGCCCACCGTCAGCCGATCCAAGAAACAGGCCCTAGTTCTTCTTTCAGTTCGCGGCGGGCGGTCTCGGTTGGCGGCTTGTTGGCCTCGCTCATCCCGCCGGGTAGGTCCCAGTCCGGTTTGTATTTTGGGTCGACGAGGAGCAGGCGGCCTGCCGCGTCGCGGATGAGGGCGTCGGCGCCTACGCGCTTACGCGGCTGGGTGGCGTTGCCCTCGGCGAGATAGGCGCGCCATGCCTCGGGGGCGCGCTCGTAGAGCGGTTCTTCTGGAGGCATCGAATCTCCTCGGCCTAACCTGCTCCGCTGGTGTCGCTGCTGAGCCAACTGTAGAGATCGCGCCTGCCCCTGAAGGCTTGTTCTAGGCAGGGGAGAAACTCGGCGACTGTGGAGTTCGTTCGATGCGGTTGGAGTAAGGTGCGCAGCTCGTCGAGTTGTTGCGTTACGAGGTGCGAACTCAGTCCCTCGATGAGGTTGAGTGTTTCGCTGCTTGGAAGCACGCCTCGTCTGGTCTGCCTTGCGCGATGAGCACGGTCACCAGGAGCAGCGTGGCGAAGGCTCGGCTGCGTGTGTGGCTGTCGGCACGAAGCTTGATGATCTGCCGGGCTTGGCGCTCGGCTTCGGCCAGGTTGCCGAGCTGGCGCATGCAGCGAGCGGCTTCGCTTGCTAGAGAGCCGGCGTCGAAGGGGCTGACCCATATGGGGATGGTCTCTCGTCGGGGAGCGTTCGGGTGCCTTCTCGGCATGCTTCAGCGCGTCTTTGCTCCGCCTGAAATGCCTTTCGCGCGTTGTGTGCACAACGTGCGCGGAAGAGACCAGAAGCGGCCAAGATGGGAGGTCCGTTCCTTCGGCTCATGGGGCGTATGTCAGCGGAAGCCGCGGCGCGAGCCGCTCTCGCTCGACTTCGCTGGTCGGGTTCAACCAGTATCCTCGGCAGCCTCGCCTGGGCCGTGAAGAACAGCTGGGTCGACGTGTTCGGCGACCTCCTCGATGTCACGGCAGTAGGCGACGAGCCGTCTGTGGCGGGTGATGAGGAACCACGCTTGGCCGGCGCGTGCGTCCGGGTGCCGGGCGCGTGCGGAGCCACTCGTTGATGGTCTCCTTCCGCGGGTCACAGGGCGTTCTGGCGCAGCCACCTGGCCGCCCTTCCGGCCGGTCCCTGCTCCAATGCCGAGATGATGGCGCGGACGTCATTGGAGCTCAGGGGGAAGCCGTCGGGGGCCTTCAGGACGTAACGGAGCCTGTCGCCCGTCAGTGCATCGCGGAGGATGAGCACTGGGAAATTCGGATCGCCTCGCATGCCGACGGAAGAGGTGCATCGGACCTTTCCGGGCGCCGCCAGATCGCACTGCCGCGGCCCGAAGCGGTCCTCGACGTTGAGTACCGTCCCCTGAAGCCAGGCTGTCTGTGGGCGTAGGAGGTCACGCCACCTCAAGAGCTTGAACAGCAGTACCGCGCCCCAGCCCACCCACACCCCGACGGCGTACCACTGGAGGCGGACGGTGCCTTGGACGGCGAACACCAGTAGGGCGATGACGAATATGGTGGGAATGAGGGTGTTGAACGCTACAGCGAACTCCTTCGGCTCTCTGTCGGAAGTACCGGACGCGCGGCCCAGTTCACGCCTGTTGTCAAGCACACCCGCAGTATCGCGCGCTGCCATTCACCTGATCTAGGGCTTGTTCGGGCAGACGCCGGTACGGCGGCCCGCGACGGTCATCCAATCACCGCCGGCCCGGCCAGGGCGCCCGCACCGACCTGCACGACCGCAACCGGAAGGACATCTCATGAACGACAGCGCCACCCCCGAGCACGTCACCGTCCGGGTCCTTCTCACCATCGGCGACATCGCCGAGCTGGTCACCCCCGACCACGACCACCGGGACCCGGTGCGGGTGCCGGCTGCCGACATCGCGCGCGACGCCGGCCTTCCAGCCAACGAGCTGCCGGGCCGCGAGTTCACCGCGATCCCGGACGGCGCAGGGTTCCGCGGCTACCAGCTGGTGGACGACCCGCGGCTGTGAGGCCGCGCGCCGCGGCACAAGCCACCGCCGCGAGGGGAGGACAGCGCGTCAGCTCTCGCCGGTCAGCACACGCCGACGCCAGTGCGGCAGCCCGCACACCTCGACGAAGCCCGGCATGAGCCCCTGGTTGCGGTCCTTGCGGACCGTCGCGTACGCGCGGCCGAGCAGCTCGGCCGTCTCCAGCTCGTCCAGGAGGTCCTCGGGGTGGCCCCGCTCGGGCAGCTTCGACAGCGGCCGCCCGTCGCGGGACGCCTCGACCTGCTCCCGGGGGTTCAAATCCCCTCAGCTCCACCGAGAACTTGCAGGTCAAGGGCCTGATCGGAGATTGCTCCGGTCAGGCCCTTGGTCGTTTGTCAGCGGGGCCGCCCGCCACCGGCTCGTGGGGTGTGGGGCCGCGCGGTCAGTTCAGGAGGAAGGTGGTCAGGGCGTCTCGGCCGGTGTGGGCGGGCTCGCGGTTCTGGATGGAGTGGGCGGCGCCCTTGACGACCACGAAGCGGGTGCCGGCGGGGCTGACGGCGCGTTCCTGCTCGGCCCACTCCAGCGGGGTGCTGAGGTCGTGGTCGCCGGTGAGGATCAGGGTGGGCAGGTCCGGGAGGCGGGCGGCGGGGTTGGAGCTCGGGGGCTCGGCCGGCCAGCGCAAGCAGGTCTGGACGCTGCTCTGCGCGAGCGCGACCGCCGTGGTGTACGGCCAGGTGGCCGATGCGGGCAGGGTGCGCGCGGTGCGGTCGAGGAAAGGGCCGCGGAGCCCGGCCGGGGTCGCCGAGGTGCCCCACGGGAAGCGCAGGTCCTGGCAGAGGGTGGCCGCGTGCAGGCCCGCGCTCAGCTGGCTCGCGGGCGTGCCGTCCGCCGGGGTGAACACGGCCTCGATGGCGTCCAGCCGGCTGGTGTCGCCGGTGACGGCCTGGTGCATCGCGCCGATGATGTCGCCCGGCAGGCCGCTGCCGGGGATCGGGTCCGGGTCGCGGTAGGTCGGGTCGATGAACTCGTAGCCGACGACGTCGCCGAACAGGGCGAGCCCGCCGGCCGGGGTGCGCCGCCGGACGAGCGTGGCGAGGTCCTGCGCCGGGTCGAAACCGCAGGCCGGCGCGGTCTTGCAGGCGTCCCGGAGCACCCTCGGCTGGGCGGTGAGCCCGACCAGGTTCAGGTCTCCGGCGACCGTCCAGTGATGCGGGACGACCGAGTCCATGACCAGCCGGGACACGTGCCGGGGATGGGCGATGGCGTAGCGGGCGGCGGTGAGGGAGCCGTACGACACGCCGTCCACGACCATGGTGTCCACGCCGAGCGCGCGCCGGACGTCCTCGAAGTCGCCGACGCTCTGGTCGGTGCCGTAGAAGCGGGCCCGGTCGCCGAGGATGCGGCTGCACTCGTCCACCGCGTCGGGGGTGGCCGGGGCGCTGTCGGAGCCGCTGACCTGGGCCTGCATCTTCGGGCAGTCGACGGCGCCGAGCGGGCCGGTGCCGCGCTGGTCGAGCATGACGAGGCGGTACTGCGCGAACACCTCGGGCATGCGCCCGGCGATGCGCCGGAGGAGGGCGACGCCCTCCTGGCCGGGGCCGCCGGTGAGGAACAGCAGCGTGCCCTTGGGCTTGGCCGGGCCGTCGGCGGCGCCGACCTGGAGGTCGAGCGTGCCGGGCGTCCGGCCGGAATGGTCGAGCGGGACGGTCAGCGTCCAGCAGGTGAAGCCCGGCTGCACGGCGCCGTCGTCGTCGCGGCACGGGTGCGGGGCGTGGAGCCCCCGGGCGGTGCCACGCGGGGTGGCGTGCGCGGCGGGCGCCACCGCCGCGACGGCGAGGCCGCAGGCGAGGACGGCGAGGGTACGGCGGACATTTCTCATCGCGAACTCCCACGCGGTGGGGAAGGACCGGCACCCATGCCCCCGAGGACGGATGCCGGCCACGGCTCTGCCGGGTGGCGGAACGCGCCCACGGTAGGAGCGGTCCGGGGGCGGCGGCCGGGTCCGTGCGGCGAACGGGAGCGGGGGAGGGGTGGACGGGAGCGGCGGTCAGGTCGGCAGGCCGAGCGCGGCCCGCACGTCGTCGCGGTAGGCGCGGCCGGAGATGAGGGTGGCGCCGGAGCACAGGGTCAGCCGCATCTCCCCGTGGCCGAGGACCTCCAGCTCGCGGATCCGGTCGAGCCGGACGATGACCGAGCGGTGGATCCGCAGGAACTCCGCGGAGCCGAGCCGCTCATGGAGCTTGGCCAGCGTGCCGCGGACCAGGTGCGAGCGGGCGCCGGCGTGGATGCGCAGGTAGCCGTCCTCGGCCCGGACGTAGTCGATCGCGTCCAGGTCCAGCAGCCGGATCCGCCCGCCCATCTCGACGGGCAGCCGGTTCAGCGAGGGGACGGCGGCCCGCCGGGCCAGCCGGTCGCGGACGCGGTCGAGCGCCAGGTCGAGCCGGTCCTGGCCGTACGGCTTGAGCAGGTAGTCGACCGCGTCGACCTCGAAGGCGCGGACGGCGTGGTCGCCGAAGGCCGTGACGAACACGACGGCCGGGTCGTGCCGGCCCCAGATCGCGTCGAGGATGCCGAACCCGTCGCCCTCGGGGAGCTGGATGTCGAGGAAGACCAGGTCGGGACGGTGCCGGTGGAGGGCGGCGAGAGCCGTGGCGGGCGAGCCGCACCCGGCGAGCAGGTGGACGTCCTCGTGGGCGGCGAGCATGCGCTGGAGCCGCCGCCGGGCCGGGGGCTCGTCGTCGACGATCAGGGTCTTGATCATGCCCGGGCCGTCCGCAGCGGCAGCCGGACGGTCGCGGCGACCCCGCCGCCCGGCCGCGGCTCGACGCTGAACCGGCGTTCCGCGCCGTACATCTGGGCGAGCCGGGCGCGGGCGTTGGCCAGCCCGATCCCCGTGCGCGGCCGGCCGGGCGGCAGCCCGACGCCGTCGTCCGCGACGATCAGCCGCAGCCAGGACCCCTCGGGCCGGGCCGTGATGGTCACCGTGCCCGGCGCGTCGCGGGGGGAGATCCCGTGCCGGACCGCGTTCTCCACCAGCGGCTGGAGCAGCAGCGGCGGGACGAGCGCGTCCAGCGCTCCGGGGTGGAGCCGCCAGTCCACCGCGAGCCGGTCCTCGAACCGGGCCTGCTCGATGTCCACGTAGGCGGACAGGACCTCCAGGTCCTCGCGCAGCGTCACCTCCAGCGAGCCGTCATGCTCCAGCGACCGCCGCAGCAGGGCGCTCAGCCGCACGACCATCTCCTCCGCGCGCGACGGGTCGTCGTGGACGAACGAGGCGATGGTGTTCATCGCGTTGAACAGGAAGTGGGGCCGCACCTGCGCCCGCAGCGCCTGCAGCTCGGACCGGGTCAGCTGCTCGCGGGCCCGCGCCAGTTGCTCGCGCCGCCGCCGGTGCTGGACGAAGTAGTAGACCCCGTGGGCCACTCCGACCCACTCGAAGTACATCGCCAGATACGCCCCGAGGTTGCGGAGGTACTCGTCGCCGAACCCCCGCCCGGGAGGCAGCCAGTGCAGCACCGGATCGAACAGGAACATCCGTCCGCTGAGCCAGCAGAGCGCGACCAGGTAGCCCGCCAGGTGGATCAGGACCGCGCGCACCATGTGGGGACGCCTGACCGGGAACCACATGGTGAGCAGGTACACGCTGATGTTCACCGGGAGCCACGTCAGCGAGGACGCCATTGTCTGCGCGAGGCCCAGCCCGACGCTGTTCGCCCCGTCCGCGTAGTCCTTCCACCAGCCCAGCGCATCCACCAGCGCGAGCAGCGACACGATCGCGGTCCAGATGCCGAACACGCGTCGATCCACGCCCGTACCGTAACGACCCCGACCCGCCGCCGCCAGGCCACTATCGGCCGCGCTTCCGGCGTCCGGGACATCACCGCGCGCCGCCGGAATCCCGGCGTTCGAGCGTGAGGTGCGGGGCGGCTTTAGGCGTCCCTTTTGTTGAGGAGGATGGTGGCTGTGGCCAGGCTTGCCGCCGCATAGGCGGCTAGGACGGCTAATCCCGCCCATGGGGGCAGCGGGTAGTAGCCGTTGTAGGGGGTGTAGTGGCTTGTCACCTGGTCGTATTTCACGAGCGTTTGCTGGACGGCGAAGGCCGCTTCCGGTGTCAGCAGGGACAGCCAATTCGCTGCGCTCGCGGGCATGAACGGGAGGGCGGTCAGGACGTAGGGGAGCACGACGGCCACGACGACGGTGGTGACCGCGCCGGCGCTGTGGCGGAGGACGGCGCCGACGGAAAGGGCCAGGACCGCGGCGGTCGCGAGCAGGGCCGCGGTGCCGAGCGCCACCCGCAGTTCGGTCGAGGACGGCACCGGGAAGACGTAGACCCCGTTGTCCCGGGCGAGCCGCTCGCCGAGCGGAGCCGCGATGACCGTCCCCAGCAGCCCGGCGACGAAGGTGACGGCCCACAACACGATCGCCTTGGCGAGCAGCACCTGGCTCCGCCTCGGGATGGCGGCGACGGTGAGGTGGATCATCTTGGTCCGGTATTCGGTGGTGATGAACAGCGCCCCGACGACGATCACCGCGACCAGCGCGGCGAACGTGCCGGTGAGGACGTCGCGGAGGGTGCCGCCGGTCGGCAGGGTCTCGCGGACGGCGGGCGCTATGTCGCCGGCGCCGGTCACCGTGAAGCGGCCGCCGGTTTCCGCGAACGAACCCCGCGTGTTGTCCGGGTAGCCGGCGAAAGTTGGTGAGGCGGCTCCGAGCTGCTCACCCGTCCACTCGCCACCAGTCCGGCGCATATGGAGGTCTCGGAAGACGGCCGTCGACACGCTGCCGGCCGTTCCCATGCCGTCCAGGACGGGCGGTGACGCGACGAACAGCCCGACCTGCGCGGTCGGTCCGAGGCCGCTCAGCCGCGCGGTGCCCACCTTGGTCCAATGTGCGCCGTCGGTGGAGGCGTAGCCGGTGATGAGGTCGCCGGAGCGGTCCAGCCGCAGCCGGCCGGAGGCCGGGCCGGGCGCGTCGTGGACGTACGAGTCCTGCATCCGCACGCCGTGCCCGCCGGTGACCATGATCGCCGCGTAGGGCGATCCCCGGCGGGTGCCCTGCTTGATGATGAGACCGGCCTTCGCCCAGGGCACGGTGCCGGGACGCAGGTCTCCGGGTCCCTTCGGGATGCTGCTCTTGAGTTCGGACACCGAGACGGTGATGCTGCCGTTTCCGGCCAGCGGCCGGTGGACGAAATAGAAGCTGTCGGTGACCGGCTCACCGCCGGGCCCGACCGGAACGGGCGGCGCGCCTTTCTGGTTGCTGCTGAGCCCGGCGAGCACCGCGAACAGCACAAGCAGCAGCGCGGCGGCCACCATGCCGATCAGCCAGCCGCGAACGGTCCTGAATTTGGTCCATTCCGCGTGCAGTACCTGGAGAAAGCCGTTCCGCGCGACCGATCGTTGAGAAGTCACGGCGGGAGTCACCGTGAAATCTCCGCGGGCAAACCCGACACGATTGCGGTGAGTAATGAATTCATGCCGACGGTTGTACGCGGCACCGCGTTCCGGCCCGGTCGCAGCGGCTGCGACCGGGCTGCGACCGGGGATCTGGCATCGTCGGATGCATGGCCCCTCGACCCGGCAGCCGCCCAGCACGCACGACGACCGGCGGTGCGCGGCGGTGAGGATCCTCGTCGTCGAGGACTTCGAGGTCCTCGCCCGCTCGATCGGCACCGGTCTGCGTCATGAGGGGATGGCCGTCGACGTCGTCCTGGACGGGACGGCCGCGCTCGACCGCCTGGCCGTCACCCGCTACGACGTGGTGGTCCTCGACCGCGACCTGCCCGGCGTCCACGGCGACGACATCTGCCGGCGGCTCGCCCGCGGCCGCTGCGAGACCCGCGTCCTGATGCTCACCGCCTCCGGCACGGTCGAGGACCGCGTCGACGGGCTCGGCCTCGGCGCCGACGACTACCTGCCCAAGCCGTTCGCGTTCGCCGAACTGGTCGCCCGCGTCCGCGCGCTGGCGCGCCGCGCCGCGCCGCCGCTGCCGCCCGTGCTGGCGTGCGGGGACATCACCCTCGACCCGGCCCGCCGCACCGCGTTCCGTGCGGGGCTGCGCCTCGATCTGAGCCCCAAGGAGTTCGCCCTGCTCGAATGCCTGCTCGGCGCGCCCGGCGTGGTCCTCTCCGCCGAGGAGCTGCTCGAACGCGTCTGGGACGAGGCCGCCGACCCCTTCACCACCGCCGTCAAGCACACCATGCACCGGCTGCGGGCCAAGCTCGGTGAGCCGCCCGTGATCGAGACCGTCCGCGAAGGCGGCTACCGCATCGGACCGCCATGACCTCCCGGCGGACGGCCATGACGTCCCGGCGGACGGCCACGACGCCCCGGCGGTCGGCCAGGAGGTCCTTGCAGACGCGGCTCGCGCTCGCCTACGCGGCGGGCATCTACGCCGCCGGGGTCTTCGTGCTGGTGCTCGTCGTCGTCCCGCTCGCCAGTGTCGACGCGGGCACGCCCGTGGACCACCCCTCGTCGACCGTGACCACCGGAGCCGGGCGCGGGATCAGCCTGGCCCAGGTCCTCGCGGGATCCGCCGCCGCCTTGATCGTCCTGGTTCCGGTCGCCCTGGCCGGCGGCTGGTTCGTCGCCGGCCGGTTCCTGCGCCCGCTGCGCACGATCACCGCCACGGCCAGGAGCATCTCCGCCGGTGACCTCGGCCGGCGCCTCGGCCTCGGCGCGCCCGCGGACGAGCTGACCGAGCTCGGCCAGACCCTCGACGACCTCTTCGCCCGCCTGCAGGCCTCCTTCGACGCCCAGCGCCACTTCGTCGCGAACGCCTCCCACGAGCTGCGCACTCCCCTCGCCGGTCTGCGCACCCTCCTCGAGGTCGCCCTCGCCGACCCGGGCGCCGACGCCGACAGCCTGCGCGCGGCCTGCCGGGAGGCGCTCGCCCTCGGCGAGCACCAGGAGCGGCTCGTCCGGGCCCTGCTCACTCTGGCCACCAGCGAGCGCGGCGTCGCCCGCCGGGAGCCCCTCGACCTCGCCCGGGTCGTCGAAGGGACGCTCGCCTCTCGCCGCGACCAAGCCGCGGAAAGCCGCATCGACCTCGCCGAACATCTGGCGCCCGCGATGATGGATGGGGACCCGAAACTGGTCGAGAGCCTCGTCGCCAACCTTGTCGACAACGCCATCCGCCACAACCACGCAGGCGGGCATGTGAACGTCACGACCCGGACCGCCGGGACGCAGGCGGTCCTCGAAGTCACCAATAGCGGGCCGGTCATCCCCGGCGACCAGATCCAGCGCCTCTTCCAGCCCTTCCAGAAGCTGGCGGCGGATCGTCAAGGCCGTGACGGCTACGGTCTCGGCCTCGCCATCGTCAACGCCGTCGCCCAAGCCCACCACGCCAGCCTCATCGCGAACGCACGCGCCGATGGCGGCCTGAACGTCACCGTGGAATTCCCGGCACCGGCGGACGCATTCGGGGCATCAACGGGGTTGAACGGGGTGCGCTGAAGGCCCTTCCGCCGGTTCCGGCGATCTTGAAGTCGCGCGTCCGGCGCACGGCGGGGCGCGTCTTTTCGGCAGGATGGCCGGATGGCCGGAGAATCGTCCTTCGTGGAGCGGGCGCCCGCGCCGGCGCTCGCGGCGGTGGCGTCGCTGGTATGGATCCAGCAGGTCGGTGACCGGCCGCTCGCGCAGCGGCTCGTGCCGCACGGCGGCGGCGAGCTGCGGTGCGTGCTCGGCGAGGCGCCGCGGCTGCTCGGGCCCCTCACCACGGCCACGTACCACGACATCCCGGCGGGAGGCACGGTCATCGGGGTGCGGCTGCGGCCCGGCGTCCTCGGCGGCCTCGCCGGAATGCCGGCCGACGAGCTGGCCGACCAGGACGTCGCGGGCACCGACGTCTGGCGCGACCTGAACCGCCTGACGGACCTGCTCGGCAACGCCGCGACGCCGCAGGCCGCGCTCGGTCACCTCCAGGCGTTCGCCGCGCGGTCCGCCCGCGTGCGGGACCCGCTGGTGGACGAGGCCGTCCGGCACCTCATGCCGTGGCGCGGCGGCGCGCCGTCGGCCCTGCCCGCGCTGCTGTCGATCTCCGAGCGCCAGCTGCGGCGGCGGTGCCGGGCGGCGGCCGGCGTCGGCGTGAAGGAGCTGCACCGCATCCTGCGCCTGCAGGGCTTCATCGCCCGCGTGCAGGCGTCGGTCGATCGGCAGGACGAAGCGGACGTCGACCTCGCGCGGTGGGCGATCGAGACCGGCTACACCGACCAGGCGCACCTCGGCCGCGAGTGCCGCCGGCTCGTCGGCGTGACGCCGGGCGTGCTGCTCGCCCAGACGGGTGCGGCGTGCGCGTGCGGGCATGATCACGCCGCGTCGTACCGGCCGATGCTCCGGCCGGGGGATGGCCGTTTTGTACTAGAGCGGCGACCGGTGCCCGCCTAGCGTCGAGGCCGTGAAACGCGCCGTCCGCGTGCCCGGGCGCCGGATGCCCGGCGGAGCCGCGGGCGCGCGCGCGTCCCGACGTTCGGACGAGTCAAGGAGCTGGTGAGATGGCCAGGGTCATCATGCAGGCCGTGGTTTCGGTGGACGGCTACATCGCCTATCCCGACGACACGGTCGGGCCGTTGTTCGACTGGTACGGCAATGGCGACGTGACGGTCCGGGCGAACGACGAGTGGCAGTTCCGCGTCAGCCGCGCCTCCGCCGAGTACGTCCAGCCCTTC
Organism: Actinomadura montaniterrae; assembly: GCF_008923365.1. Classification (GTDB taxonomy): domain Bacteria; phylum Actinomycetota; class Actinomycetes; order Streptosporangiales; family Streptosporangiaceae; genus Spirillospora; species Spirillospora montaniterrae. The sequence goes on from NZ_WBMR01000134.1 coordinate 11,461, forward strand.
TGGGACGCCGTCAAGGTCACGGTGATCGGCCGCCACCTGTTCGACACCACGGACGGCTGGTCGGGCGTGCCCGCCGCGGGCGAGCAACTCGTCGTCGTCACCCACCGGCCGCTGCCCGAGGAGTGGCGCGCCCGGTTCCCCGACGCGCCTTTCCACACGGCCGGTTCGGTCGAGGAGGCCATCGAGCTCGCCAAGGACCTCGCCGGCGACGGCCTGGTCTGTGTGTGCGCGGGCGACGTCGGCGGCCAGGCGTTCTCGGCGGGGCTCGTCGACGAGGTGGCGATGGACGTCGCCCCCGTGGTCCTGGGCGAGGGGGTGCGGTTCTTCGGCGGCCACACCGGGACCGTCCTGCTCGGGGACCCCGACGCGGTGGTCCAGGGCGACCGCGTGCTGCACCTGCACTACACCGTCAAGCACTGACCGCCCCCGACCCGGAGGAACACGCGAATGATCCTCGTTACCGGCGGCCTCGGGTCCATCGGGTCGCACACCGCGCGGGCCCTGCTCGACCTCGGCGAGTCCGTCGTGCTCACCGCCCACCGGTCCACGCGGCCGCCCGAGCACCTCGCCGGCGAGCCCGCCGGCCGGGTCGCCGTCGAACCGCTGGACGCCACGGACGAGACCGCGTTCCTCGACATCGGGAAGCGGCACGAGATCACCGGCATCGTGCACCTCGCGGCGGGCCGGTTCGACCTGCCCGATCCGGTCGAGTACCTCCGCGCCGAGTCCGCCGCCCTGTTCAACGCGCTCAAGGCGGCGCGGGAGTGGGGCGTGCGGCGGTTCTCCGTCGCCAGCTCCATCGGCGTGTACGTGGGCGTGGACGAGACCCCGTGGCGCGAGGACGCCCCGCTGCCGGCGGTGGCGCCGCACCAGATCCACGCGTTCAAGAAGACCGCCGAGCTGTTCACCGCGCTGGCGGGCGACAGCGCCGGGTTCGAGACGGTGAGCCTGCGGATCGGCACGATCTGGGGGCCGCTCGGCCTGCCCGACTCGCCGTTCTTCGCGCTTCCCCGCCTGCTCAGCGCGGCGGTCCGGGGCGAGGACCCCGACCTCACCCCGCCCCGCCCGCCCGCGTACGCCGACGACGCCACGGACCTCTGCTACGTGAAGGACTGCGGCCGGGCCATCGCGCTGCTCATGGCCGCCGAGCGGCTGAACCACCGCGTGTACAACGTCTCGTCCGGACGGCCGGTGCGCTACGGCGACGCGGTCGCCGCGATCAACGCCGCCGTCCCGGGCGCGGACATCACCCTCCCGGAGGGCCGCAACCCCGACCAGCCCCAGGGCAACCACCTCGACATCACCCGGCTCACGGAGGACACCGGCTTCCAGCCGGAGTACGACGTCGAGCGCGCCGTGTCGGACTACGCCGCCTGGCTGCGGAGGCACGACAGCTGAACGGGCCGCCTCCGGATCGGTCGACGGGCGGTGCCGCCGCAGGTCAGCGGGCGATTCCGGGGCGACCGATGAGTTCTCGCGGCCCGGCCGGTCTGCCCCTACGACACTTCGCCCCCACGAAGACGAAAGGGCATGCCATGAGCATCTCCGGCTACACCACCACCGCGCCCGTCACCGCCGCGACCTCGCCCCGCACCGTTCCGCTGTGGCGCACCGGCGGGCTCGCCGCCATCGCCGCCGCCCTGGCCACCACCGGCATCGCCGCCGTCGCGAGGAGCGCGGGGGTGTCCCTGGACATCGACGGCGAGCCGATCCCGCTGCTCGGCTTCGCCCAGATGACGCTCTTGTGCAGCGCGATCGGCCTGGTGCTGGCCGTGGCGCTGCGGCGCTGGGCCGCGAAGCCCAAGCGCACGTTCGTGGCGGTCACCGCCGTGCTCACGGTGCTGTCGGTCGTCCCCGACGTCCTCGTTCCGATGGCGCCGTCGACCAGGGCCGTCCTCATGCTGACGCACCTGGTGGCCGCGGCGATCGTCGTCCCGCTCGTCGCCGGCCGCCTGCCCGCCCGCACCCGCTGACCCGCGGTGGGCCGGCGGCGGGGCCGCCGGCGGCGGACCGCGCCCGGAGCCGGTCAGGCTTCGATCGTGATGCCGGCGTCGGCGGCCAGGGCGTCCAGCAGGCTCATCGCGTCCTGCGCCGCGACGATCGCCCCGTCGAACGACCTGATGCCCGCGACCCCCGACAGCTCGCAGTCCCGGAACCGGGTGCCGCTCATGGTCGCGCCCGAGAACTGGGTGCCGCTGAGCCGGCACCCCTCGAACCGGACGTCGTGCAGCTCCGCCGACTGGAAGCTCGCCTCGCTGAGATTGCAGTCGACGAACGCCACCGTCCGGAGGCGCGCGAACCGGAAGCCCGCCATGTCCGCCCGGCAGCCGTCGAACCGCACGTCGCGCAGGCCGCCTTCGGTGACCTGCAGGCCGGTCATCCGGCAGTTGCGGACCTCGGCGTTGAACATCCGCGAGTTGAACATCCGCAGGTTGGCCAGGTCGCAGCCCTCGAAGACGACGTCGGCGAACCCGGCGCGCTGCAGCCGCACCCCCGCCAGGCTGCTGCGGGCGAACCGGCACCGCTCGAACTCCACGTCCTCGACGTCCTCGGCGTCCCCTACGGTGAGCCGGTCCTCGCCGTAGGCCAGCGACAGGTACGTCCCGTCGTCGCGCAGCTCCAGGTCGGCGGCACCGGCCGCCGTCAGGCTCTCGGGGAGTACCGGGGGCCGCGGTTCGCGCGGCGGTCGGACGCGCTGAGCGGCGTGCGGGGTCGCGGACATGACGGCGACCCTACTGCCCGCGCGTCGCACGCGGGGCCGACGGCACCCGGCACCGAAGCTCAGCCCGCGTGGCCGTCCGGGTCGCCGGATTCGAGGGCCGCGGCGACGAAGGACGCCACCAGCGGCCGGCGGTCGTGCTCGTTCCAGGCGAGGACGAGGCGGCTCGGCGGCGCGTCGGTCACCGGGACGCAGGCCACCCCGGACGGGACGGGTTCGACCAGGGAGCGGGGCAGGACCCCGACCATCCGCCCCAGCGTGATCATGTGGAGCAGCTGGACCGCGTCGGCGACCTCGGGCCCGGTGCCGTCGCCGCCGGGGACCCCCTTCCAGCGCGGCAGCGTCTCGCCGTCCAGGTCCGCCATGCGCGCCGAGGCGCGTCCGGCCAGGCGGTGCCCGGACGGGACGATCGCGACGCGGTCCTCGGTGTGCAGCGTCTCGTGGGCCAGGCCGCCGAGGTCGTCGAACGGTGCGTAGAGCAGCCCGACGTCGGCGCGGCCGTCGCGCAGGAAGTCGGTGCGGTCGGCGGGACCGCTGAACAGGATGTCGACGCGGCGGGCGTCGGGCCGGCGGGCGTACGCGGCGAGGATCCCCGACAGCAGGCCGGCGTCCCCGCCGGGCTTGAGCACGAGCCGCAGGTGGGCGTGCGGGTCGGCGGCGCGGCGCGCGCTGCGGGCGGCGGCGCCGACCGCGTCGAGCGCGTGCCGGCCGTGCTCCTGCAGCGCCCGCCCGGACGGGGTGAGCGCGACGTGCCGGCTGGAGCGGGCGAACAGCGGGACGCCGAGCCGGGCCTCGATCCGGCGGATCGCCTTCGACAGCGCCGGCTGGGCGATCGACAGGCGGGTGGCGGCGCGGCCGAAGTGGAGTTCGTCGGCGACCGCCATGAAGTACTCGAGCTCGCGGGTCTCCAGTTCAGCCATGCCTCCAGGTTATCGCCAGAGACCGAACCGGTCTTGGACTTCGCCCGCGTGCGCCGCCGAGAATGGCCGCATGATCCAGCACACGATGATCGTTTCCTTTGACCGTCCGCTGCCCGACGCCGAGCTCGATCAATATCTCTCGGACATCGAAAGGGCCATGCTCGACACCGGCCTCGTCGCGTCCTTCGCGGCCCGGCGGCACCTGCCCGTCCCGGGCGAGGAGGCCGTTCCGGCGCTGATCGCGACCGCGGTCGTGCAGGTCGGCGTCGCCGACACGGAGGCGCTGGCGAAGGCGTTCACCGCGCCCGGCATCCACGAGGTCATCGAGCACTGGCAGTCGCGGCACCCGTACAAGGTCGCCTGGGCGAACCACGAACCCCTGGCCTGAGCCACGGGTCGCCGGTCTGAGCGTGGCCGCCCGGCTGCTGTAGCTTCGGCTGGTGACGATCGGTCTGATATCCGCCCCCACCAATCTGGGCTTGCGTCCGCCCGCGCCCACCAGCGTGCCCGGTACGGCGAAGGCACCGGAGGCGCTGCGTGAAGCCGGCCTGTACCGGCGCTTCGCCGAGCGCGGCGCGCGGGAACGCGGCGTGGTGCTGCCCGGACGGTACGCCGACGACGCCGAGCCGGGCGTGCTCCGCAACCAGGCGGCCATCGTGGAGCACGCCCGGCGGCTCGCCGGGCGCGTCGAGGCGGTCCGCGCCGATGGCCTCGCCCCGCTGGTGATCGGCGGGGACTGCAGCCTGCTGGTCGGGGCGGGGGTCGCGCTGCGGCGGGCGCCGGGACGGTACGGGCTCGTGCATCTCGACGGGCACACCGACTTCCGGCATCCCGGCAACTCCGACCAGTGCGCCAGCCTGGCCGGGGAGGACCTCGCGGCCGCGGTGGGCCTGCACTGGCCCGCCGTCGCCGACATCGACGGCCTCGGCCCCTACTTCGACCCGGCCGACACCGCCCATGCGGGCTGCCGCGACGACGACACGGCGCTCGCGGAGACCACCGCGCTTCTCGGGACGGTCGTCACCGCGGCGCGGATCCGGCGGCAGGGCGTCCCGGAGGCCACGCGCCTGATCCTCGACGTCGTCGACCGCGACGGCCTCGACGGCTACTGGCTCCACCTCGACGTCGACATCCTCGACCCGAGCGTGATGCCCGCCGTCGACTCGCCGGACCCCGGCGGGCTCGACGCCGTCGAGCTCGCCGACCTCCTCGCGGCCCTCGCGCCGCGGGCGATCGGGGCGCAGGTGACCGTCTTCGATCCCGATCTCGATCCCGACGGGAGCCGGGCCCGGCTGCTGGCGGACGTCCTCGTCCCCGGCCTCGAAGCGCTGGGCGAGCGGCGCTGAACTCCGTCCGTCCCGCCGGTCATTTGGGTGCGCTGAGCAGCTCCTTGGAGTTGGGACGGGACGGGTGGTCGTGGCCGAGCGGCCCGGCGGCCATGGCCCGCACGAGCGTCCCGGTGACCTGGGTGGTGAACGCGCGGCCCGCGTCGTCGGCGCCGTGCCCGCAGGCGCGCCCGCGCATCGCGCAGACCCAGCGCATGGTGCCGGTGGGGAACACGCCCGCCCCGCTGCGGGAGGTGGAGTAGCTTCCCCCGCTCAGCGGTCTTGCAACCGGCGATGGCATCCTGGTCGTCGGATTGCCGGGAACGACCTGAAAGGTGCGGAACATGCAGGTGGAGGGCGGTGCCGTCGCGCTCGACGACCCGGTCGGCGGGTCGCTGCGCGGCCACCACGCGCACCTCGCCCGCCGGCGGGGCCGGGCCGTCTCCTACCTGCCCGAAGTCGCGACCTTCTCCGCCGTGTCCGCCGATCCGGACGCGGCGGAATGGGCCGATCTCGCCCGCCTGCTGGGCCGCGGTGAATTCGCCGACCTGTTCAGCAGCCCGGCGACCCCGCCGCCGGACTGGGAGCCGGTCTTCACCCTCGACGGCCTCCAGATGCTCTGGCCCGCAGGCGGCGACGCCGGCCGTCCCGGCGACGGCGTGGTGGAGCTGGGCGCGGACAGCGTGCCCGAGATGCTCGACCTCGTCGGACGTGCCCGGCCGGGACCGTTCTGGTCTCGCACCCGCGAAATGGGGGCCTATGTCGGCATCCGTGAGAGCGGCCGGCTGGTGGCGATGGCCGGCGAACGGCTCCGCCCGCCCGGCTGGACGGAGATCAGCGCCGTCTGCACCGCGCCGGAGGCCCGCGGCCGCGGCCACGCCGCCCGCCTGGTGCGGGCACTCGCGGCACGCATCGAGGCGCGCGGCGAGCGCCCGTTCCTGCACGTCGCCGAGGAGAACGCCGGGGCCGTCGCGCTCTACGAGCGGCTCGGCTTCGAGGTCCGCAAGCGGGTGACGTTCCGCGGGTTCCGCACCCCCTGACGCCCCAATCCCAGGGCCAGGCGAACGCGTGACGCCTATACGGCGCTGATCCGGATAAGTATCGGCTCATGGGCGACCCGCAGAAGGCGACCGGCACGGCGCCGTCCGAGGCCGGCGCCTCCTCGTCCGAAGCGCGGGGGCGCGCGGCGCTGATGCTGGGCGCGCTGGGCGTCGTCTACGGGGACATCGGCACCAGCCCGCTGTACTCCCTGCAGACCGTGTTCTCCATCGACCACGGGACCGTCCACCCCACCCACGGCGACGTCCACGGCGTCATCTCCCTGGTGTTCTGGACGATCACGGTGATCGTGTCGGTGAAGTACGTGACGCTCATCCTGCGGGCCGACAACGACGGCGAGGGCGGCGTGATGGCGCTGGCCGCGCTGGTCCGGCGGGTGCTCGGCGACGTCCGGGGCAGGGCCGCCGTCGCGATGGCGCTCGGGGTGCTCGGGGCCTCGCTGTTCTACGGCGACAGCGTGATCACCCCGGCGATCTCGGTGCTGTCCGCCGTCGAGGGCCTGAAGGTGAGCACGCCGGGCCTGTCGCACGTGGTCGTGCCCGTCGCCGCGACGATCCTGGCGCTGCTGTTCCTGGTGCAGCGCTGGGGCACGCACCGGGTCGGCAGCCTCTTCGGGCCCGTCATGCTGGTCTGGTTCGCGGCCCTCGCGGCGGCGGGCCTGGTCGAGGTCGTCGAACGGCCGGCCATCGTGCGGTCGCTCTCGCCCACCTACGCCGTCGAGTTCATCGCGGACCGCCCCTACACCGCGTTCATCGCGATGGGCGCGATCGTCCTGGTGATCACGGGTGCGGAGGCGCTGTACGCCGACATGGGCCACTTCGGGAAGGGACCCATCCGGCGGGTCTGGTTCGCGGTCGTGTTCCCCGCGCTGACGCTGAACTACCTCGGCCAGGGCGCGCTGATCCTCGACGACCCGGGCAACATCCGGAGCCCGTTCTTCCTGCTGTTCCCGCACTGGGCGCGGCTGCCGATGGTCGTGCTGGCGACCGCCGCGACCGTCATCGCCTCCCAGGCGGTGATCTCCGGGGCGTTCTCGGTGTCGCGGCAGGCCGTCCGGCTCGGCTACCTGCCGCCGCTGCGGATCCAGCACACCTCGTCACGCGAGATCGGCCAGGTCTACCTGCCCGCCATCAACGGGGTCCTGTTCGTCGGCGTCCTGGTCCTGATGCTCGGGTTCCGCTCGTCCGGCCGCCTCGCGACCGCCTACGGCATGGCCGTCACCGGCACCTTCCTGATCACCACCGCGCTGTTCCTCGTCATCGCGCGGGTGGCCTGGCGGTGGGCGGCCTGGAAGCTCGTGCTGACCGGGGTCGTCGTCGGCGGCGCGGAGATCACCTACTTCTCCGCGAACCTCACCAAGGTCACGCACGGCGGCTGGCTGCCGCTGCTCATCGCGCTCGCGGTGTTCACGCTGATGACGACCTGGGAGCGGGGGCGCGAGATCGTCACCGAGAACCGGACCGCCAAGGAGGGCCCGCTGCCGGACTTCATCGAGATGCTGCACCGCGACGGCTTCCGGCGGGTGCCGGGCACCGCGGTGTTCCCGCACCCGACCAAGATGACGACGCCGATCGCGCTGCGCGCCAACTTCGAGCACAACCACGTCGTCCACGAGCACGTCGTGATCGTCTCGATGGTGTCGGAGAACGTCCCGTACGTCCCGGCGGCGCAGCGGCTCAGCATCGACGACCTCGGAGCTCCCGCACGCCGAGATGCGCTTCGACCCCGACCACGCCTCCTACTTCCTGTCCCGCGGGGTGCTGCGGCTGACCCGCGCGCCCGGAATGCGCCGGTGGCGCAAGCGGCTGTTCCTGGCGCTGGCCCGCAACGCCGCGAACCCCGCCGAGTACTTCGCCCTGCCCGAGACGCGCACCGTCCACATGGGATCCCAGATCGACGTGTGAAGAGGGGTTCTGGCCGTACCCCGCACCGCCCAGTGACCGGGCAGACCGCCTGACCGGGGTTCGTGGCGTGGCGGCGGGGGCGGGCGGCCCCTTCCGGTTACCTTGTCCGCACATGTTCTGGCATATGAGGCGGGGGGCCGGATGTACCCACGACGGTTCGGGCGCTACGAGCTGCTGGCCGAGCTCGGCGCGGGCGGGATGGGCACCGTCCACCTCGGGCGGGCGCCGGACGGGCGGATCGTCGCGCTGAAGACGATGAACGGGTTCACGATCGGCAGCGAGAGCGGCCGCCACCGGTTCGAGCGGGAGGCGGCGGCGCTGCGGAAGGTCGACGACCCGCACGTCGCCGCGTTCGTCGACGCCGACCTGGCGGGCCCGGAACCCTACCTGGTCACCGAGTACGTCCAGGGGCGCCCCTTGGAGGCGATCCTGGCGGAGGGCCCGCTGGCGCCGGACGACCTCGTCCGCCTCGGGCTCGGCCTCGCGCGCGCTCTGGACGCCCTCCACGGGGCGGGCCTCGTCCACCGGGACGTCAAGCCAGCCAACATCATCATGCCGGACGGGGAGCCCGTCCTCATCGACCTCGGTATCGCCCACCACATCGACCGGACCCGGATCACGACGATGCCGATCGGCACGCTCCGCTACATGGCGCCGGAACTCCTGGCCGAGCGGCGGCCGACCGGGATGGCGGACGTGTTCGGGTGGGGCGCGGTGATGGCCCACGCGGCGACCGGCCGGCCGTGCTTCCCGGCGGACTCGATCCCGGCGCTCGTCAACCAGATCCTCACCATGGAACCGGACCTGTCCGGCCTGCCCGGCTGGCTGCGGGACGTCGTCGGGCGGGCGCTCGCCAAGGAGCCGGAGGACCGCCCGTCCGTCCGGTCGCTGCAGGAGGCGATGAACCGGCGCCCGCAGGTGGAGCTGCTGCAGGCCGCGTACGCCGGGGCGCGCGCGGAGCACGAGCACGCCCGCGCTGAGGGCATCGCGTTCGGCCTGCACGCCATCGCCGCCGCGGCGGGGGACGGGGTGCTGATGGCGAGGAGCCTGCTCGACCAGGCGGACGCCGCCCGGTATTCGGGGGCCATGGACCGCGCGGAGACACTGTTCGAGCAGGCCCGGGCCGCGTCCGCCGCCGCCGGGTCGCGCCGCGACGAGGGCTGGGCGTGGGACGGCCTGGGCGTCTGCCGCCGCCACCGCAAGGACGACGACCTGGCGGGCGAGGCGTTCGAGAAGGCGCTCACCATCGGCGAGGAGGTCGGGGACGCCGCGCTGACCGGCTGGAACCTGTGCAACCTCGCCGACCTCGACCTGCGCCGCGGGGACTTCGCCGCCGCGACGGCCCGCTATGACGCCGCGCTCGCCGTGTCCGCGGAGCATCCGGCCATCGAGCTCGACGCCCTGAAGGGCACGGCGCGGTGCGCGCGCGAACAGGGCGATCTCGAGTTCGCGGCGTCGCTCCTCGAACGCGCGGCCCGGCGCGCCGAGGAGGTCGAGGACCTGCCGGCGGCGGGCTGGGCCTGGTACGACGCGGCCGAGGACGCGCGCGGGGCGCGCGACAACGAGCGGGCGAAGAGCGATCTGGAGAACGCGCTGCGGATCGCCGGCCGGCTCGGCGACCGCCTCATGGAGGGCTGGACGCTGTGCAAGCTCGGCGGTCGCCTCCGCGACGCCGGCGCCACCCGGGAGGCAGCCGCCGCGTACGAGGGGGCGCGCGATGTCGCCGACGCGCTGCACGACAAGAAGATGAGGGAGTACGCCACCGTCCGGCTGGACGCTCTGTCCCTTTCCTGACGTGTCGCCCGTACGATCGGCGGCGTGGCGGACGGCGACGGCAGCGACGACGGCGACGGCAGCGGCGAGCGGGCCTTCCTGGAGCACCGGGACCTGCTCATGGGCGTGGCCTACCGCGTCCTCGGACGGGTGGCGGACGCCGAGGACGTCGTCCAGGAGGCCTGGCTGCGGTGGTCGAAGGCCGACGCCGCCGCCGTGGCCGACCCCAAGGGCTATCTGATCACCGTCACGACCCGGCTCGCCATCGACCGGCTCCGGCGCGCGCAGGCGCGGCGCGAGTCGTATGTGGGGGAATGGCTGCCCGACCCGGTGCTGACCGTCCCGGACGCCGCCGCCCCCGTGCTGCGCGCCGAGTCGGTGTCGCTGGGGCTGCTGGTCGTCCTGGAGAGCCTGTCGCCGCTGGAGCGGGCCGTGTTCGTGCTGCGGGAGGTCTTCGAGTTCTCCTACGCCGAGGTCGCCGAAGTCCTGGACCGGAACGAACCGGCCGTGCGGCAGCTCGCGGCGCGGGCGCGCGCGCACGTGCGGGAGCGGCGGCCCCGGTTCGTGGTGGACCCGGTCGTCTGGCGGGAGGTGACCGACCGGTTCATCGGCGCCTGCCTGAACGGCAGCGTCGAGGAGCTGATGGGGGTGCTCGCGCCCGGCGTCCGGCTGATCGCCGACAGCGGCGGCAACGCGGTGGCCCCGCGCCGCGCGATCACCGGCCCGGAGCAGGTCGCGCGGTTCGTGCTGAGCATCATGGGGCTCAAGCGCTCCTTCACCGACTCGGCCGGCGTCGACCCGGACGCGCGGATCGAGTACCGCATCGTCGACGCCAACGGCGGGCCCGCCCTCCAGGTCACGGCGGACGGCCGCCCGTTCGTCCATTTCCAGCTGCAGGTCGAGGACGGCCGGGTCGGCGCGTGCCATCTCATCGTCAACCCCGACAAGTTCGGGGCCGTGATGTCACAGGACGGGCCCGCGCTGCGTCCTTGACGGCATGAGGTCCCACACCGGCACGATCACGATCATCGGCGGCGGCCTGGCCGGGCTGACCGCCGCCATCGCCTGCGCGGAGGCCGGCGCCTCCGCCGTCCTGTACGAGGCGCACCGCACGCTCGGCGGGCGCGGCCGGGCGACGCCCGCCCCGCACGTGGCGCATGAGGGCGCGCACGTCTTCTACGCCGACGGCCCGCACTACCGGTGGCTGGCGGAGCGCGGGTTCGTCAAGGGCCTGGGCTGGCCGTCGCCGTCCGCGCTCGCGGGGGTGCGGTTCCGCGCCGGCGGGCGCCTGCGGCGGGTGCCGCCGCCGCCGATGCTGCGCGCCCAGGCCCGCTTCCGGCTGGACGCCCCGGTCGACGAGGACTTCCGCACGTGGGCGTCCCGCCGCTGGGGCGAGGACACCGCGCGGCACATGGCCAACGCGATCAGCGTCGTCACCTACGACGCCGACACCGGACGGCTGTCCGCCGCGTTCGTCTGGGAGCTGTTCCAGCGGGTCCTCGGCCCGCGCCCGCCCGCCGTGCGGTGGGTGCGCGGCGGCTGGCAGACGGTGCTGGACCGGATGGCCGCCCGCGCCGCCGCCCTCGGCGTGCGGATCGAGACCGGCGCCCGCGTCGACGCCCTCCCCGAGGACCGGCCGGTCATCGTCGCGACCGACCTGGCGTCCGCGGGCCGGCTGCTCGGCGAGGACGGCCTGTCGTGGACGAGCGGCCACTGCGCCCTGCTCGACATCGCCGTCCGGCCGGACCGCGCCGACCGCACCCTCGCGTTCGACCTCGACGAGGGCGGCTTCCACGAGAGCTACACGATGCAGGACGACTCGATCGCGCCGCCCGGCGAATCGCTGTACCAGCTCCAGATGCCCGTCCGGGACGGCGAATCGCACCAGCAAGCGCACGAGCGCCTGCGCGCCTTCGCCGACCAGCTCCTGCCGGGCTGGCCGGACCGCGTCACCTTCCAGCGCCGCGCCATCGCCCGCGGCCGCACCGGCGCCCTCGACCTGCCCGGCCAGACGTGGCGGGACCGTCCCGCCATCGACCGCGGCGACGGCGTCTACCTGGCCGGGGACATGGTCGCCGCGCCGGGGATGCGCGGCGAGATCGCGATCAACAGCGCCGTCGCCGCGGCCCGCCTCGCCACGGCCACGGCAGCCCATCGTGCGGCGCGGGTGCGGTAGACGTGGGGCATGAGGCTGCGCGACGAGACCGAACGCGTCCTGCGGGCGTGGAACGCCCACGAGGTGAACCGCGGCGGGTCCCCGATCATCGACTTCGACTGCCGTCCGGGAGGGCCCGAGCCCGAACCGGCCCCCGACCGGCTGGCCGTCCACCGGCGGCTCGCGGAACTGCGCGCGGACGCCGCCGGGCCGGTGGCGGCGCGCCTGGACGCCGACCTCGCCTACCTCGGCGCGCTGCTCGGCGAGCGTCCGCCCCTCGGCGACTACGTCCGCAGGACGCAGGGCTGCGGCACCGCCGGATGGCCGGAGGAGTACGTGGCGGAGCGCCGCGACCGGGCCCGCGCGGCGCTGTCCGGCCTCGGGATCGGGTGGGGGCCCGGCGCCAACGCCGAGCTGCGGGAGGTGGAGGGGCGCCTCGACGTCCGGGACGCCCCGGACGCCATCCGGCAGGCCGCCGCCGAGCTGGAGCCCGCCGTCCGGGAGGCGACCGGCACCACCACCGGATACACCCTCACCATCGAGACCGCCGAGGTGGACGCCTACTGGGCCTACTGGCTGGACGGCGCGGGCCACGACGTCCGGCTCCGCCTCAACCTCCCCAACGTCGAGTTCACCGAGTCCGGCGCCCGGCAGTTCGCGCTGCACGAGGTGCTCGGCCACGGCCTGCAGAGCGCGAGCTTCACCGAGCGGGCGGCGGCCGAGGACGTCCCGTGGGTGCGGCTGCTCAGCGTCCACGCGCCGCATCAGGTGCTGCTCGAAGGGCTCGCCCAGGCGTGGCCGCTGTTCCTCCTGCCCGACGACGCGGTGCTGGCGGCGCGGGTCCGGCTCGGCCACTACGTGCAGCTCGTCCTCGCCCAGGTCCATCGCGCGATCAACGACGGGACGCCCGCCGCCGAGTGCGCCGCCCACCTGCGCGCCGCCGTCCCGTGGATGGCGGACAAGACCGTCGCGGGCTATCTCGCCGACCGCGGGACGAGCCCCGTACACCGCTCCTACATGTGGGCGTATCCGGCCGGGATGGACTGGTTCGCGGCCCTCGCCGAGGCCGGCGGCGAGACGGCCCGGACGGTGCTCCGGGCCGCGTACCGGGCCCCGCTCACCCCGTCCGACCTCGCCGCGCTCTGGCCGGACGGGCCTGCCATCGGCGGTCCGGGCGCCCCGGCGGCCCTGCCCAGGTGAGCGCGGCCGGCGGCTAGGCGCCGTGCGGGTCGCGGGACGCGGCGCGGTGGAAGCGGTCCGCCCAGTCGCGGAGCCGGTCGACCAGCTCGGGCGGGTGCAGGACGCGGAAGTCGGCGCCGAGCGCCCCGAGCGCGATCGTCGGCCAGTCCAGCGAGTCGGACGTGAGGTGCACGCGGCAGTGGTCCGCGTCGACCTCGTCGATGACGGCCCAGCGGCCGATCCGCTCGCGGATCGTCGCGGCCGGCGCGTCCGCCAGCACCTCGACGCGGTAGGAGCGGGGCGCGGTGTCGATGCGGGTGCGGACGAACTCGGCGGCGTCGGCGGCGGGCAGCTCGCGGGGGCGGAAGCGGGCGCCGGTGCCGTCCGGGCCGGAGATCCGGTCGACCCGGAGGTTGCGCCAGTCGGCGCGGTCGAGGTCGTAGGCGACGAGGTACCAGCGGCGGCCCAGCGAGACGAGCCGGTGCGGTTCGACGTGCCGGTCGGTGCGTCGCCCGCCCGCCGCGGTGTAGGAGAAGCGGAGCCGCTCGCCGTCGCGGCAGGCCAGCGCGACGGTCGTGAGGACGTCCGGGTCGACGTCGCTGCGCGCGGGCCCGCCCCAGCCGCCGGTGACGGTCATGGCGCGCAGCGCCTCGACGCGGCGCCGCAGCCGGCCCGGCATCACCTGGACGATCTTGGCGAGGACGCGCAGGGACGGCTCGGCGATCCCGTCCACCGGGCCCTGCGCGGCGGCCTGCAGGCCGACGGCCAGCGCGACGGCCTCCTCGTCGTCGATGACGAGCGGCGGGAGGGCGGCGCCCGCGGCGAGCTGGTAGCCGCCGTCGACGCCGCGCCGGGCCTCGACCGGGTAGCCGAGCTCGCGGAGCCGGTCGACGTCGCGGCGCAGCGTGCGGGGCGAGACGTCGAGGCGCTCGGCGAGCTCGGCGCCCGGCCAGTAGCGGTGGCTCTGCAGCAGCGAGAGGAGCCGCAGGGTCCGGGTGCTGGTGTTCGCCATGCTTCCGAGTCTCCCGCAATTCAGGTCAGGAAGTGGCCGCTATCGCCCGTAGCGTGGGTCTTGTCCAGGGGAAAGACCAGACCAGGAGGTACGGACCATGAACGAGCACGCGATCGCCGGCGGGACCCGCGAGGACGTCGCCAAGGCGACGGGCGAGCGCGCCGACCTGCTGGCGCTGCTGGCCAAGGCCCGCCATTTCCTGCGGTTCCCGGCCCGCGACCTCACCGACGAGCAGGCCGGGCGGCGGACGACCGCGAGCGAGCTGTGCCTGGGCGGGCTGATCAAGCACGTCGCCTCGGTGGAGCGGGGCTGGGCGGAGTTCATCGTGCGGGGCCCGTCCGCCATGCCCGACTTCAGCGAGATGACCGAGGCGGACTTCCAGCGCCGCGCCGACGAGTTCCGGATGCTGCCGGGCGAGACCCTGGCGGGCGTCCTCGCCGACTACGAGGAGGTCGCGCGCCGGACCGACGAGCTGGTCGTCTCGCTGCCCGACCTCGGCGCCGCGCAGCCGCTGCCGAAGGCGCCGTGGTTCGAGGCGGACGCGGAGTGGTCGGCCCGCATGGTGCTGATGCACATCGCCGCCGAGACGTTCCAGCACGCCGGGCACGCCGACATCATCCGCGAGGCCCTGGACGGCGCCAAGAGCATGGGCTGAGCCCCGGCCACGCCGCCCCGGCCACGCCGCCCCGGCCACGCCGCCCCGGCCACGCCGCCCCGGCCACGCCGGCCGGGCG
>NZ_WBMR01000135.1 GCF_008923365.1 Actinomadura montaniterrae
ATGGTCGGCGGGGCCCGGCGCGGGGGGTGCGGCGACGGGCGCGGCCAGCGGCGTCCCGGCGGCCGGGGGTCCGCCGGGCGGGCCGGGACGGCGGTCGGCCCACAGGACGGTGCGGCGCAGCGCGATCGGCACGTTCGCCAGCAGCGGCGCGAACTCGGCGTCCGCGACGATCAGCGCGGGCCGCAGCTCGCCGAGCACGGCGCGGATCTGGCCCGTTCCGAAGCCGGTGTTGAGCAGCACGACCTCGGCGCCGCGCCTGCTGCACGCGACGAGCGTCTCGACCATGCCGCGGTGGTTGCGGCACAGCACGCCGACGCGCGGGCGGGGGCCGTGCAGCGGCAGTCCGAGGGCGAGGCGGGTGGCGCGGTCGTCGAGCTCGCCGAAGGACAGGACGCCCTCGTCGTCGATGAGGGCGGGACGGGACGGCGAGTGCGCGGCCGCGGCGGCGAGGACGCCGGCGAGGCTGGTGCCCCAGCGGCGCAGCGCGCCGAGCTGGCGGCCGACGCGGCGGGGCCCGCCGGACAGCAGCAGTCCCGTGCGCAGCAGGAGGGCGGTGAGGTCGCGGACGTGCCCGATCCGCCGGCGCAGTCCCGGCCGGTATACGGGCCTCGCATGCGTCACCGCGCCTCCTCCGGTGATTTCGGGCCACGTTACCCACCAGTCCCGGGGCCGAACAAGGGCACCGCCCGGTCAGTGGTTACTGACGAGTAGCCTTTGCGGTTACCAGCGAGTAGCATCGCGGGTGCGGGCACTCGTGCCGCCCGATCGACGGCCATCCGTTCCAGCGAGACGCGGTGGGCGGCACGGGGCTCGACACTTCCACCACCGACCGCCCATCCGCAGGGAGGACGACCCGTGCCTCGCACCGCACGCGACGTCGTGTTCGTCGACGGCGTCCGCACGCCGTTCGGCAAGGCCGGCCCGAAGGGCCTGTACGCGCAGACCCGCGCCGACGACCTGGTCGTCCGCGCGATCCGCGAGCTGATGCGCCGCAACCCGTCCCTGCCCCCCGAGCGGGTGGACGAGGTCGCGATCGCCGCCACCACCCAGACCGGCGACCAGGGCCTGACGATCGGCCGGTCCGCCGCCGTGCTCGCCGGGCTGCCGAAGAGCGTCCCGGGCTACGCCATCGACCGGATGTGCGCGGGCGCGATGACCGCCGTCACCACGACCGGCGCCGGCATCTCGTTCGGCTCCTACGACGTCGTGATCGCGGGCGGCGTCGAGCACATGGGCCGGCACCCGATGGGCGAGGGCGTCGACCCGAACCCGCGGTTCCTCGCCGACCAGCTCGTCGACCCGTCCGCGCTGGTCATGGGGTCGACCGCGGAGAACCTGCACGACCGGTTCCCGCAGATCTCCAAGGAGCGCGCGGACGCCTACGCGGTGCGCAGCCAGCAGAAGGTCGCCGCCGCGTACGCCGCCGGGAAGATCCAGCCCGACCTGGTCCCGACCGCGATCCGGAGCGCCGAGCAGGGCTGGGGCCTCGCGACCGAGGACGAGCCGCCGCGCCCCGGCACGACGATGGACGACCTCGCCAAGCTCAAGACCCCGTTCCGTGTGCACGGCAACGTCACCGCCGGGAACGCGGCGGGCCTCAACGACGGCGCGACCGCGTGCCTGCTGGCCGCCGAGGACGTCGCCCGCGACCTCGGCCTCGCGCCGAGGATGCGGCTCGTCGACTTCTCCTTCGCCGGCGTCGAGCCGGAGGTGATGGGCGTCGGGCCCGTCCCCGCGACGGAGAAGCTGCTCGCCCGCAACTCCCTGACCATGGACGACATCGGCCTCATCGAGATCAACGAGGCGTTCGCCGTGCAGGTGCTGGCGTTCCTGGAGCACTTCAAGATCGCCGACGACGACGCGCGGGTGAACCCGTGGGGCGGCGCGATCGCGCTCGGCCACCCGCTCGCCTCGTCCGGCGTGCGGCTGATGAACCAGCTGGCGCGCCTCTTCGAGGAGCGCACGGACGTGCGTTACGGGCTGACGACGATGTGCGTCGGCATGGGCATGGGCGGAACCGTCCTCTGGGAGAACGTGAACTGGGAGGGCGCCAAGTGAGCGGCCTGGCAGAAGTATTCGGCGACGAGGTCGTCACGCACGCCTACGTCCGGGACGTCGCGCTCCCCCACGGCGCGGGCACGCTCGCGCTGATCACGCTCGACAACGGCCACGACCACACCAAGCCGAACACCTTCGGCCCGAACGGGCTCGCCGAGCTGGACGCGGCGATCGACCGCGTCGCCGCGCGGGACGACATCGCCGCCGTCGGCGTCACCGGCAAGCCGTTCATCTTCGCGGTCGGCGCCGACCTCAAGGGCGTCCCGCTGATCACGAGCCACGCGGACGCGCGGGCCATCGGCAAGCTCGGGCACGACGTGTTCCGGCGGCTCGGCGAGCTGGACGTCCCGTCGTTCGCCTACTACAACGGCGCGGCGATGGGCGGCGGCGTCGAGATCGGCCTGCACTGCACGTACCGGACGATCTCCGCCGGCGTCCCGGCGTTCGCGCTGCCGGAGGCGTTCCTCGGCCTGGTGCCCGGCTGGGGCGGCACGTACCTGCTGCCGAACCTGATCGGCGCGGAGAAGGCGCTGCAGGTCGTCATCGACAACCCCCTCGCGCAGAACCGGATGCTGAAGGGCCGGCAGGCCTACGAGCTCGGCATCGCCGACGCGATCTTCGACTCGGCCGACTTCCTGGAGGAGTCGCTCGCCTGGACGGCCCGCGTCCTCAACGGCGAGATCGCCGTGACCCGGCCCGAGGTCGACAAGGGCAAGGCGTGGGACGACGCGATCGCGATGGCCCGCTGGAACCTCGAAGGCAAGCTGCACGGCGCCGCGCCGTCGTTCACCCGGGCGCTCGACCTGGTCGCCGCCGCCAAGGACCGGAGCCGCGACGAGGGCTTCGCCGCCGAGGACGAGGCCCTGGCCGACCTCATCATGAGCGACGAGCTGCGGGCCGGGCTGTACGCGTTCGACCTCACCCAGAAGCGGGCGAAGCGCCCCGCGGGCGCGCCCGACAAGTCCCTCGCCCGCAAGGTCACCAAGGTCGGCGTCGTCGGCGCGGGCCTGATGGCCTCGCAGCTCGCGCTGCTGTTCGCGCGCCGCCTGGAGGTCCCGGTCGTGCTGACCGACCTCGACCAGGAGCGCCTCGACAAGGGCGTCGGCTACGCGCACGGCGAGATCGACAAGCTGCTCGGCAAGGGCCGCGTCTCCCCCGACAAGGCCAACCGGCTGAAGGCGCTGATCACCGGCTCGCTGACCAAGGACGCGTTCGCGGACGCCGACTTCGTCATCGAGGCCGTGTTCGAGGAGATGTCGGTCAAGCGGAAGGTGTTCGCCGAGGTCGAGGAGCACGTCTCCGCCGACTGCGTGCTCGCCACGAACACCTCGTCCCTCTCCGTCACGGAGATGGCGGCGGAGCTGCGGCACCCCGAGCGGGTCGTCGGGTTCCACTTCTTCAACCCGGTCGCCGTGCTGCCGCTGCTGGAGATCGTCCGCGGCGAGCGGACCGGCGACGCGGCGCTCGCCACCGCGTTCGCGACCGGCAGGGCGCTGAAGAAGTCGTGCGTGCTGGTCAAGGACGCCCCGGCGTTCGTGGTCAACCGGGTCCTGCTGCGGCTGCTCGCCGAGATCGTCCAGGCGGTCGACGAGGGCACGCCGATCGAGGTCGCCGAGCGCGCCGCCGCGCCGCTCGGCCTGCCGATGCCGCCGTTCGTGCTGATGGGCCTGGTCGGGCCGGCGATCGCGCTGCACGTCAACGAGACGCTGCACGCCGCGTTCCCGGACCGGTTCCCGCTGTCGGACAACCTCGCCAAGATGGTCGCGGCGGGCAAGAAGGGCGTCTACCTGCCGGACTTCTCCCTCGACCCCGAGGTCGTGGCGATCTTCGGCGGCGGGACGCGCCCGTCCACCGAGGAGCAGGTGCTCGACCGGGCGCTCGCCGCGCTCGCCGACGAGATCCGGATCATGCTGGACGAGGGCGTCGTCGCGGCGCCCGAGGACATCGACCTGTGCATGATCCTCGGCGCGGGCTGGCCGTTCCACCTCGGCGGCATCACCCCGTACCTGGACAGGTCGGGCGTCGCGGAGAAGGCGACCGGCCGCCGCTTCCTCGCCCCCGGCGTGGCCTCGCTTCCGGCCTGAGCAGCGGGATCGTCCACCGCCCGGCCGCCACGGGCGGTGGACGATCATAAGCGGCGCGCATCCGGGCATAGGGGTGTCACAACGACGTGACGCCGAGGAGCCGACGAATGAACCTGCTGCGCACCAAGTCGGTCGAACAGTCGATCAAGGACACCGAGGAGCCCGGGCACCGGCTGCGGCGCGACCTGTCCGCGCTCGACCTCGTCGTGTTCGGGATCGGCGTCATCGTCGGCACGGGCATCTTCGTCCTCACCGGGCAGGTCGCCAAGGACAAGGCGGGCCCGGCGGTCGCGCTGTCGTTCATCTTCGCCGCCGTCGTGTGCGCGTTGGCCGCGCTCTGCTACGCCGAGTTCGCCTCCACCGTCCCGGTCGCGGGCTCCGCCTACACCTTCTCCTATGCCACCCTCGGCGAGTTCCCGGCCTGGATCATCGGCTGGGACCTCATCCTGGAGCTGGCGCTCGGCGCGGCGGTGGTCTCGGTCGGCTGGTCGGGGTACTTCGCCTCGCTGCTGGACAGCGCGGGCCTGCACCTGCCCGCCGCGATCCTCAACCCGCCGGGCAGCCACGGCGGCGTCGTCAACGTCCCGGCGATCGCCCTGGTGCTGGTGGTGACGGGGCTGCTCGTCCTCGGGGTGAAGATCTCCTCGCGGGTCAACGCGGTCGTCGTCGTGGTGAAGGTGTCCGTCGTGCTGCTGGTCATCGTGGCCGGGCTCTTCTTCGTCAAGGGCGAGAACTACCACCCGTTCATCCCGCCGTCCGAGCCGAACCCGTCGGTGAAGGGCGCCGCGGCGCCGCTGATGCAGGTGATCTTCGGGATCACCCCCGTCAGCTACGGCTGGCTCGGCATCTTCGCCGCGATCGCCATCGTGTTCTTCGCCTACATCGGCTTCGACATCGTCGCGACCGCCGCCGAGGAGGCCCGCCGGCCGCAGCGCGACCTGCCGATCGGCCTGATCGGCTCCCTCGTCATCACCGCGCTGCTGTACGCGGCGGTGTCGACCGTCGTCGCCGGGATGCAGAACTACAAGAAGCTGTCCGACGCCGCGCCGCTCGCGGACGCGTTCAAGGCCGTCGGGCACTCCGCGTTCGCCACGATCATCGACGTCGGCGCCGTCGTCGGCCTCATCGCCGTCGTGCTCATCCTGCTGCTCGGGCAGAGCCGGGTGTTCTTCGCGATGAGCCGGGACGGGCTGCTCCCGCCGTGGCTGTCGGTCATCCACCCGCGGTTCGGCACCCCGTGGCTGTCGACCGTCATCATGGGCGGCATCGTCGCCGTGCTGGCCGGCTTCATCCCGCTGGCCAAGCTCGCCGAGCTCGTCAACATCGGCACGCTCTTCGCGTTCCTGCTGGTGTCGGTCGGCGTGCTGATCCTGCGCCGCACCCGCCCCGACCTGCCGCGCGCGTTCCGCACCCCGCTCGTCCCGGTGATCCCGATCCTGTCGGTGCTCGGCTGCCTCTTCGTCATGATCAACCTGCCGCTGGAGACCTGGTACCGGTTCCTGGCCTGGATGGCGATCGGCTCGATCATCTACTTCGCCTATGGGCGCCACCACAGCCGCGTCGGGCTCGCCGCCGCCGCGTCCGGGCGATCCTGACAGGGCGCACGCGAAGGCCGTTAAAGGGTCTCGTGACCGGTGTCACGGTGTTCTTTTGCCGTGCGGGTCGGCACAATACGCGCATGGC
Source organism: Actinomadura montaniterrae (assembly GCF_008923365.1). Classification (GTDB taxonomy): domain Bacteria; phylum Actinomycetota; class Actinomycetes; order Streptosporangiales; family Streptosporangiaceae; genus Spirillospora; species Spirillospora montaniterrae. Next base: position 5,826 of record NZ_WBMR01000135.1, read on the forward strand.
ATCCCCTGTGCTCGTCGCGGTGATCGGCTCCGGGCCCGCCGGCATCTACGCCGCCGAGGCCCTCGTGAAGCAGACCGACGGGAACGTCCGGGTGGACGTGTTCGACCGGCTGCCGACCCCGTACGGCCTGGTCCGCTACGGCGTCGCGCCCGACCACACGTCGATCAAGTCGATCGCCAACTACCTGCAGCGGGTCCTGGAGAACCCGGCCGTGCGGTTCTTCGGCTGCATCGAGCTCGGCCGCGACCTCACCCGCGCCGACCTCCTCGACTGCTACGACGCCGTCATCTACTGCACCGGCGCGATGGTCGACCGGCACATGCGGATCCCCGGCGAGGAGCTGCCCGGCAGCATCGCCGCCACCGACTTCGTCAACTGGTACTGCGGGCACCCCGACGCCGCCGACCACTCCTTCGACCTGTCGGTCGAGGAGGTCGCCGTCATCGGCGTCGGCAACGTCGCCGTCGACGTCGTCCGGATCCTCGCCAAGACCGCGGACGAGCTGCGCTCCACCGACGTCCCCGAGCAGGTCATCGAGGCGCTGTCGAACAGCCGGGTCAAGCGCGTCCACATGATCGGGCGGCGCGGGCCCGCGCAGGCGAAGTTCACCACCAAGGAGGCCCGCGAGCTGGGCGAGCTGCCCAACGCGAGCATCCACGTCAGCGCCGAGGACATGGACCTCGACCCCGCCAGCGCCGAGCTCGCCGAGAAGGACCGGCACGTGCGCGGCAACGTCAAGGTGCTGAACGCCTGGACGGGCGAGCCCGCCGCCGGCCGCGCCCGCCACATCGACGTCCGGTTCTGGCGCGCGCCCGCCGAGATCCTCGGCACCGACCGCGTCGAGGGCCTGAAGCTGGAGAAGACCGCGCTGGACGAGTCGGGCCGCGTCACCGGCACCGGCGAGTTCGAGACGCTGCCGGTCGGGCTGGTGCTGCGCTCGGTCGGCTACCAGAGCGTCCCGCTGACGGGCGTGCCGTTCGACGAGCGGTCCTTCACCGTGCCGAACGACGGCGGCCGCATCCTCGCCGCGGACGGCTCCCCCGTCCCCCGCGAGTACGTCGCCGGGTGGATCAAGCGCGGCCCGTCCGGCGTCGTCGGCACCAACAAGTCCGACGCGGCGGAGACCGTCCGTAACCTCCTGGCGGACCTGGAGGGCACCGACACGGCGCCGAAGCGCACCGTCGAGGAGCTGCTCGAGGCGCGGGGGCTGCCCGTCGTCACCTACGCCGACTGGCTCAACCTCGACGCCGCCGAGATCGCCCTCGCCCGCAGCCTCGACCGCGGCGAACGCGTCAAGCTCGCCAGGTGGGAGGCGATGACGTCGGCCTGCCGCGGGGACGGGTAGCCGCGCGGTGGTCCCCGCCTCCGGCCTGCGCCGCCGGGCCCGGGCAGGACCGATGAGACGGAAGAACCCGCCGGGAAACTAGTGACGAAAGCGTGCACGGAGCGCTACCGTGCGCGTGTGACCGTCGGTCCAGAACTGTACGGGTTCCCCCCTCCCGAGACGGTGCCAGACCTCAGGTGGCTCGGACCCGACTACGTCTCCGTGCTCGTGTACGACCTGACGCAGGGCCTGCTGCGCCAGGACCCGCGCACGTCCGTGATGGGCGTGCGGTGCGAGGGCGAACCCCGGCTCGCCCCGTCCGTCGACCCGGCCGGCGTCATCCGCGCCCACGACGCGTGCTTCCCGCTCCAGGTCTACGTGCAGGACGGCACCGGACGGCCCTGGCGGCTGCGCGGCCGGTGGACCTACTCCGGCCGCGAGCTCGGCACCCGCGCCGCGTCCATCACCCACTTCTGGCAGCTGCTGTCCGCCGAGGGCATCTGACGCGGCGGGGCGTCAGTCGGACGTGGCGGGCTCGTGCGCGTCCGTCGCGGTGACGCGGGCGACGGCCTCGGTGATGTCGCGGGCCAGGTCCTGGGGGGTGAGGCCGCAGTCGGCGAGGATCAGGTCGCGCTTGGCGTGGTCGAGGAACTCCTGCGGGATGCCGAAGGTGCGGACCGGGGTGTCGACGCCCTCGTCGCGCAGCAGGCGGGCCACGGCGTCGCCGACGGCGCCCACCCGGCCGTTGTCCTCGACCACGGCGACCATGCTGTGCGCGGCGGCCGCGGCCGGCAGCGCCGGGTCGAGGGGCTTGACGAAGCGCGGGTCGACGACGGTGGCGCCGATGCCCTGCGCGGCGAGGCGCTCGCCGACCTCGACCGCGGGCGTCGCCATCGCGCCGACCGCGACGATGAGCACGTCGGCTCCGTTGGCGCCCTGGTGGCGGGCCAGCACGTCCATCGCGCCGATGCGGTCGACGGCGTCCAGGTCGGCGGCCACGGCGCCCTTGGGGAAGCGCAGCGCGGTCGGGCCGTCGGACACCGCGAGGCACTCGCGCAGCAGCTCGGCGACGCGGGCGCCGTCGCGCGGGACGGCGATCCGCATGCCGGGCACGAGCTGGAGCAGCGACAGGTCCCACATGCCGTTGTGGGACGGCCCGTCGTCGCCGGTGACGCCGGCCCGGTCGAGAACGAACGTGACCGCCTGGCCGTGCAGCGCGACGTCCATCAGCACCTGGTCGAACGCCCGGTTCAGGAACGTGGCGTAGACCGCGACGACCGGGTGCAGGCCGCCGAGGGCGAGCCCGGCGGCGGACGTCACCGCGTGCTGCTCGGCGATGCCGACGTCGTAGATCCGGTCCGGGTAGGCGGCGGCGAAGTCGGCGAGCCCCACCGGGTGCAGCATCGCGGCGGTGATGCCCACCACGTCGCGGCGCTCCCGGCCGATCTCGACCATCTCCTCGCTGAACACGTCGGTCCAGATGCGGCCCTTGGGCTTCTGCACGCCGGTCTCGCGGTCGTACGGGCCCGGCGAGTGGAACTGCTCCTCCTCGTCGTTCTCCGCCGGCGAGTAGCCGTGGCCCTTGCGGGTGATGCAGTGCACGATCACCGGCCCGCCGAACGCGCGCGCCTTGCGCAGCGCGTGCTCGACGGCCTGCTCGTCGTGGCCGTCGATGGGGCCGACGTACTTGAGGCCGAGGTCCTCGAACATGGCCTGCGGCTGCAGGATGTCCTTGAGGCCCTTCTTGATGCCGTGCAGCGCCTCGTAGGCGACGTTCCCGACGACGGGCGCCCTCGGAACGGTCCTTTTGACGAGGTCGAGGGCCTGCTCGTAGGTCGGGGTGACGCGCAGGGCGGCGAGGTGGCTCGCCAGCCCGCCGATCGTCGGCGAGTAGGAGCGGCCGTTGTCGTTGACGACGATGATGACCTTGCGGTCCTTGCCCTCGGCGATGTTGTTGAGGGCCTCCCAGCACATGCCGCCGGTGAGCGCGCCGTCGCCGACGACGGGCACGACGACCCGGTCGCCCTCGCCGCGCAGCTCGAACGCCTTGGCCATGCCGTCGGCGTAGGACAGCGCGGTGGAGGCGTGCGAGTTCTCGATGACGTCGTGGTCGGACTCGGCCCGGCTGGGGTAGCCGGAGATGCCGCCGCGCCGCTTCAGCAGGGTGAAGTCGTGCCGGCCGGTGAGCAGCTTGTGCACGTAGGACTGGTGCCCGGTGTCCCAGAGGATCTTGTCGCGGGGCGAGTCGAACACCCGGTGCAGCGCGATGGTGAGCTCGACCACGCCGAGGTTGGGGCCCAGGTGGCCGCCGGTCTTGGCGACCGCGTCGATCAGGAAGTCGCGGATCTCGTCCGCGAGGCTCGACAGGTGCGCGGCGTCCAGTCGTTTGAGGTCGTCGGGACCCTTGATCGACTCCAGCAGGCTCACGCGTGTCAACTCCTCCGTCGGGGACCGGTTCCCCTGGCTCGGGCCGTTCCGAGTTTAATCCCGGTTCGCCCGCGACGCGCCGGAGGGGACCTGCCCGCCGGGTGTGAAACGACTGACCCCGGCGGGGCCGATGGGGTAGGAAAAGAGCATGGCCGTCGAAGAGATCGTACTGCTCAACGCGGATGACGAGGCGGTCGGAACCGCCCCCAAGGCCGCGAGTCACCATAGAGACACGCCGTACCACCTGGCCTTTTCCTGCTATGTGGTGGACACGGAGGGTCGCGTTCTGATCACTCGCCGCGCCCTGTCGAAGCGGACCTTCCCGGGCGTCTGGACGGGCAGCTGCTGCGGCCATCCCGGGCCGGGCGAGGGGCTCCGCGACGCCGTGCTGCGGCGATTGCAGGACGAGCTGGGCATCTCCGGCGTGTCCCTGACATCCGTCCTGCCGGCGTTCCAGTACCGGGCCGTCGCCGAGGACGGCACCCTCGAGAACGAGCGCTGCCCGGTGGTGCGCGCCGACGTCCCCGCGGGCACGCCCGTCCGCCGCAACCCCGACGAGGTCGAGGACGCCGAGTGGTGGACGTGGCGGCAGTGCCTCGACCTCGCCGCGCGGCCGGAGGCCTCCCCGTGGTACCGGCTGCAGCTCGCCGAGCTGGCCCCGCTGGGCGAGCCGCACGAGTGGCCCGACGCCGGCACCGCGACGCTCCCGCCCGCCCTCGGCTGGTAGCCGCGGGAGGCGGTCCGGGAGCCGCGTCCGAAGGACCATTCCGCCGGGGCCGGCGCGCGCCGCGCGCCGGCCCCGGCCCGGTAACCGAGTGATCACTTTTCCGTCCCCGGTGTTGACCCGGTCACGTCCCGAACGGACGCTTGCTTACCCCGGGGGTTACCGAAGGGACGGACGATGCTAGGACGTGCTCCCCGGCACCGCTGGACGGCGTTCGCGGCCGTCGCGATGACCGGCGCGCTCGCCTTGTCGGCGTGCGGCGGAAACGGAAACAAGGGCAACAACGACAAGTCCCAGGTCGAGGTCTTCTCGTGGTGGACCGGTCCCGGCGAGGCCGACGGCCTGGCCGCGATGAAGGCCGACTTCGAGAAGAAGAATCCCGGTACGAAGTTCATCAACGCCGCGATCGCCGGAGGGTCGGGCACGCAGGCGCAGGCGGTGCTGGCGAGCCGGCTGCAGAACCGCAAGCCGCCGGACTCCTTCCAGGGGCACGCGGGCGCCGAGCTGCTCGACTACATCAAGGCCGGGCAGATCGAGCCGCTGGACTCCTTCTACGACGAGAACAACCTGAAGTCGGTCTACCCGCAGCAGCTCCTCCAGCAGATCAGCTACAAGGGCCACATCTACTCGGTGCCGGTGAACATCCACCGGTCCAACATGCTCTGGTACAACCCGGGGATCCTGAAGGACGCCGGCATCTCCGACGCGCCGAAGTCGATCCCGGAGTTCATCGCCGACCTGAAGGCGGTCAAGGAGAAGACCAAGAAGGTGCCGCTGTCGCTCGGCGCCCAGTGGACCGCCGACCACCTGCTGGAGAACGTGCTGCTCGGCGACCTCGGCACCGACGCCTACAACGCGCTGTGGAAGCCGGGCGCCGACTGGAGCTCCCCGGCGATGACGAAGGCGCTGAACGACTACGCCGAGATCCTGAAGTACACGACCACCGAGGCCGCGTCCACCGACTGGCAGGGCGCCGCGAAGGCCGTCGTGGACGGCAAGGCCGCGTTCAACATCATGGGCGACTGGGCCTACGGCTACTTCGTGGGCAGTGCCCCGAACGGCCTCGGCAAGAAGCTCGACACCGACTTCAAGTACGCGCCGACCCCCGGCACCGACGGCACCTACCTGTGGTTGTCGGACAGCTTCACGCTGCCGAAGGGCGCGCCGCACCACGCCGGGGCGCTGGCGTGGTTGAAGGAGGTGTCCAGCCGCGAGGGTCAGGACCTCTTCAACCCGAAGAAGGGCTCCGTCCCGGCGCGCAAGGACGCCGACAAGAGCCTGTACAGCACCGGCTACCTGAAGTACGCGTTCGAGCAGTGGAACAACCCGGCCACCAAGCTCGCCGGCTCGTTCTGGCACGGCGTCAACGCCAGCAAGAAGCAGCACACCGACATCGACACGGCGGTGGGCCTGTTCCTGCAGAGCAAGGACGTCGGGAAGCTGCAGTCCCAGCTCGTCGCCGCCGCGAAGAACAGCGGTCAGTGACGGGAGCGGGCACCGGACGCCGGTGGAACCTGCGCCGGAGCAGGAGGTGGCTGCCCGGTCTGCTGCTGGTCTCGCCGTCCATCGTGGCGATCGGCCTGTTCGTCTACGGGCTGATCTTCTGGAACACGAGGGTGGCGCTGAGCGGCAAGCACGACGAGGTGTCGCCGTACGGGTTCGACAAGGGCAAGAACTTCGTCGACCTGTGGCACCAGCCGAGCTGGCCGGGCGCGGTGAAGCACGCGCTGCTGTTCACGGCCGTGTTCGTGCTCGGCGCCCTCCTGCTCGGCGCGTTCCTGGCGTTCCTGATGGACAAGGGGATCCGGGGCGAGGCGTCGTTCCGGGTCGTCTACCTGTTCCCGATGGCGGTGTCGTTCATCGCCAGCGGCGTGGTGTGGCGGTGGCTGATGAACCCGGCGCCGCCGCAGCGCGCCGTCGGGTTCAACCAGCTGTTCGACAAGCTGCACCTGAGCGGGCTGGCGAACGACTGGTGGCAGGACCCGTCCTGGGGCATGGCCGCGATGGCGCTCCCCGCGATCTGGCAGATGTCCGGCTACGTCATGGCCCTGTACCTGGCGGGGTTCCGCAGCGTCCCCGAGGAGCTGCGGGAGGCCGCGCGCGTCGACGGCGCGTCCGAGTGGAAGGTGTACCGGTACGTGGTCTTCCCGCAGCTGCGCCCGGTGACGCTGTCGGCGCTGATCATCCTCGGGCACATCTCGCTGAAGGTGTTCGACCTGATCATGGCGATCGCCGGCAAGCAGATCATCACCTACGTCCCGGCCATCGCGACGTACGTGGAGATCTTCGACCGGCACGACCCCGCCAACGGCGCCACCATCGCCACCTACCTGCTGCTCGCGGTGGCGCTGCTGGTGATCCCGTACCTGGTGTGGTCGGTGCGGACGGAGCGGAACCGGTGACCGCGGCGAGCACGGCCCGTCCCCCGGCCGGCGCGGGCGCCGGCGCCCGCGCGCTGCGGATCGCCCGGCCGGTCGTGCTGCTGGCGTTCGTGATCCTGTTCCTGATCCCGGTGTACGTCCTGGTCGTCACCAGCTTCAAGCCGCTGCAGGAGGCCGACCCGAGCAGCGCGTGGAACCTGCCGCACCACTGGAGCACCTCCGGGTGGAGCTCGGCGTGGGACGCGCTGAAGCCGGGCCTGGAGAACAGCGTCAAGATCGCGGTGACGGGTTCGCTGATCTCCGCGGTGCTCGGCTCGCTGAACGGGTACGTGCTGTCGAAGTGGCGCTTTCCCGGCGCCGACGCCGTGTTCACGCTGTTCCTGTTCGGGATGTTCATCCCGTACCAGGCGGTGATGATCCCGCTGGCCGGGCTGCTGACGAACATGGGCCTGGTCGGGACGATCCGCGGCCTCGTGCTCGCGCACGTCGTCTACGGCATCCCGATCTGCACGCTGATCTTCCGGAACTACTACGTGACGGTCCCGGGCGAGCTGATCGAGGCGGCCCGGGTCGACGGCGCGGGCATCATCCGCACGTACTGGTCGATCATCGTGCCGGTGTCGGGGCCCGCGTTCGCGGTGACGGTGATCTGGCAGTTCACCTCGATGTGGAACGACTTCCTGTTCGCGGTGTTCCTCGGCGCGCCCGACAGCTGGCCGGTCACGGTGATGCTGAACAACACCGCCGGGTCGGGCGCGGTCGCCGTCCAGTACAACCAGCAGATGGCCGAGGCGCTGCTCGCCTCCCTGCCGACCCTGCTGGTGTATCTGCTGCTCGGGCGGTTCTTCATGCGCGGGCTGATGGCGGGTGCCCTGAAGGGCTGACAAGCGCCGGAAAAGGGCGCCCCGGCGAGCACGCCGGGGCGCCCTTCCGTGCCGCCGGAACGCGCCGCCGGGACGTCCCTTCCGTCCCGGTGATCCGTCAACCGGACACCGTCCTCGCGCGTCACACTGGTGATCGAAGGGGATCGGAATGGCCTCGCACGAGCCGCTCGCCTCCCGCATTGGCAATCGCGCGAAGATGCGCCTAGCCTCTCGGGCATCATCGCGCGGAAACCCGGCGGCGACCGTCCCGCCGGACCCGCGCGATCACGCTTCGGGCCGACAGGAGGTGACCGCGTGCAGGCGTTGAGCGTTCAGCAGCCGTGGGCGTTCGCGATCGCGCGTGGCGGGAAGAGCGTCTCGAACGAGAGCGCGCCGACGGCCTACCGCGGCCCGCTCCTGGTGCACGCCTCCATGCGGGTCGACCTGAAGGCGTGCGACTCGCCGCTGATCCAGGCCGCCGGCTGGGACCCGCGCGACCCGCTCGCCACCATCGGCGCCATCATCGCCGTCGCCGAGCTCGACGGGGTCTGCTCCGCCGCCGTGCGGGGCGGCTCCTGCGACTGCGGCCCGTGGGCGGACCCGGGCGCGCACCACTGGCATCTCGGCGGCGTCCGCGCCCTGCCCCGGCCCATCGTGGCACTCGGCCGCAGCCCGGGCCTGTGGGAGCCGAAGCCGGCGCTCGTCACCGAGATCAGCACGATGTTCGCGGCGACCGCGGCGCTCGACCACTCGTCGTCCTGACGGCGCCGGCGGCGTCGGCGGCCTCGCGGAGCCGGGCGAACTCGGCGGCGAGCCGGTCGGGCTGCCAGCTCGCGTTCAGCCCGCTCGGGTTGGGCAGGATCCACAGGCGCGCGGGGCCGAACGCCTCGTCCTGCGGGCCGATCTCGGCGCGGGGACGGCCGAACGCGGTGCGGTAGGCCGTGACACCGCATATGGCCAGATAGGCGGGGCGGTGCCGCTCGACCAGCGCGGTGAGGCGACGCCCGCCGTCGCGCAGTTCCTCGTCGGTCAGCTCGTCGGCGCGGGCGGTGGCGCGCGGCGCGATGTTGGTGATGCCGAGGCCGTAGCCGGGCAGCAGGTCCTGCTCGGACGGGTGCAGCAGCCGGTCGGTGAACCCGGAGCGGTGCAGCGCGGGCCAGAACCGGTTGCCGGGACGGGCGAAGTGGTGGCCGGTCGCGGCGGAGTACAGGCCCGGGTTGATGCCGCTGAACAGGACCCGCAGCGGCGCGCCGTCCGGGGGCAGGACGTCGGGGATCAGGCGGTCGCGGGCGGCCTCGAGGTCGGCCTTGGTGGGGCGCATCAGATCAGGTTACGGACGATCAGGACGATCGCGGACGTCCCGACGACGATGAGCAGCGCGAGGCGGAGGCGGCCGGCGTCCAGGTAGCGGCGCAGCGGGCCGGCGGCGAAGAAGCCGGCGTAGACGAACGGGAGCAGCGCGAGGCCCGCGGTGACCTGGCGGGCCGGGAGGCGGCCGGCGGCGCCGAGGGTGCCGAGCGACAGCAGCGCGCCGGCGATGAAGAAGACCGCGAGGGTGGCGCGGACGCGGGGGCCGCTCTCGCGCTGGTAGAGCAGCGCCATCGGCGGGCCGCCGATGCCGGACGCGGTGGCGGTGGTGCCGGAGATGGCGCTGGCGACGGCGAGCGTGCGGCGGTTGCGGGGCACCTCACCGGACCAGGTCGTGACGGCGAGCGCGGCGAGGACGACGGCGCCGAGGACGACGCCGAGGACGCGGTCCGGGGCGGCGGCCACCAGCCAGGCCCCGGCGGGGGTCCCGGCGAGGCGTCCGGCGAACGCCCAGCCGAGGCCCCGCATCTCGACGTGCCGGACCTCCTGGACGAGCGTCGCGACCGGCAGGGCCAGCGCGATGACGAGGATCGAGCCGGGCATCAGGGACGGGAACAGCATCGTCACGATGGGGGTGGCGACGAGGCCGACGCCGAGGCCGACGCTGCCCTGCACGATGGCGCCGAGCAGCGCGGCCAGGCCGCCGATCAGCAGGAAGTCGGGTGGGGGCACGGGATGGAACGGTACATCCCGACTTTTCCGACCTGGGACCGGAAATCAGGCGGACGCGTCGGTGAGCGCGGCCAGCTGGGCGCCGGTGAGGGTCGTGCGGGACACCTGGAGCAAGGGCTGGAGCTGCTCCAGCGTGCGGGCGCTCGCGATCGGCGCGGCGACGGTCGGCTGCGCGGCGAGCCACGCGAGCGCCACCGTCGCGACGGGCACGCCCTGCTCCTCCGCGACCAGGTCGAGGGCGGCGAGCACCCGGCGCCCCCGCTCGGTCTTCAGGTACTCCCCCGCCCGGCCGGCGCGCGGGCTGTCCACCTCGGCACCCGGACGGTACTTGCCGGTCAGGAACCCCGACGCCAGGCCGTAGTACGGGACGCAGGCCAGCCCGTGGCGTTCGGCGAGGGCGCGGCGCGGCCCCTCGTAGGTGTCGCGGGACACCAGGTTGTAGTGCGGCTGGATCGCCACGTAGCGGGCCGTGCCCTCGCGCTCGCTGAACTCCAGCGACGCCTCCAGCCGGTCGAGCTCGATGTTGGACACGGCGATCTCGCGGACCTTGCCCGCGCGGACCAGCTCGTCGAGCGTCCCCATGATGTCCTCGACGGGGACGGACGGGTCGTCGAAGTGGGTGTAGTAGAGGTCGATGCGGTCGGTCCGCAGCCGCCGCAGCGAGTCGTCGGCGGCGGCGCGGATGTTCGCGGGCGCGAGGCCGCGCCGGCCGGGGTGCCGCCCGACCTTGGTGGCCACCACGATGTCGTCGCGGTTGCGGCGCTCCGCCATCCAGTCGCCGATGATCGTCTCGGACTCCCCGCCCACGTTGCCGGGCGCGGACGCCGTGTACGAGTCGGAGGTGTCGACGAAGTCGCCGCCGGCCGCCGCGTAGGCGTCGAGGATCGCGAACGAGGTGTCGCGGTCCGCCGTCCAGCCGAACACGTTGCCGCCGAGCGACAGCGGGTGGACGTGGAGGTCTCCGATCTTCCTGGTGTCAGCCATGCTCCGATCCAATCAAAGGGGACCCGGCCGCCGTTCCCCCGAAGGGCGGGAACATTCCTGGCAGAATGTCCGGATGCTCACCGCTTGTCTTGCCTTCGCCGCGGTGGCGGCCGTCATCACCGTCACCCCGGGACTGGACACGATGCTCGTCGTCCGGACCACGGTGACCGCCGGCCGCCGGACCGGCTACCTCGCCGCGGCCGGGGTCGCGGCCGGGTGCCTGACCTGGGCGGTCGCGAGCGCGGCGGGGCTGACCGCGCTGCTCGCCGCGTCCCGGCTCGCGTTCGACGCGCTGCGCGTCGCGGGCGCCTGCTACCTGTTCTGGCTGGGCGCCCAGGCGCTGTGGCGGACCCGCCGCCGGCCCGGCGGCGGGTCCGCCGCCGAACCGGACGCGCCGGTCTCCGGGCTCGCCGCGTTCCGCACCGGGTTCACCACCAACCTGCTGAACCCGAAGGCCGGCGTGTTCTACATGAGCCTGATGCCCCAGTTCGTCCCGCACGGCGCGCCGGTGTTCGGGACGAGCATGGCGTTCGCGGCGATCCACACCGCCGAGGGCCTGCTGTGGTTCGGGCTCGTGGTGGGCGCCGCGGGCGCGGCCCGCCGCGCCCTCGCCCGCCCGGCCGTCAAGCGGCGCCTGCAGCAGCTCACCGGCATCGCCTTCATCGGCTTCGGGCTGCGCCTTGTCACCGAGCGCTAGACGCCGTCCCGGCGTCCGTGTCCGTGCCGGTGTCCGCGTCCGCGAAGTGGCAGGCGACCGGATGCGCCGTCCCCTCCCGGACGATCAGCTCCGGCACGTCCCGGGCGCACCTCTCGGCGGCCATGAAGCAGCGGGTGCGGAACCTGCACCCGCTCGGCGGCGCCGCCGGCGACGGCACCTCCCCCTCCAGGACGATCTCCCGTGCGGCGTCGTCCGGCCGGTCGCGCACCGACGGGACCGCCGACAGCAGCGCCCGCGTGTACGGGTGCCGGGGGTCGCCGAACACCTGCTCAGCGGTGCCCTGCTCGACGACGGTGCCGAGGTACATCACCGCGACCTCGTCCGCGATGTGCCGGACGACGTCCAGGTCGTGGGAGATGAACAGGTACGCCACGCCCAGCTCGGCCTGCAGGTCCGCCAGCAGGTTGAGGATCTGCGCGCGGACCGACATGTCCAGCGCCGACACCGCCTCGTCGCACACGATCAGCCGGGGCCGCAGCGCGAGCGCGCGGGCGATCGCGACCCGCTGGCACTGCCCGCCGGACAGCTCGTGCAGGCGCCGCGCGGCGTGCTCGGGCCGCAGGCCGACGAGGTCCAGCAGGCGGGCGACCTCGGCGTCCTCGCGGTCGCGCGGCACGATGCCGGGATGGACCCGCCAACCCTCCGCGATGACCGCGGCGACGGTCATGCGCGGGTTCAGCGACGTGTAGGGGTCCTGGAACACCATCTGCACGTCGCGGGCCACGCGGCGGCGGCGCCGGCGCGGCAGCGACGCGAGGTCGGTCCCCGCGAACTCGATGGTCCCGGCGAACGCGGGGATCAGCCCGACGATCGCGCGGGCGAGCGTGGACTTGCCGCAGCCGGACTCGCCGACGACGCCGACCGTGCGGCCCGCCCGGACGGTCAGGTCGAGGCCGGCGACGACGGGCACCCGCCGCCGGCCGAACCCGTGCCGGCCGGGCCGCTGGTAGCCGGCCTCCAGGCCGGCGGCCCGCAGGACGACCTCGGCGTCCCCGGCCGGTGCGGCGGTGTCGTGCGCGGTCGCCGTCATCGGTCCTCCTCGGTACTGTGGGCGGCGCTGTGGGGGCCGCTCTGGGGGGCGCCGTGGGCGGCACTGTCGGGGCCGCTGTGGGCGGCGCGCACCTCGTCGGCGTGGTGGCAGGCGACGGACCGGCCGCCGGAGCCCGCGAGCGGCGGGTCCTCGGTCCGGCACACGTCCGTCGCGAACGGGCAGCGGGGATGGAAGGCGCAGCCGCCGGGCGGGCGGCGCGGATCCGGCGGCAGCCCCGCGATCGGGGTCAGGCGGCCGCCCTCCTCCTTCCCGTCCGGCATGGCCCGCAGCAGGCCCAGCGTGTACGGGTGCGCGGGACGCGTGTAGACGGCGTCCAGCGGCCCCTGCTCCACGATCCGCCCCGCGTACATCACGGCGACCTCGTGGGCCATCCGCGCGACCACGCCGAGGTCGTGCGAGACCAGCAGCGTGGCGAGGCCCGCCTCCTGCTGGCGGCGGGCCAGCAGGCGCAGGATCTGCGCCTGGACGGTCACGTCGAGGGCGGTGGTGGGCTCGTCGGCGAGCAGGACGGACGGGCCGAGCGCCAGCGCCATCGCGATCACGGCGCGCTGCCGCATGCCGCCGGAGAACTCGTGCGGATGGTCGCCGTAGCGCGTCTCGGCGTCGGCGATGCCGACCTCGCGCATCAGCGCGACGGCCCGCTCGCGCGCGTCCCGGCGGCTCGCGCCGAGGCGCCGCCGGAACGGCTCGGCGATCTGGCGGCCGACGGCGAAGCCGGGGTTGAGCGCGGCCATCGGGTCCTGGAAGACCATCGCGACCCGGCTGCCGCGCGCCTCGCGCCACTGCCGGGCGGTGAAGCCCGCAGTGTCGTCGCCGCCGAGGACGACGCTCCCGGAGGTGATCTCGGCGCCGGGCGGCAGGAGCCCGATGAGGGCGAGGGACGTGAGGCTCTTGCCGCTGCCGGACTCGCCGACGAGGGCCAGGACGCGTCCGGGGAGCAGCCGCAGCGTGACGCCGCGGACGACGGGGGTGACGTGCCGGCCGGAACGGAACCCGATGTGGACGTCGCGGAGCTCGGCGGCGGCGTCCTCGCCGGGCGGGGTGGGGGCGGGGTGGACGGCTGACATGGTCATGGGGTGCCTCTCAGAGCTGGGCCCGGGGGTCGGCGAGGTCGCGGAAGGCGTCGCCGACGAGGCCGACCCCGGTGACCACGGCGGCCAGCGCGATCGCGGGCATCGTGGAGATCCACCAGGCGGAGCCGAGGTAGTCGCGGCCCGCCGCGACGGTCGCGCCCCAGGAGGCCTGGTCGGGCGGGATGCCGAGGCCGAGGAAGCTCAGCGACGCCTCGGCGACCATCACCAGGCCGATCTGGACGGTCGCGGCGACCAGCAGCGGCTGCCAGCACGACGGCAGCACGTGCCGCACGAGGATCCGGAGGTGGCCGGCGCCGAGGACGCGGGCGGAGTCGACGAACTCCAGGTCCCGGGTCGCGAGCGCGGACGCCCGCACGACCCGGGCGAACACCACCCAGCGGGTCACGGCGAGAGTGATGACGACGTTGGTGACGCTCGGGCCGAGGACCCCGGCGATGAGGATCGCCAGCAGGATCGACGGGAACGCCAGCTGGACGTCCCCGACGCGGGACAGGACGGCGTCGGCCCAGCCGCCGAAGTACCCGGACACGAGCCCGGCGACGAGCCCGACCGCGCCGCCCGCGAGGACGGTGGCGGCGCCGACCAGCAGCGAGACGCGGCTGCCGGCGAGCAGGGTGGTGAGCATGTCCCGGCCGACCTGGTCGGTGCCGAGCCAGGCGACCGACCCGTCCCCGAGCCGCGAGCCGGGCGGCAGGAGGCGGTGCGGCAGGTCGGTGGCGACGGGGTCGTAGGGCATCAGGACCGGTCCGAGGAGCGCGGCCAGGACGAACAGCCCGACGACGGCGAGCCCGATCCACGCCCGCGCCGGCAGCCGGCGCCGGCGGGGCTCGGCCGCGGCCTGCGGGGGCGCGGCGGCGATGGCGCTCATGGTGTGCTCCCGTTCATGCGTTCTGCGGGGTGAGGCGCGGGTCGAGGGCGACGCACAGGACGTCGACGACGAGGTTCAGCGCGATGTAGCAGACGGTGATCGTCACGATGGCGGCCTCGACCACGGCGTAGTCGCGGTTGGTGATGGCGTCGACCATCAGCGAGCCGAGGCCGGGCCAGGAGAACACGACCTCGACGATGACGGCGTTGGCGATGAAGTTGCCCATCAGCAGCCCGAGGACGGTCACGACGGGCAGCGCGATGTTGCGGGCGACGTGTACGTACAGCACGGCTCCCTCGCCGGTGCCCTTGGCGCGGGCGGTGCGGACGTAGTCCTTCCCGATCTCCTCCAGGGCGCCGTTGCGGACGAGCCGGGCGAGCCAGCCGACGAACGGCAGCGCGAGCGTGACCGACGGCAGGATCACCGCCTCGGGGCCGCCGCCCGCGGTGCTGGGCAGCCAGTGCAGCTGCCGGGCGAACAGCAGGATCAGCACGATGCCGAGCCAGAACGACGGCAGCGCCTGGCCGACGAGGGAGCCGGCGGAGACGAGGGCGTCGAGGATCCGGCCGGGCCGCCGCGCGCACAGCATGCCGAGCGGGAACCCGGCGGCGAGGGTGATGACGAGGGCGAGGGCGGCGAGTTCGAGGGTCGCGGGGAAGCGGTCGAGGGTGGCGCTCATCGCGCCGCCGCCGAGCCGCCAGGAGTCGCCGAAGTCGCCGTGGAGCACCTCGCCCATGTGCGTGAGGTACTGCTGCCACAGGGGCTTGTCGAGGCCGAAGTCGGCGCGGACGGAGGCGAGCTGGTCGGCGCTCGCGTCCGGGCCGAGGATGAGGGTGGCGGGGTCGCCGGGGACGACCCGCACGACCACGAACACGAGCGTGACGGCGCCCCAGGCGACGAGGACGGCCTGGCCGGCGCGGCGGAGCAGGAAGCGGCCCATCAGGACGTCCCCCCGGTCCGGGCGGCCGAGGGGCCCGCCGTCGAGGAGCGGACGACGAGGTCGGCCTCCAGCAGCGTGCGGGCGGGGGCGTCCGCGGGCGGGGCGCCCGCCATCCGCTCCAGCAGCCGGTCGACGGCGGTCGTGCCGACGCGCGCGGCGGGCAGCCGGACGGTGGTGAGCGGCGGCGCGAGGTAGGCGGCGAACGGGTGGTCGCCGTGCCCGGCGACGGCGACGTCGCCGGGGATGGACAGGCCGTGCTCGGTGAACGCCCGGTACAGGCCGAGCGCGAAGTAGTCGTTGCCGGCCAGGACGGCGGAGCCGGGCTCGATCCGGTCGGCGAGCCGGCGGCCGACCGCGTAGGAGTCGATCGGGTCCCAGGGCTGCGAGCTGGCCTCCCGGCGGCGGGTCGGCACCCGCAGGACGTGGTCGTCGCGGACGGCGATGCCGCGCTCGGCGAGCACGGCGTGGAAGCCGCGGATCCGCTCGTTGACCGGCGAGATGTCCAGGTCCTCCTCGACCAGGTACAGCTCGCGGGCGCCGCCGTCCACGAGGTGCTCGGTGGCGCGGCGGGCGCTGTCGTAGTAGTCGACGCCGACGAGGTCGGCGTCGAGGCCGGGCAGGTCGCGGTTCAGCAGCAGGACGGGCGTGCCCGACTTGCCGAGCCGCTCCCAGTGGTCGATGCCGTGCTGCACGGGGACGGCGAGGACGCCGTCGACGCCCCACCGCATCAGCTCCTCGGCGACGCGCCGCTCGTTGTCGGCGCTGTCCTCGGTGACCATCAGCATCAGCGAGTAGCCGTGCACCCGGCCGCGCTCCTCGATCGCGCTGATGAGCCGGGCGTAGAACGGGTTGGACGGGTTGGTGATGACCAGGCCGATCGTCATGGCGTTCTGGAGCACCAGCGACCGCGCCATCGTGTTCGGGACGTACCCGAGCCGGTCGGCCTCGGCCCGGACCCGTTCGCGGGTCTCGGCGCTCACCGCGTCCTTGCCGGCGAGGGCGCGGGACACGGTGTTGACCGACAGGTCGAGCGCGGCGGCGATGTCGCGCAGGGTGGCCCGGCGGCGCGGCGTCATGGCGTCCTCCTCGTGACCGTGGACAGGTCGGGCTGGTTGTTCGCGGCCGGCGTGAACCCGGTGATCCCGGTGCCGAGGCCGTAGGCGGTGGTGAGCGCCGCGGGGAAGACCCCGACGGCGTCGTCCCAGACGATCCTGCACGCGTCGGCGTACAGCCGGGCGCGGTCGCCGGCATCGGCGGCCTGCCCGGCCTCGGCGAGGATCTTGTCGAGGGCGGGGTTCTTGTAGCCCATCCGGTTGGCCTTGGAGGTGTAGAGGCGGCCGAGGGTGAAGGCCGCGTCCCCGGTCGTCACGGTGTTGGTCTGCAGCTCCATGTCCCAGTCGAGGGTGTTGAGGCGCTGGAGCCACTGGGCCTTCTCGATGCTCTGCGGCCGGACGGTCACGCCGACGTCCTTCCACGCCGAGATCATCGACTGGGCGAGTTCGCGGGCGAGCGGGCCGGTGGCGTCGAACCACATCATCGTGGTCTCGAAGCCGTCGCCGAGGCCCGCGTCGCGCAGCGCCTTGCGGGCGGCGCCGGGGTCGTGGGCGTAGGGCGGCTGCGCGGCGTGGCCGAACACCGTCGACGGGATCGGGGCGTCCATCCGCTGCGCGCCCGCCCCGAACAGCTTCCCGACGATCTCGTCCATGTCGAGGGCCTGCACCATGGCCCGCCGGACGCGCGGGTCGGTGAACGGCTTGCGCCCGCAGTTGAACCAGGTCAGGTAGTACGTCCAGCTCGGCACCGACGCGACCCGCACGCCGTGCTTGCCCTTCACCTCGCCGAGCTGGTCGGACGGGACGGGCCACAGCAGGTCGACGTCGCCGTTGCGGAGCGCGGTGATCGCGCTGGACGTCTCGGCGATGAACGGCATCGAGATGCCGGGGAGCCGGGCGGGCCCCGCCCAGTACCCGTCGAAGCGGGCCAGCTCGACGTCGGTGGACGGGGTGAACCCGGTGACGCGGAACGGCCCGGAGCCGATGGGGCGGCGCTTCTGCGCCGGATCGGCGACGAGCCGCGCCGGGACGATGAACAGCAGCGTCAGGTTCACCGGCAGCGTCCCCATCGGCCCGTCCGTGACGAACGTGACCGTGGTGTCGTCGTCGGCGCGCGCGGACTTCACCGTCGCCCACAGCGCGCTCTGTGCCGACTTGACCGCCTTCGTCCGGTCGAGGCAGGCGACGACGTCGCGGGCCGTCAGCGGGCTCCCGTCGTGGAACCGCACGCCGGACCGCAGCCGGAACACCCAGGTGGTGTCGTTCTCGCGCCGCCACGACGCGGCCAGGCCGGGCACCAGCCGGCCGGCCGCGTCGCGGCGGACGAGGGTGTCGAAGACCAGCCGCTTGACGATCAGCGACGCCTCGTCCACCGCGGTGCCCGCGTTGTACGGGTCGAGGTCGGTGACCGGCTGCCCGAACGCGGCGCGCAGCGACCCGCGCGGCGCGGCCCCGCCCGCGCCCGCCACGCCGCAGCCGCCGAGCGCCACGGCCGAGGCGCCGAGGCCGGCCAGCGCGAGGAACTCGCGCCTTCGCAGGTCCATGGCGGCGCTCCCTCAGCTCTTCAGCGCGAGATAGATCATCACGGTGGCGGCGGCCGCGCCGGCATCGGCTCCGCCGCCCTCGACGGTGCCCTTCAGCCGCAGCCAGCCGCCGAAGCCGGCCGACTCCCAGCTCTCCAGGTCGCCGGTGATCTCGCGGCCCGCGTCGAGGTCGCACCAGTGCAGGCCGTCGGGCGAGATCTGGGTCGTCACCCGCAGCCGGGTGCCGGCGCCGGTCCGCTTCAGCGTCCGGACGAACCAGCGCGCCTCCGCGGCCCAGGCCGCCTCGTAGGGTTCCGTCGCGAACTCGCCCGCCAGGGTGCGGTTGCGTTCCAGGACGGCCGTGAACGACTCGCGCATGCTGCCGGGGCTCCTCACCAGTCCACCGAGATCAGTACCGAGTCCAGGTACAGGAAGTTGCGCACGTCGGTGTGCGTCCTGACCGAGACGTAGAAGTTGAGCAGGTTCTGCAGGGACCCGTACTCCTCGTCGTACGGGGGGACGGGCACGTCGCGCATGTCGTAGACGGTGTCGTTGACCTGCAGCTCGATGTTGGAGCGCGTGCTCGTGTCGATCAGCCACCGCACGTAGTGCCAGTTGACCTTGGTCGGCACCTCGTTGTAGCAGAGCTCCTGCGGCCCGCCGAACGCCTTCCAGTCGTCCGGGTCGGGGGCGGTGAAGTCGGCGGTGGGCGGCAGCTTCAGCTTGCCCTCGAAGTGCTCGCGCGGCGTCGGTTCCGGCACCGTGGGGTACACCCACTCGCGCCGCAGGTTGTTGTCCAGGTCGGTGTTCAGGTAGCGGGCGACGCAGTGGTAGCGGACGCCGTCGCAGATGTCGGTCGCGATGGTGAACGCGCCGAACTGCTGCTCGGACGGGTGCAGGTTCGCGTCCCACTCCCCCGCGCCCGCCTTGGCCGCCGCCTGGTTCTCCTCCGACGCCGCCTCGGTCTTGAACGTCAGGTACGCCTCGAACTGCACGCGGCCGCGGCCCGCCATCGTCAGCCGGCGGATCGCGACGCCGGTGTGCCCGGCGAGCGGCCGGGTCGCGACCTTCAGCGCGTACGTCCCGGACATCGCGCCGTGCGTGCCGACGTCGAAGAAGTTGCAGGAGCTGAGCTGCGGCGGCCGGAAGTCGCGCATGTGGTCGTCGACGGTGTCGAGGTTCCCGTGCCCGTCGTAGTTGCCGAGCAGCTCGATCCAGCCGTGCGTGCCGGTGTTGAAGTCGTCGTGGACGAGGATCCGGTCCAGCGGGTCGAACCGGGACAGCGCCGGGTCGGCCTTGCGGAGCTCGGCGGCCAGGGAGCGTCCGCTCGCGGCGGTGGTCATCGGGCGGGCCCCTCGATCCTCACGGTGGCGTTCACCAGGTTGTGGTCGGAGCGCAGCAGGTCGCGGGGCTCGCCCGCCTGCGCGGTGGTCTGCGGCACGAGCGTCCACTGCCGGACGGGCGTCCCGGCCTTGACGAAGATGTGGTCGATCTTGTCCTCCGACTTCGGCAGCGGGATCGTCCCGCCGTTGAACGAGGCGTACTCGGCGTTCGCGCGCCGGTTCGCCGGTGCGGCCTCGAAGGAGTCGGCGTAGCCGAGGTCGGCGAACGCGTCGTAGGCGCTGGCGCCGTCCTCCTTCGAGGCGGAGTTCATGTCGCCCGCGAACACGATCGGCAGCCGCCGCGTGGACGCGTTGTCGCGGGTGAGGTACTGCACGGTGCGGGTGGCGTCGGCGTAGCGGACCTGGTCCCAGTTCTTCGTCCAGCCGTTGGGGTCGGTCGCGCCGTTCTTGCGGTACTCCAGGTGCATGTCGACGACGACGAACCGGGTACCGGTGCGGCGCTCGCGCAGGACGTTCCAGGTCATCGTCTTGCCGTAGATCTCGGTGGAGTCGGGCAGCCACAGCAGGTCGTGCGGGAGGGCCCGGCCGCGCTCGTCCTTGTCGGAGAACCGGCGGGGGTCGTAGTAGGTGAACCGGCCCGCGCCCGACTTGAGCGGGTACCCGTACCAGGGGTTGCGGGTCCCCGCGTAGTCCGCGGGCGCCTCGGCGTAGCCGCGCGCCCGCATCGCGGCGGTCAGCGGCGCGCGGAACGACTCGACGTCCACCCCGGGCTGGGTCGGCGTGGGGTTGTTGCCGATCTCCTGCGTGACGACGACGCCCGCGCGGGCGCGGACGATGTCGTCGGCGACCTTCGCGGCGCGCCCGTCCGCCCAGGGCTCGAGCTTGGTCGCGCAGTCGCGGCCGATCGTGTCGATGCACTCCTGCTTCGTCGGCAGGCAGCCGTGCCCGCACGTGTTGTAGGTGGCGATCCGGAGGTCGAAGCCGCGGGCGTGCCGGCCCGGCGCGGCGGCCGGCGCGGCGGCCGGCGGGACGAGCAC
>NZ_WBMR01000136.1 GCF_008923365.1 Actinomadura montaniterrae
CGCGGCCCGCGCACTGGCGCCGGCCCGCGCCGCCGTGGCGTCCTTCTCGCGCCCGCGCCGCTCCCCTGGCAGCGTCAGCCCCAGGATCACGGCGCAGACGACCACAACTCCAGCGATCTTGTGAAGGAGAGGCACGTTTCCCCCGCCGGTAGACCCGAACAGGACCAGGGGGACAGCGTACGACCCCCCGGACATCAACGGACACCCACCGGCGTACCCGAATGATCTCCACAGACCCCTCCACCGCCGCCCCGGATCGCACCAAGTACGAAACCCCCCGGTAAACCCGGACACCCCGCCCGCGCGCCCCCGACGGCGCCCATGAAAAAATGCCCCGCGCCCAAAAGGACGCGGGGCACCCGAACGGCGCGAGGCGGGCTAGTGCGCTGCTTCCTGCCAGGTGCGGCCCGTGCCCATGGAGACGCTGAGGGGCGCGCGGAGGGCGTAGGCGCCGGCCATCTGGTCGCGGACGAGCGAGGTGAGCTCGTCGAGCTCGCCGGCGGCGACCTCGAACACCAGCTCGTCGTGGACCTGCAGCAGCATCCGGGACGTCAGGCCGGCCTCGCGCAGGGCGCGGTCGACGTTCAGGCTGGCGACCTTGATGATGTCGGCGGCGGAGCCCTGGATGGGGGCGTTCAGCGCCATCCGCTCGGCCATCTCGCGGCGCTGCCGGTTGTCGGAGTTCAGGTCGGGCAGGTAGCGGCGGCGGCCGAGGATCGTCTCGGTGTAGCCGTCCTGGCGGGCCTTGGCGACGATGTCGCGCAGGTAGTCGCGGACGCCGCCGAACTGCTGGAAGTACTCCTCCATCAGGCCGCGCGCCTCGTCCGGGGAGATCCGCAGCTGCTGGGAGAGGCCGTACGCCGACAGCCCGTACGCCAGGCCGTAGTTCATCGCCTTGATGCGGGCGCGGAGCTCGGAGTCGATCTGCTCGGGCGGCAGCCCGAACACGCGGGACGCGGTGATGGTGTGGAAGTCGGCGCCGGTGCCGAACGCCTCCAGCAGCGCCTCGTCCTCCGACAGGTGCGCCATGATCCGCAGCTCGATCTGCGAGTAGTCGGCGGTGAGGAGCGACTCGTAGCCGCCGCCGACGACGAACGCCTCGCGGATCTGCCGGCCCTCGGCGGTGCGGATCGGGATGTTCTGCAGGTTCGGGTCGGTGGACGACAGCCGCCCCGTCGCCGCGATCATCTGGTTGAACGTGGTGTGGATGCGGCCCGCGTCGTCGGCCATCGGGATGAGCGAGTCGACGATGCTCTTGAGCTTGGCGACCTCGCGCCAGCGCAGGATGTGCTCCAGCACCGGGTGGCCGTCCTTCTCCAGCAGGGTGGTGAGGGCCTCGGAGTCGGTGGTGTAGCCGGTCTTGGTGCGCTTGGTCTTCGGCAGGTTCAGCTCGTCGAACAGCACCTGCTGCACCTGCTTCGGCGAGCCGAGGTTGAACTCGTGCCCCACGGCGGCGTGGGCCTGCTGCTCCTGCTCCTTCACCTGCCCGCCGAGCGACGCCGACAGGCCCGCGAGGTGGTCGGCGTCGACGGCGATGCCCGCGCGCTCCATGTCGGCCAGCACCCCGACGAGGGGCAGCTCCACCTCGTGCAGCAGCCGCGTCGCGCCGCGCTTCTCCAGGTCCTTGTCGAGGACGTCGGCCAGCTCGGTGACGGCGCGCGCGCGGACGGCGAGGGCCTCGGCGGCCTCCTCCTCACCGGAGCCGTCCAGGGTGAGCTGCCCGGAGTCCTCGGTCTCGCTGCGCAGCTCCCGGTGCAGGTAGCGCAGGACGAGGTCGGCGAGGTCGAACGTGCGCTGCCCCGGCAGCGCCAGGTAGGCGGCCAGCGCGGTGTCGCTGGTGACGCCGTCGAGCCGCATGCCGCGCGCGGCGAGCGCCAGCATCGGGCCCTTCGCCTCGTGGACCGCCTTCGGGCGGGACGGGTCGGCGAGGAACGCGGCGAGCGCGCGCTCGTCGTCCTCGATCAGCTCCGCCGGGTCGAGGTGGACGGCGGGCCCGTCCTTGGACGCCAGCGCGAGCGCGGTGATCTCGCCGGTGCCGCGGCCCCAGGAGCCGGTGACGGCGACGCCGAGCCGGGTGCCGCCGTTGGCGTCCAGCCAGGCGCCGAGCGCGCCCGGCTCCAGCGCGTCCACCTGCACCTCGAAGCCCTCGTCGGCCTCCGGCTCCGCCGCCGACAGCGAGGAGTACAGCCGCTCGCGCAGCACCCGGAACTGCAGCGAGTCGAACAGGGTGTGGATCTCGTCGCGGTCCCACTGGCCCATGGTCAGCTGCGGCGGCGTCAGCTCCAGCCCGACGCTGGTGTCGAGCTTGTTGATCTGCTGGTTGCGCAGCACCCCGGCCAGGTGCTCGCGCAGGTTGTCGCCGGCCTTGCCCTTGATCTCGTCGACCTTCGCGACGAGGGTGTCGAGGTCGCCGTACTTGACCAGCCACTTGGCGGCGGTCTTCGGGCCGACGCCGGGCACGCCCGGCAGGTTGTCGCTGCTCTCCCCGACCAGCGCGGCGAGCTCCCGGTACCGCTCGGGCGGCACCCCGTACTTGGCCTCGACGGCGGCCGGGTCCATCCGGGCGAGCTCGGAGACGCCCTTGACCGGGTACAGGATCGTGACGTGCTCGTTGACGAGCTGGAACGCGTCCCGGTCGCCGGTGACGATCAGGGTGTCGAGGCCGGCCTCGGTGGCCTGCACCGACAGCGTGGCGATGATGTCGTCGGCCTCGAACCCCGCGACCGACATCCGCGGGATGCGCAGCGCGTCCAGCACCTCGAAGATCAGGCTGACCTGGCTGCGGAACTCGTCGGGCGTCTTCTGCCGCCCCGCCTTGTACTCCACGTACTGCTCGTGCCGGAAGGTCGGCTCGCTGCGGTCGAACGCCACCGCGATGTGGGTGGGCTGCTCGTCGCGCAGGACGTTGATGAGCATCGAGGTGAAGCCGTACACCGCGTTCGTCGGCTGCCCGTCGGTGGTGGAGAAGTTCTCCACCGGCAGCGCGAAGAACGCGCGGTAGGCCAGGGAATGCCCGTCGAGCAGGAGGAGCCGGTCACGCTTGTCAGGGGTCGCTGGTTCGTTCGCCACACCAGGACTCTAGTCTGCGCGTACGACAGTTTTGTGGAGGCGTAAGTGAGCGACACCGACGGCCTGAGCCGGGACGACCTGGCCGCGAAGATCCTTTCCGGGGAGGGGATCGAGTCCCGCGGCGACCTGGCCAAGGCGATGGGCGTGGAGTACCTGGAGGTGTCCGCCGAACGCGTCGTCGGCCGCATGCCGGTCAAGGGCAACACCCAGCCGTACGGGCTGCTGCACGGCGGCGCGTCCTGCGTGCTGGCCGAGACGCTCGGGTCCGCCGGGTCGGCGATGCACGCCGGGCCGGGCCGCATCGCCGTCGGCATCGAGATCAACGCCACCCACCACCGGTCCGCGACCGACGGGTACGTCACCGGCGTCGCCACCCGCGCCCACGGCGGCCGGACGCTCGCCACCTACGACATCGTCATCACCGACGAGCAGGACCGCCGGGTGTGCACGGCCCGGCTCACCTGCATGCTCCGCGACGCGCCCGCGACCTGACCCTCGGGCACGGTCGGCCGGGGGCGCGCGGGGGGCGTCCGGCCTCGTGAGACGCCGTCCCGCCGCGCGCCCGATCCGCGGCTTTCTTTGCGATGGACCGGCCGGGGTCTGTAGCGTGGATCGGAACGGCCTGGGATCACCGAGTAGACAACGCACGCGCCCGCGAGGGCCGTACGGCCCCAAAGGTGATCCCAGGCCCGGCACGTCCCGGGGCCCGGACGCAGATCACGGGACGGTCCCAGGACGCCCCGCGATCTGGCGGACGCCGGAGACGCCGTCCTACGGTGCCGATCATGCGGCCCCTTCCGGCAGGACGCCTCCGCACGGCGCGACGGCGCTCGGCCGCCGCCCTCCTCGCCCTCGCCCCGCTGATCCCGCTTGCATCGGCGTGCGGCGGCGAAGATGAGAGCCACTACCGCGTCCCCGCCCGTGCCGTCCGCGATGGCGAACGTCCTCTCCCCTACCGCGAGGTGACCGACGGGCGGGTCGCGTTCGCCGCGATCGGCCTCAGCTCCGGGCTCACCACCATCACCGGCAGCCACGCCGACCTGCCGTCCCGCCTGGGCGGCTTCGCCCGCGTCCGGATGCTCGCCGAGAACCGCTACGCGACGTTCCACAAGATCGACCTCGACCGGCAGCTGCTCGTCACCTCGCGCGGCGCCTACCCGCCCGACGTCAACGCGATGCGGGTCAAGCGGCAGCCCACCGACATCGAGCTCGGCTCCCACGACCGCATCGAGTTCGACCTGATGTACGACATCCCCAAGGACGCTCAGATCAGGGCCCTGCGGCTCTATGCCGACCCCACCGACGACCTCGGCGTCCCGCTACAGCACGACCCCGGGGCGGAGCTGCCGTTGCGGTGAACGGCGGCCCCGCCCCGGGGTCGCGGTGAGACGTCCCTCTCGGGCCTGCTACTCGGCGTCGGGCGCGTCCTCGCCGTCCGCCTTTCCGGTCTCCGGCGCGGTCTTGCCGAGCGCGACCTTCCCGGCCTCGCCCTCCGCGCCGGCGGTGTCGCCGGTGTCGCCGCCGCCCACGTCGCCGCCCAAGTAGGCGGCCCGCACCTGCGGGTCGTCCAGCAGCTCCGACGCCGGCGCCGACCGCACGATCCGGCCCGTCTCCAGCACGTACGCCCGGTGCGCCAGCCGCAGCGCCTGCTGCGCGTTCTGCTCCACCAGCAGGATCGTCGTCCCGCGCCGGTTGATCTCCTCGATGATCGAGAAGATCTGCTGCACCAGCATCGGCGCCAGGCCCATCGACGGCTCGTCCAGCAGCAGCACCTTCGGCTTCGACAGCAGCGCCCGGCCGATCGCCAGCATCTGCTGCTCGCCGCCCGACATCGTGCCCGCCGCCTGCGAGCGCCGCTCCGCCAGCCGCGGGAACAGCTCGTACGCCTCCGCCAGCTCCTTGGAGTGGTCGTCCTTGCGCGCGTACGCGCCCATCAGCAGGTTCTCGTGCACCGACATGCCCGGGAAGATCCCCCGGCCCTCCGGCGCCTGCCCGATCCCCGCGAGCACCCGCCTGTGCCCCGGCATCGACCCGATGTCGGCGCCCTCGAAGAACACCGACCCCGACGAGCAGGACCGCAGCCCCGAGATCGTCTTCAGCGTGGTGGTCTTCCCGGCGCCGTTACCGCCGATCAGCGAGACGATCTCGCCCTCGTCCACCTGCAGCGACACGCCCTTCAGCGCCTCGATCTTGCCGTAGTGGACGTGCACGTCCTTCAGTTCAAGAAGCATCGGCCGGAGCCCCCAGGTACGCCTCGATCACCTTCGGGTCGTTCTGCACGTCGGCGGGCAGCCCGTCGGCGATCTTCTGTCCGAAGTCCAGCACCGCGACGCGGTCGCTGATCCCCATCACCAGGCCCATGTCGTGCTCGATGAGCAGCACCGTCCGGCCGTTGTCGCGGATCTTGCGGATCAGCTCCATCAGCGAGTTCTTCTCCGCCGGGTTCATCCCCGCGGCCGGCTCGTCCAGCAGCAGCAGCTTCGGGTCCGTCGCCAGCGCCCGCGCGATCTCCAGCCGCCGCTGGTCGCCGTACGGCAGGTTCTTCGCCATGTCGTGCGTGCGGTGCGACACCCCGACGAAGTCCAGCAGCTCCCGCGCCAGCGCCTTGCCCTCGCGCTCGGCCCGCCGGTGCCGCGGCAGCCCGAACGTCACGCTGACCAGCCCCGCGTTGTGGTGCGCGTCCGCGCCCACCTGCACGTTCTGCTCCGCCGTCATGTTCGGGAACAGCCGGATGTTCTGGAACGTCCGCGCGACGCCGCGCTTGGTGACCTGGTACCGCTTCAGGCCGTTCAGCCGGCCGCCCGCGAACCTGATCTCCCCCGACGTCGGCCGGTACACCCCGGTCACCGTGTTGAACACCGTCGTCTTGCCCGCGCCGTTCGGCCCGATCAGCGCGAAGATCTCGCCCTCGCGGACCGTCAGGTCGACCGCGTTCAGCGCGACGACGCCGCCGAAGCGCATCGTCACCTGCGACAGCTCGAGCAGGGCGCCGCCGGCCTTGCCGCCCGCGGCACCGGTCACCTCGCTCATCTGCTCCCCACCTCGGCCTCCGAGCCGGACGTGTCGATCTCGGCGCCCATATGGCCCATCCCTCCGCCGCCCTCGGCCATCTCGGCCTTGCGCTGCCTCGACGGGATCAGCCCCTCCGGACGGAAGATCATCATCGCCACCAGGATCGCGCCGAACGCGAGGTCGCGGTAGTCGGCCAGCCCGCGGAACCGCTCCGGCAGCCACGCCACCAGGAACGCCCCCACGATCACGCCCGGGATGTTGCCCGCGCCGCCCAGCACCACCGCGGCCAGGATCGTCGCCGACAGCAGGAACGGGAAGTTCGCCGGCGCGACGTAGCTCGTCTTCGCCGCGAACACCACGCCCGCCGCCCCGCCGATCGCCGCGCCCGTCGCGAACGACAGCAGCTTGAACTTGAACGTCGGGACGCCCATGATCTCGGCCGCGTCCTCGTCCTCGCGGATCGCCGTCCAGGACCGCCCGATCCGGCTGGCCTCCAGCCGCTTCGAGAAGATCACCACCAGCACGATCACCGCGACCAGCAGGTAGTAGTACGGCCGCGCGTCCCTGATCTTGTAGGTGAACAGGTCGACCCCGGCGAACCACACGCCCTCGTGGCTCGGCGGGTGCGGGATGTTGTTGATCCCGCGCGTGCCGCCCAGCCAGTTCGTGTTCTCCGCGACCTTCCGGACGATCTCCCCGAAGCCCAGGGTCACGATCGCCAGGTAGTCGCCGCGCAACCGCAGCGTCGGAGCGCCCAGGATCACCCCGGACACCGCCGCCAGCACGATCCCGCAGGGCAGCAGCGGCCAGAACCCGATCCCGTGCTTCACCGCCATCGTCGCCATCGTGTACGCGCCGATCGCCCAGAACGCCACGTACCCGAGGTCGAGCATGCCGGCGTACCCGATCACCACGTTCAGGCCCAGCGCGAGCAGCACGTAGATCCCGATCGGATAGAACAGGATCGTGGACCACGCCGACTCCGGCGACATCACCGGCGCCAGCCCCTCGTAGGGCAGGAACAGTGCACCGATGATCAGCAGGACGTAGACCGCCCACCGCTCCCAGCCCGGCGCCCGGTCCCAGTGCGTGCGGACGGCCTCCAGAGGACCGGAGAGCGCGCCGCGCCACCCCGCCGTGTTCGCTGTCTTGTTCGTGTTGTCGCTCATGCGCGCGCCTGCTGGAGGGACTCACCGAGGATGCCGGTGGGACGGAACAGGAGGATGACCACGAGAAGCGTGAACGCGATGACGTCCTTCCACTCGGAGCCGAAGATGGAGCCGCCGTAGTTCTCGATCAGCCCCAGCGTGAACCCGCCGACGAGCGCGCCGCGCAGGTTCCCGATGCCGCCGAGCACCGCGGCCGTGAACGCCTTGATGCCGAGGATGAACCCGATGTTGAACATCGTCTGCTGGTACAGCAGCGCGAAGAAGAAGCCCGCCGCGCCCGCCATCAGGCCGCCGACCACGAACGTCACGACGACGACCCGGTCGATGTTCACCCCGAGCAGCACCGCCGTCTCGGGGTCCTGCGCCGTGGCCCGGATGCCGCGGCCGAGCTTGGAGGCGTTCACGAACCGGTCCAGGACGATCATCATCACGATCGCCGCCACGAAGATCAGCAGCTTGTCGTTGCGGACGTCCCCGGACCCGATCGAGAACAGCGTCTCCTTCTTCATCAGGTCCGGCACGTGGATCGGGTCGCGGCCGCCGCCGTGCCCGAAGAAGTGCGGGATCACCGTCGTCGCGAACAGCTCCTGCAGGAACAGCGACGCGCCGATCGCCGAGATCAGCGCCGCCAGCCGCGACGCCCCCTTGCGGCGCAGCGGCCGGTAGGCGACCAGCTCCAGCAGCAGCGCCGCCCCGCCCGAGGCGACCATCGACGCCACCAGGCACGCCAGCAGCACGCCCACCAGGGCGATGCCGGTGTAGGGGCCGTTGTCGAAGCCGACCACCTGGATCAGGGTCAGCCCGCCGAACGTGCCGATCATGAAGATTTCGGAGTGGGCGAAGTTGATGAGCCGGAGCACGCCGTAGACCATCGTGTAGCCGAGCGCGACCAGCGCGTAGATCGAACCGACGGTCAGCCCGTCGACCGTGTTCGCCCAGAACTGGGATGTGAAGTCGTGGAGCACAGAGGGTTCCTCAAGAAAGAGGGGGCGGGAGCGCTGTGGCGCTCCCGCCCCGCGCCGGAGGACCGGCGTCCGTCCTGCGTCGTGGCGGGCCTAGCTCACTCGGGCTTGACCTTGGAGGCGTCGCCGAGGAACTTCAGCTTCCCGTCGACCACCTGGAACATGTAGATGGTCTTGACCTGGATCTCGCCGTTCGGCTCGAACTTGACCGGCTTCGACACGCCCTGGAAGTTCACCGTCTTCAGGTAGTCGTTGACGTCCTTGGTCGTGGTCTTGCCCGCCTTGAAGGCGTCCAGGATCGCGTTCGTGGCGTCGTAGCCCTCGGCCGAGTACGTGCCCTGGTCCTTGTGGAACGCGGTCTTGTAGTCGTTGATGAACTTCGCGACCGCCGGGTTGTCGGCCGTCGGGTTGATCGACTGGCAGGCGCACGAGACCAGCGCGCCCTCCGCCTGCTTGGTGCCGGCGCCGTCGACCAGCTTCTGGTCGAGCGCGCCGTCGTCGGAGACGAACTTGGCGGTCACGCCGCCGTCGCGCAGCTGCTTGAGCAGCTTGTCGCCGCCGTTGTAGTACCCGCCGAAGAAGATCGCGTCCGGCTTGGCCGCCTTCACCTTGTTGACGGTGCTGGAGTAGTCGGTCGCCTTCGGGTCGATCTTGTCGCGCTGCGGGGTCACGCCCGCCGCCTGCACCGCGGAGAACACCTTGTCGGCCAGGCCGACGCTGTACTCCTGGTTGTCGTCGATGACGAAGACCTTCTTGGCGCCCAGCGTCTTCACGATGAAGTCGCCGTCCACCTGGCCCTGCGCGTCGTCGTTGGAGATCAGCCGGTGCCAGAACTTCCAGCCGTTCTTGCCGAGCGCGGTGGAGGTGGCCGAGGGGGAGATGTTCGGGATCTCCGCCTCCTCCAGGCTCGGGACCGTGGCCTTGGACTCGCCGGAGAACACCGGGCCGACGACCGCGGTGACGTCGTCGTCGATCGCCTTCTGCACCTGGCCGGGCGCGACGGCCGGGTCGCCCTTGGTGTCGTAGATCTTGAACTTGACCTTCTTCTTGGGGTTCGTGGCGTTGTACTGGTCGATCGCCAGCTTCACCCCGTTGGAGATGTTGATCCCGAGCTCAGGGGAGTTGTCGCCGGTCTGGACACCGATGTAGGCGATCGTCAGATCCTTGCCCCCGCCGCTGTCTCCCGAGCCGCACGCGGCGGCGCCCAGCGCCATCGCCGCTCCCAGCGCGATCGCGCCGGTCACCCTCATCCTGTTGCGCCGCAAGGTGCCCAACCTTTCACATCCGGATCCGCACCGGATCGGGTACGAGTCATGCCCCGACGCCGACCGCTCCCGGGAGGAGATATCGGTCACTCGGGGACCAGCTATGTCGTACACCGTCGACCCGACCCAGAACAGCACCCCCGGATCGAAGGGTTATTGCTTCGTTACGCCCCTGTGCCCATCGGTTCCCCCGTTTTGCCAGGGACGATTACGGAGCGTGCCGAGCATGGCCGGTCCGCGACCGGCGGTTTGGATCTTGACAACGCGCGGGGTGACAGGGCAGGAAGTCAGCCCGCGGACGGCTCGCCCTCGCCGTTCGCACCGCCACCGGCGCCGCCGCCCGCGGTGCCGGTGGCGCCCGCCACCACGGCCTCCGCGACGGCCCTCATGGTGAGCCTGCGGTCCATCGAGGTCTTCTGGATCCACCGGAACGCCTCGGGCTCCGACCAGCCGTGCGCCTCCTGCAGCAGCCCCTTCGCCCGGTCCACCACCTTGCGGGTCTCCAGCCGCTCCTGCAGCCCCGCGACCTCCGCCTCCAGCGCCCGCAGCTCGGTGTACCGGCTCACCGCCATCTCGATGGCGGGCGTCAGGTCGGTCTTGGCGAACGGCTTGACGAGATAGGCCATCGCACCGGCCTCCGTCGCCCGCTGGACGAGCTCGCGCTGGGAGAACGCCGTCAGGATCACGACCGGCGCGATCCGGTCCGCCGAGATCCGCTCCGCCGCGGAGATGCCGTCCAGGACGGGCATCTTCACGTCCAGGATCACCAGGTCGGGCTTGAGCTCGCCGGCCAGCCGGA
This sequence comes from Actinomadura montaniterrae, assembly GCF_008923365.1. Taxonomy (GTDB): domain Bacteria; phylum Actinomycetota; class Actinomycetes; order Streptosporangiales; family Streptosporangiaceae; genus Spirillospora; species Spirillospora montaniterrae. The sequence continues at coordinate 10,277 of NZ_WBMR01000136.1, forward strand.
CGGCGGTCTCCCCGTCCCCGGCCTCGCCCACGACCTCGTAGCCGTCCTCCTGCAGCATCTCCTTCAGGTCCAGCCGGATCAGGGCCTCGTCTTCCGCGATCACAACTCGCCGAGCGCTCTCCACGCCCCCGACCCTACCGAAACCCGCTACCCTGGTCCCCGTCACCCCTCCCCGACCTGCACAGGGGGAGAGCCGCGCACGAAGCGGACAAAAGCCCCGATAGCCCAACGGTAGAGGCGATGGTCTCAAAAGCCATAAAGTGTGGGTTCGAATCCCACTCGGGGCACTTCCTCTCATAGGCGACATCTCGCCCGCTCCGAGCCCTTCCGCCACTGGATTCCGACTCGCGCGCCCCGAACGGTGGATGCCTCCAGGTTCTGCTGCCTATCGCGTAGGCGGGACGCCCCCGCAAGCTTGATCAGCCGCCACCGCACCTCACCTTGACCTGCTGTGCTGCCTGGCCCGGCCTCATCGACGCCGCAGAGCAGGCGATGGCGACCGTCATGCCACTATCCAAGGTCGCCCGGCGCCCGACTCCCGGAGCGGTCGATGTGAACAGCCAGTCGAAGCACTGGCCGTGCCTGTTCCCGCAGCATGGGCCGGGGCGCAAGCACACGCGGAAGATCGAACTGGCCGGGTGGCAGCGGGAGCTCGTGAATGAGCACACCGAGGAGTTCGTCCGGGGGCTGATCCACTCGGACGGCTGCCGGAGCATGAACCGCGTGCGCAGACGCCTCAAGGACGGGGACCGGTGGCACGAGTATCCGCGCTACAACTTCACGAACGTCTCGATGGACATCCAGCGGTTGTTCACCGATGCGTTCGACCGGCTCGGGATCGCGTGGACGCAGATGAACGCGAAGAACATCTCCGTGGCGAAGCGGGAGGCGGTGGCTCGGCTCGATGAGTTCGTGGGGGCCGAGTACTGAGGGTTGGCGTGGTGGCCGGAGCGTCGTGGAATTGAGACCCGGCGGTGATCAAGACGCGGTCCGCGCGCGGCCGGCCGGGCGCCGGCCCTGGCGGGGCGGCGGCCGGTCGGGCGCGCGGGTCAGTGGCTCTCGCCGATGTTGAGGACCTGGAGGGCGTTGGTGGAGCCGGGGGTGCCGGGGGGCGAGCCCGCGACGACGACGACCTTGTCGCCCTTCTGGCAGCGGCCGAGCTCGAGGAGGGCCTGCTCGACCTGGCGGAACATCGCGTCGGTGTGGTCGACCTGCGGGACGATGAAGGTCTCGACGCCCCAGACGTGCGCCAGGCGGCCGCGGACGGCGGGCACCGAGGTGAAGGCCAGCAGCGGGATCGGCGAGCGGTAGCGGGACAGCCGGCGGGCGGTCTCGCCGGACATGGTGAAGGCGGCGAGGGCCTCGGCGCCGACGATCGCGCCGACCTCTGCGGCGGCGCGGGCGATGGCGCCGCCGACGGTCTCGGGCATGCGCTGCAGGGTGTGGGTGGCGTGCAGGGTGGCCTGCTCGGCGGTCTCCACGATGCGGCTCATGGTGCGGACGGACTCGATCGGATACTGGCCGACGCTGGTCTCGCCGGAGAGCATGACGGCGTCGGCGCCCTCGAAGACGGCGTTGGCGACGTCGGAGGTCTCGGCGCGGGTGGGGCGCGGCGCGGAGATCATGGATTCGAGCATCTGGGTGGCGACGATGACCGGGCGGGCCTTCTCGCGGCAGAGTTCGATGGCGCGCTTCTGGACCATCGGGACCTGCTCGAGGGGGAGTTCGACGCCGAGGTCGCCGCGGGCGACCATGATGCCGTCGAACGCGGCGACGATCTCGGGGAGGAGTTCGACGGCCTGCGGCTTCTCGATCTTGCCGATGAGGGGGACGCGGACGCCCTCCTCCTCCATGATCTGGTAGCAGATGTCGGCGTCGGCGGGGGTGCGGACGAAGGAGAGGGCGACGAGGTCGACGCCGAGGCGCAGGGCCCAGCGCAGGTCGGTCTCGTCCTTCTCGGTGAGGGCGGGCACGGAGACCGGGACGCCGGGCAGGTTGAGGCCCTTGTTGTCGGAGACCATGCCGCCGACCTTGACGACGGTGCGGACGCGGGGGCCGTCGACGGCGGTGACCTCGAGGGCGACGCGGCCGTCGTCGATGAGGACGGTGTCGCCGGGGCCGACGTCGCCGGGGAGGCCCTGGTAGGTGGTGGAGACCTCGCGGCGGGTGCCGGGGACGTCCTCGGTGGTGATGGTGAACTCGTCGCCGAGCGTGAGGCGGACGGGGCCGTCGGGGAACCGCCCGATGCGGATCTTGGGGCCCTGCAGGTCCGCGAGGATGCCGACGCCGCGTCCGGTGGCGTCGGCGGCCGCCCTGATCCGGTGGTAGACCTCCTCGTGGACGGCGTGCTCGCCGTGGCTCATGTTGAGCCGGGCGACGTCGATGCCGGCCTCGACGAGGGCGTTGATCTGTTCCGTGCTGGAGCAGGCGGGACCGATGGTGCTGACTATCTTCGCTCGACGGGTCACGTCACAACCGTACTTAGTTACCCGTTGGTACGGATATTCGTGCAGGATGCGGTCGCCCAAGGTTCACCGAATGGTCTAGGTCAGAGGTCTAGACCATGGCCGGCGGGTCACCGCTTGAAGGCCTCGACGGCGGCCTGGCAGAAGGCCTTGAGGTCGTCGGGCTTGCGGCTGCTGACGAGCACGTTGGGGCCCTCCTCGCAGATCTTGACCTCCTCGTCGACCCAGGTCGCACCGGCGTTGCGCAGATCGGTCTGGAGGCTGGGCCAGGACGTCAGGGTGCGTCCCCGGACGACGTCGGCCTCGATGAGCGTCCACGGGCCGTGGCAGATGACGGCGACGGGCTTGCCGGCGTCGAAGAACGCCTTGGCGAACGCGACGGCGTTGGGCTGGGTGCGCAGGAAGTCGGGGTTGGCGACGCCGCCGGGCAGCAGGAGCCCGTCGAACTCGGTGTGGTCGGAGACGTCGACGGTGGTGTCGACGGCGAAGGTGTCGGCCTTGTCGAGGTGGTCGAAGGCCTGGAGGCGGCCGGACTGGGTGGAGACGAGGCGCGGGGTGCCGCCGGCCTGCTCGACGGCCTTCCACGGTTCGGTGAGCTCGACCTGCTCGGTGCCCTCGGGGGCGCAGAGGAAGGCGATGGTCTTGCCCTGGAGATCGGTGGACATGTGGGGTTACCTCCCTTTCGGTTCTCCGACGTCCCCTGCCCGGGCGGGCGAGTGGTATGCAGGAATGGTGAATCCGACGGGCTATCGCGAGGTCCCCGAGCGCGGGGCGGGGCTGGTCTGCTCGTGGACGGCCGCGCTGCCGGCGGGCGCGGAGCCGTTCGTCCAGCGGGTGGTGCCGGACGGGTGCGTGGACGTGATCTGGTCGGCGGACGGGATCCAGGTCGCGGGGCCGGACACGGGCCCGATGCCGGCGGCGATGCGTCCGGGGTCGGTGATGGCGGCGGTGCGGTTCGGGCCGGGGGCGGCGCCGCCGGTGCTGGGGGCGCCGGCGGACGCGGTGCGGGACGCGCGGGTGCCGCTGCGGGAGCTGTGGGGCGGTGCGGCGGACGAACTGGCGGACGCGGTGGCGGGGGCGGGCTCGCTGGAGGAGCGGCGCGCGGTGCTGGTGGCGGGCGTCCGGGCGCGGGCGGCGGTGGCGGAGCCGGTGGATCCGCTGGTCCCGGCGGTCGTGACGGGCGTCGCGGGCGCCTCGGTGCGGGAGGTGGCGGACGCGGTGGGGCTGGGCGAGCGCCAGTTGCGGCGGCGTTCGCTGGCGATGTTCGGCTACGGGCCGAAGACGTTGCAGCGGGTGCTGCGCTTCCAGCGGGCGCTGGGAATGGCGCGTTCGGGGATGCCCCTCGCCGACGTGGCGTACGCGGCGGGCTACGCCGATCAGGCGCATCTCGCGAACGAAGTGCGAGCGCTGGCGGGCGAGCCCGTCCGGACGCTGCTGTAAGCCGCCGTGCGCTGCGGGCGGGGTAGCTAGCCGCCGCGCGCCGAGGGTCGCGCTGCGCGCCGGGCGAGCCGGCCCGGCGGGCTCGCGCTGCGCGGCCGAGTAGCCGCTGCGCGCCGGGCTCGCGTTGCGTGGCCGGGGCGCGTTGCGTGGCGGTGGCGCGTTGTGTGGCGGGGTGGGGTGGTCAGGGTTTGAGGCGGTTGTGGGCGCGGAGGGTGCGGAGGCGTTCGACGGTGACGTGTCCGCGCCATTCGGGGCGGGTGGCGGGCGTCCAGATGAGGAAGCGGACGTCCCAGCCGCCGTCCTCGTGCTGGGCGTCGATGAGGGCGTCGAGCGCGGCGTCGACGGCGGCGTCGCCGAAGAGGCGGTGCCCGAATCCGCCGGGTGCGGGGGCGAAGTCGAGGACGTCGTGGTGGTCGCTGCGGGCGTGGGCGGCGAAGGCGTCGCGGAGGCGGGTGAAGGCGGCTTCGGCGCGGGCGCGGTCGGGGACGTGGTCGAGGAAGGTGAGCAGGGCGAGGACGTCGTAGGGGCCGGGGTCGGCGGGCGGGTCGTCGAGGTGGCGCCAGCAGAAGGCGGTGGCGGTGGCCAGCCAGGGGTGCCGGGATCCGGCGCGGTGGAGCATCCCGGCGAGGGTCGCGGTGGGGTTGATCGCGGCGGGCGGGTCGTCGGGGGTCTGCCACCAGGGGGCGTGGGGGGCGTCGCGGACGGCGGGCAGGACGAACGGCACTCCCCCGTCGGGGGTGGCGATGGCGGCGAGGTGGGCGGCGATGCGGGCGACGGCGGGGTGGTCGTCGGCGCCGGCCTGGTGGAGGACGTCGAGGGCGTGCTGGGCGGGGACGGGCTGGCTGGCCTCGCCGCGCAGGTCGGGTTCGAGGGCGTGGCCGTAGCCGCCGTCGGGGTTCTCGTAGGCGGCGAGGGCGGCGAGGAGGGGTGCGGCGGGGGCGCCGTGGAAGTGCAGGGCGAAGCGGCGGCGGTCGATGACGCGGGCGTTGAGCCGCATGAACTCCCAGGCGCGGGCGAGGGCGGTGGCGGGCAGCGTTCTCATGGCGCTCACCGTAGGGCGGTGCGGTGGGGCCGTCTTGGAGGAAACGGACGCGGCGGGCCCGGCCGCCCCAGCGGTGGGCGACCGGGCCCCTGGCGTCCCGCGTGGGGTCGGGCGGAACCGTAGCGGACCGGTCGTTTCCTTACAAGGGGGCCGGTTCCGGGACGTCAGACGCGATTTCCATGATCCGGAACGTGTGGTCTGCTGGGGCGATGAGCGATCCTCTGGACGAACGTGACATGGCGGCCCGCGCGCTGGGGCTGGTCGCGGAGGCGGCGGGGCCGTACCTGGACGGGCTGGCGGAGCGTCCGGTGCACGACCGGGCGATGGACGTCCTGCTGGACGAGCTGGACGGGCCGCTGCCGGAGCGCGGCGACGGGTCGCCGGCGGCGGTCGAGCGGCTGGTGCGGGTGGGGACGGGGGCGGCGACGCACTCGTCCGGTCCGCGGTTCTTCCATTTCGTGGTGGGCGGGTCGACGCCGGCGGCGATGGCGGGCGACTGGACGGCGTCGCTGCTGGACCAGGCGGCGGGGCTGTGGCTGACGTCGCCGCTGGCGGCGCGGGCGGAGACGGTGGTGCTGCGCTGGCTGAAGGAGCTGTTCGGGCTGCCGGCGTCGTTCGGCGGGGTGCTGACGCCGAGCGCGACGCTGGCGCACGTGACGGGGCTGGCGTGCGCGCGGCAGTGGTGGGCGGGCCGGCACGGAGTGGACGCGGCGTCGCAGGGGCTGGCGGGGCTGCCCGCGATGCCGGTGCTCAGCAGCGGGCTGGTACACGTCAGCACCCGCAAGGCGCTGCAGATCCTCGGCTGCGGGCGGGACACGCTGCGGGTGTTCGCGCGCGACGACGCGGGCCGGGTGGACCTGGCGGCGATGGACGCGGCGCTGGCGGAGGCGGGCGGCCGGGCGGTGGTCGTGGCGAACCTCGGGGAGGTGAACGCCGGCGACTCCGACCCGATCGGCGAGCTGGCGGACCTGGCGGAGCGGCACGGGGCGTGGCTGCACGTGGACGGGGCGTTCGGGCTGTTCGCGGCGCTGTCGCCGCGGACGGCGGACCTGGCGCGGGGGGTGGAGCGGGCGGACTCGGTGACGGCGGACGGCCACAAGTGGCTGAACGTGCCGTACGAGAGCGGGTTCTCGTTCGTCCGCGACCCGAGAGTGCTGAGCGAGGCGTTCGGGGCGTGGGGCGCGGCGTACCTGCCGGAGGAGGACGGCGACCGGGTCAACTACAACATGCTGGGGCCGGAGTCGTCGCGGCGGGCGCGGGCGCTGCCGATCTGGGCGACGCTGCGGGCGTACGGGCGGGACGGGTACCGGGCGATGGTGGAGCGGCATCTGGACGTCGCCGCGCATCTGGGGGCATTGGTGGAGGCGGCGCCCGATCTGGAGCTGCTGGCGCCGGTGCGGTTGTGCGTGGTGTGCTTCCGGTACCGGCCGGCGGGCGTCCCCGAGGAACGGCTGGACGAGCTGAACGCGAGGCTCGGCGAGGCGCTGCTCGGGGACGGCCGCGTCTATGCGGGCACCAGCCGGTACCGCGGGATGACGGTGTTCCGGCCGGCGCCGTTGAACTGGCGCACCACGAAGGCGGACGTGGAGCGCCTGGTGGAGGTGCTGCGGGAGCTGGCGGCGACGCTGGATCTCTGACCGGCGGTCCCGGGCGGGTCAGGTGGCGCAGTCGTTCCAGGGCGCCGTCTCGTCGAGCTCGTCGAACGGCTGGGTGAGGCTGAACCAGTTGCCGGAGTCGTCGCGGAAGACGGCCTCGATGCCGTAGGGGCGGCGCTCCGGCTTGTGGACGAAGGTGACGCCGCGAGCGGACAGCTCCTCGTAGGCGGCCTCGCAGTCGTCGGTGGTGAAGGCGCCGGCGCCGAGGACGCCCTTGGCGAGCAGGGACCTCATCTGCTCGGCGGAGTCCGGGTCCATGGTCGGCGGGCCGGGGACCATGAGCGCGAGCCTGAGGTCGGGCTGGCCCTTGGGGCCGACGGTGAGCCAGCGCATGCCGCCCTCGCCGAGGGTGGTGTCGTCGCGCACCTCGAGGCCGAGCTTGGCGGTGAAGAACTCCTTGGCGGACTCCTGGTCGAGGACCCAGACGGTGGAGATGCCGAGTTTGGTGATCATGTTCGGTGGTTCCCTTCGGCGGTGGCGGCGCCGGGCTCTCCGGGGCCGCCGTCCGAGGTCAACGCTAGGGCCGGGCGCCGGACGGGGGCTTCTCGAAAATTGCGGCCGTGCCGCCCGGACGATCAGCGAGGCCGGTCCGTGCGGAAGCCGCCGGCCCACAGCAGGACGAAGCAGCCGGGGACCGCGGTGCCGCCGCCGGCGCGGGCGCGGCGGCGGAACTCGGTGGGGGTGACGCCGGTCTGCTCCTTGAAGCGGGTGCAGAAGGTGCCGAGGCTGGTGAACCCGACGAGCAGGCAGATCTCGGTGACGGTGAGGTTCGCGGTGCGCAGCAGTTCCTGGGCGCGCTCGATGCGGCGGCGGGCCAGGTAGCGTCCCGGGGTCTCGCCGTAGGCCTCGTTGAACAGCCGGACGAAGTGGTAGCGGGAGTACCCGGCGCGGGCGGCGACGGCGGCGACGTCGAGCGGCTCGGCCCAGTCGCGGTCCATGGCGTCCTTGGCGAGGCGCATCCGCCGCAGGAGCGCGGTGTCCATGCCTCCGATGGTAGGGCGGGGGTCGGACGGTCCGCCCTGAACGGCCGGGGGGCCGCCCGGTCAGCGGGCGCCGGGCCAGGGGCCGGGCGGGGTGTGGTCGAAGGTGCCGGTGGCGACGGTGACGTCGTACACGCGGAACCCGCGGGCCTGGTAGTTCTTCAGCGCGGCGGGGTGGTCGTTGGAGCCGGTGGTCAGCCGGACGCGGCGGGTGGGCTTGCGGTCGTCCCAGCGGGTGGCGAGGTCCCAGGCGCGGGCGGCGCCGACGCTGAGCAGGTGGCCGCCGAGGCCCTGGCCGGTGAAGGCGGGCAGCAGCCCGAAGCAGCTGATCTCGACGATGCCGTCGGGCTGCGGGTCGAGTTCGGCGTACCCGGCGGGGGTGCCGCGGACGTGCGCGACCCAGGTCTCCACGCCGGGCCGCGACAGCCAGTTGAGCCACTGGTCGTAGGTCCAGGCGAGCCGGTCCGTCCAGTAGTGGTCGCCGCCGACCGCGGTGTAGAGGTAGCGGCTCAGCTCGGGGCTGGGCAGCTCGGCGCGGACGATGGCGACGGGGACGTCGGGCACCCGGGCGGGCCGCAGGTCGGCGGGGCCGAGCTGCTCCAGGTGCCAGTCGGTGACCTCGATCTGCCGGGTCGGCATGGGAACCCCCGTACGCGCGACGCCGCCGCGCCCCCGGCGGACACCGGAGGCACGGCGGTCGAATGTTCGCGGATCAGGCTATCGGTCGCGCGGTGGGCGGAATCGGGTAGGGCAGGGCGGTGTGGCCGGTGAGGAACCGGTCCACCCCGTGCGCGGCGGCGCGTCCCTCGGCGATCGCCCAGACGATCAGGGACTGGCCGCGGCCCATGTCGCCGGCCGCGTAGACCCCGTCGACGGAGGTCCTGTAGTCGCGGTCGCGGACGACGTTGCCGCGCTGGTCCAGCTCGACGCCGAGCTGCTCCAGCAGGCCCTCCCGCTGCGGGCCGAGGAAGCCCATCGCGAGGGTGACGAGCTGCGCGGGGATCTCGCGCTCGGTGCCCTCGACCGGCTTGAAGCCGGTGTCGGGGCCGCCGACCTCGACGATCCGCAGCGCCTGGACGTTGCCGTCCGCGTCGCCGACGAACTCGGTGGTGGACACCGCGTACAGCCGGTCGCCGCCCATGCCGGCGAGCTCCTCGTGGGCGCTCTCCATCTTGAACAGCATCGGGTACGTCGGCCACGGCTGGGCGCCGGTGCGCTCCTCCGGCGGCCGCGGCATGATCTCCAGCTGGGTCACCGACGCGGCGCCCTGCCGGATCGCGGTGCCGATGCAGTCGGCGCCGGTGTCGCCGCCGCCGATCACGACGACGTGCTTGCCCGCGGCGTCGATCGGGGACTTCTCGAAGTCGCCCTCCTGCACCTTGTTGGACGGCGGCAGGTACTCCATCGCCTGGTACACGCCCTTGAGCTCCCGCCCGGGGATGGGCAGGTCGCGCCAGACGGTGGCGCCGCCCGCGAGCACGACCGCGTCGTAGCGGTCGCGCAGTTCGTCCGCGGTGATGTCGACGCCGACGTTCACCGAGGTCTTGAAGGAGGTGCCCTCGGCGCGCATCTGGGCGAGGCGCCGGTCGAGGTGCCGCTTCTCCATCTTGAACTCGGGGATGCCGTAGCGCAGCAGCCCGCCGATGCGGTCGGCGCGCTCGTACACGGTGACGTCGTGGCCGGCGCGGGTGAGCTGCTGGGCGGCGGCGAGCCCGGACGGGCCGGAGCCGACGACCGCGACCTTCCTGCCGGTCTTCACCGCGGGCGGCTGCGGCCGCACCCAGCCCTCGGCGAACGCCCGGTCGATGATCTCGACCTCGACCCGCTTGATCGCGACGGGGTCCTGGTTGATGCCGAGGACGCAGGCGCTCTCGCACGGGGCGGGGCACAGCCTCCCGGTGAACTCCGGGAAGTTGTTGGTGGCGTGCAGCCGCTCGATCGCCTCGTGCCAGTCCTTGCGGTAGACGAGGTCGTTCCACTCGGGGATGAGGTTGCCGAGCGGGCAGCCCTGGTGGCAGAACGGGATGCCGCAGTCCATGCAGCGGCTCGCCTGCTTCTCCAGCCGGTCGGTGCCGAAGTTCTCGTAGACCTCCGACCAGCTCTTGATCCGGACGTCCACCGGGCGGCGCTTCGGGAGCTCCCGCTGGACGGTCAGGAAACCCTTCGGGTCAGCCATGTGGGAATCCCCCTCTCTCAGCCCTGTGCCGCGGCCATGACGGCCTCGTCGACGTCGCGTCCCTGCGCCTCGGCCTCGGCCATCGCCTCCAGGACGCGCCGGTAGTCACGCGGCATGATCTTGGTGAAGCGGGCCGCCGCGGCGTCCCAGTCCGCCAGCAGCCGCTCGGCGACCGCCGAGCCGGTCTCGGCGAGGTGCCGTCCGACCAGGTCCTTGACGAACGCCTCGTCGCCCTCGTCGAGGGGTTCCAGGTCGACCATCTCGCGGTTGACGCGGTCGGCCACCAGGTCCAGAACGTAGGCGATGCCGCCGGACATTCCGGCCGCGATGTTGCGTCCGGTGCGGCCGAGGATGACGGCGCGGCCGCCGGTCATGTACTCGCAGGCGTGGTCGCCGACGCCCTCGACGACGGCGGTGGCGCCGGAGTTGCGGACGCAGAACCGCTCCCCGACGACGCCGCGGGCGAACAGCTCGCCCGAGGTGGCGCCGTACAGGATCACGTTGCCGCCGATGATCTGCTCCTCGGCGGCGAACGCGGCGTCCGCCGGCGGGCGCAGCGTCAGCCGGCCGCCCGACAGGCCCTTGCCGACGTAGTCGTTGGCGTCGCCGACCAGCCGCAGCGTGACGCCGCGCGGGACGAACGCGCCGAACGAGTTGCCGGCGGAGCCGGTGAAGGTGACGTCGATGGTGTCGTCGGGCAGCCCGGCGCCGCCCCACTTCTTCGTCACCTCGTGGCCGAGCATGGTGCCGACGGTCCGGTTGACGTTGCGGATCGGCAGGTCGAGGGTGACCTTGTCGCCGAACGCGACGGCGCCCTCGGCGAGCTGGATGAGGGTGTTGTCGAGCGCCTTCTCCAGGCCGTGGTCCTGCTTGCCGACGCAGCGCGGCGCGTCCCCGTAGGGGGTCTCGGGCGCGTGCAGCACCGGCGCGAGGTCCAGCCCGGACGCCTTCCAGTGCTCGACGGCCTCCCGGGTGTCGATCATGTCGACGTGGCCGATCGCCTCGTCCAGCGACCGGAACCCGAGCGCGGCGAGGTACTCGCGGACCTCCTCGGCGATGAACTCGAAGAAGTTCACCACGAACTCCGGCTTGCCGGAGAACCGCTCGCGCAGCACCGGGTTCTGGGTGGCGACGCCGACCGGGCAGGTGTCGAGGTGGCAGACCCGCATCATGATGCAGCCCGACACCACCAGCGGCGCGGTCGCGAAGCCGTACTCCTCGGCGCCGAGCAGCGCCGCGATGACGACGTCGCGTCCGGTCTTCATCTGCCCGTCGGTCTGCACGACGATCCGGTCGCGCAGCCCGTTCAGCAGCAGCGTCTGCTGGGTCTCGGCGAGGCCGAGCTCCCAGGGCGCGCCGGCGTGCTTCAGCGACGTCAGCGGGGACGCGCCGGTGCCGCCGTCGTGCCCGGAGATCAGCACCACGTCGGCGTGCGCCTTGGACACCCCGGCCGCGACCGTGCCGACCCCGACCTCGGCGACCAGCTTGACGTGTACCCGTGCCTGCGGGTTGGCGTTCTTCAGGTCGTGGATGAGCTGCGCGAGGTCCTCGATCGAGTAGATGTCGTGGTGCGGCGGCGGCGAGATGAGGCCGACGCCGGGCGTGGAGTGCCGGGTCTTGGCGATCCACGGGTACACCTTGTGGCCGGGCAGCTGCCCGCCCTCGCCGGGCTTGGCGCCCTGCGCCATCTTGATCTGGATGTCGTCGGCGTTGGTGAGGTACTCCGACGTCACGCCGAACCGGCCGGACGCGACCTGCTTGATCGCGCTGCGGCGCAGGTCGCCGTTGTCGTCCGGGGTGAACCGGACCGGGTCCTCGCCGCCCTCGCCGGTGTTGGACTTGCCGCCGAGCCGGTTCATCGCGATCGCGAGGGTCTCGTGCGCCTCCGCGGAGATGGAGCCGTACGACATCGCGCCGGTGGAGAACCGCTTGACGATCTCCGATACCGGCTCGACCTCCTCGATCGGCACCGGCGGCCGCGCGCCCTCCTTGAGCTTGAACAGCCCGCGCAGGGTCATCAGCTTCTGCGACTGCGAGTCGACCTTGGAGGTGTACTCCTTGAAGATCTCGTAGCGGCGGGTGCGGGTGGCGTGCTGCAGCTTGAACACCGTGTCCGGGTTGAACAGGTGCGGCTCGCCCTCGCGGCGCCACTGGTACTCGCCGCCGACCTCCAGCGTGCGGTGCGCGGCCTCGTTCCCGCCCGGCGGGTAGGCGCGGCCGTGCCGCTCGGCGACCTCGCGGGCCAGCACGTCGAAGCCGACGCCGCCGAGCCGGGAGGTGGTGCCGGTGAAGCAGCGCGACACGACGCGCTCGCCGAGCCCGATCGCCTCGAAGATCTGCGCGCCGGTGTAGGACGCGACCGTGGACACGCCCATCTTCGACATGACCTTCAGGACGCCCTTGCCGTACGCCTTGACCAGGTTCCGCACCGCCTTGTCGGCCTCGACGCCCGGCAGGGCGCCGCCGCGGACCATGTCCTCGACGGTCTCGATCGCCAGGTACGGGTTGATCGCGGACGCGCCGTACCCGATGAGCAGCGCCATGTGGTGGCACTCGCGGGCCTCGCCGGTCTCGATCACCAGGCCGACCTTGGTGCGGGTCTTCTCCCGGATCAGGTGGTGGTGGACGGCGCCGGTGAGCAGCAGCGCGGGGATCGCGGCGCGGGCGGAGTCGGCGCCGCGGTCGGACAGCACGATGATCCGCGCGCCGGCCTCGATGGCCCGGCTCACCTCGGAGTTGATCTCCTCGAGGCGGGTCTCCAGGGCCTCGCCGCCGCCGGCGACCTCGTACAGGCCGTGCACGACGTGGGCCTGCAGGTGCGGCAGGGACCCCTCGTCGTCGATGTGGATGATCTTGGAAAGCTCGTCGTTGTCCAGGATCGGGGTGGGCAGCACCAGCCGGCGGCACGAGTCCGGGCCGGGCTCCAGCAGGTTGCCCTCCGGGCCGAGCGTGGACTGCAGCGAGGTGACGAGCTCCTCGCGGATCGCGTCCAGCGGCGGGTTCGTGACCTGCGCGAACAGCTGCTTGAAGTAGTCGAACAGCAGCCGCGGGCGCTCCGACAGCACCGCGATCGGGGTGTCGGTGCCCATCGACCCGATCGGCTCGGCGCCCGTCTTGGCCATCGGGCCGAGGATGATCCGCTGCTCTTCGAGCGTGTACCCGAACGTCTGCTGCCGCTTGACGAGGGTGTCGTGCGTCGGGATCTCCCGCTCGCGCTGCGGCAGCTCCTCGAACCGGACCAGGCCCTCGTGCAGCCACTGCGCGTACGGGTGCTCGGCGGCCAGCTCCGCCTTGACCTCGTCGTCCTCGACGATCCGCCCGGCCTCGGTGTCGACCAGGAAGATCTTGCCGGGCTGCAGGCGGCCCTTGCGCACCACCTTGGCGGCCGGGATGTCGAGCACGCCGGCCTCGCTGGCGAGCACGACCAGGCCGTCGTCGGTCACCCAGTAGCGGCCGGGGCGCAGCCCGTTGCGGTCCAGCACCGCGCCGACGACGGTGCCGTCGGTGAAGCTGACGCTGGCGGGGCCGTCCCACGCCTCCATCAGGGTGGAGTGGAACTCGTAGAACGCGCGGCGCTCGGCGTCCATCTCGGCGTGGTTCTCCCACGCCTCCGGGATCATCATCAGCACCGCGTGCGGCAGCGACCGGCCGCCGAGGTGCAGCAGCTCCAGGCACTCGTCGAACGAGGCGGTGTCGGACGCCTCGATGTCGATCACCGGGAAGATCCGGGAGATGTCGCCGGGGATCAGGTCGGACTTCAGCAGCGCCTCGCGGGCCCGCATCCAGTTCCGGTTGCCCCGGACGGTGTTGATCTCGCCGTTGTGCGCGATGAACCGGTACGGGTGCGCGAGCTCCCACGCCGGGAACGTGTTCGTCGAGAACCGCGAGTGCACCAGCGCGATCGCGCTGCTGAAGCGGCGGTCCGACAGGTCGGGGAAGAACGGCTCCAGCTGGGGGGTGGTGAGCATCCCCTTGTAGACGATCGTCCGGCTGGACAGGCTCGGGAAGTAGACCCGGACGTCCTGCTCGGCGCGCTCGCGCATGCAGAACACGGCGCGGTCCAGCTCCAGGCCGGTCTTGCCCGCGTGCGGGCCGCCGGCGGCGGGCGCCACGAACAGCTGGGCGAAGTGGGGCATGACCCGGCGGGCGGCCGGGCCGGTGAACGCGGGGTCGTGCGGGAGCTCCCGCCAGCCGAGCACCGTCAGGTGCTCCTCGGCGCACAGCGTCTCGATGTGCGCGACCGCGGCGGCGCGCTCCTCGCCGTCCGCGGGCAGGAACGCGATGCCGGCCGCGTAGGCGCCGGCCTCGGGCAGCGCGAAACCGCACTCCGCGCGGAAGAACGCGTCCGGGATCTGGACGAGGATGCCGACGCCGTCTCCGTCGTCCGGCTCCGCGCCCACGGCCCCGCGGTGGTCCAGGTTCTTCAGGACGGTCAGGGCGTTCTGGACGATGTCGTGGCTCTTGCGGCCGTGCAGGTCGGCCACCATGCCGACGCCGCAGGCGTCGTGCTCGTTCGCCGGGTCGTAGAGCCCCTGGGGTCCGGGGCGGCCCGGTGTGAGGGCAGCAGCAGCCATCAACCCTCCCGTCGTCGTCGTGTGTCACTGCTTCGTGTCAGTGCAGTCCGGGACGACGTTGGCCCTGCTGCGGTGAGATGACATTACATCACTGCCGGGATCATGCCCGACTGGACCAGATCGCGAAACTTCCGCCGGGCGATCGGCTGCGCGTCATCTTCGAGTGGTTTAGACCAGGTTACCGGTTCCGGAATGGCGCAAAACGCCCTGACCTGGTGAGGATCATCACCGGCGAACCATGTTTACCCGGCGAAGAACGCAACATGCCTGAAACACTCGCGGGTATCCGGATCCTTCCCGGGCTGGGGCGGGCGATGGGGCGTTGTCCGCTCAGTGAGACACGCGGCGTCACAGGCTGGGACGCGGGGGCGTCCGCTCAGTGGGACGCGGCGGCGGCGCGGCCCAGCACCGCCGGGGCCTTGCCGCCCTCGATCAGCAGCGACAGCAGGTTCCCGTCCGACGCGTCGCCCTTGCCGTCCAGGCGCTGCGCCCAGGACACCACCGCGTAGTGGCCCATCGCCAGGCCCCGCGCCATCCCGAAGCCCTGCCCGAACCGGTCCAGCGGCGCGGCCGCCGGCAGCGGCACCACGAACCCGCCGCCGAGCGTGTGGTCCAGCAGCCCGACGAACCGGTCGGCGTCCGCCGACGACGCCAGGTTGAACACCGCGACGGCCAGCCCGTACCCGTGCCGGGTGTCGGAGTAGATCCCGCGCACCGCCTGCGTGCAGCCGCCGTCCGCGAGGTCGGCGGCCACCGACTGCCCCCACACCGCGGCCGTGCAGTCGCCGTCCAGCCTCTTCGCCCGCAGCGTCAGGGCGAGCTTCGTGCCGTCCACCGAGACCTTCGACGCCGACGACGGGAACGCCTCCCCGATCGTCAGCGGCTTGGCGTCGGCCTTCCGGGACGCGATGCCCGCGTACGCGGACGACGACGGCGAGCTCGAGTACGACTCGGGCGAGCTGCCGTTGCCCGCCGCCTTCCCGGCCGGCTTGCGCGGGGCGTCGCCGGCCGTCCCGCCGCCGTCGTCCCCGCCGCCGCTCAGCGCCAGGGCCGCGACCAGCCCGATCACCACCAGCACCGCGAGCGCCGCCGCGGCCCCGAAGTAGAGCTTCGCGCCGGGACCGCCCTTCGCGGACGCGCCCGGTCGGCGCGGTCTCCCCGGCCCGCCGGGCCGCCGCCCCTTCCTGGGCCCGCGGCCTCTGGACGGGGCGTCCGGCACCTCGTCCTGTGCCGGTGTCTCGGCAGCGTAGGGATCGTCCTGGTACGCGGGATCGCCCTGGTAGGGGGCGTTCTCGGCGAAGCCGGGCTCCTCGTAGGGCGGCTCGTCGTAGGGGGGCTGCCCGTACGGCGGTTGCTCCGCGTACGCCTGGCCGGCGTAGGGGGCCTGGTCCGTGTAGGGCTGCTCGGGAGGGCCGGCCTGCTCGGGAGGGCCGGGGTGGCCCTGGGCGCCGCGGCGGCGCCCTCCGGAACGTTCCGGCCGGGCGGCGCCGTCGCGCGGCGAGCCGATCCGGCGGG
>NZ_WBMR01000137.1 GCF_008923365.1 Actinomadura montaniterrae
CTCGCCGCCCGAGCGGCAGCAGCCGGAGCCGCCCCGGCCAGTCCCGCCCCCGCCCCCACCGGTCCCGCCGACCGGGTCGCGGCCGTGGGCGGGGGCACCGGACCGCGCGGAACCCGCGGGTTCCGCGGTGCGGCCCGGATGGATGGCGAGCCCGCGGCGGGCGTTCCTCTATTCGGCGGTCATCACGGGCGCGCTCACGGCGCTGCTCCTGCTCGTCTCCGGCGACCCGGTCGTCCGCGCCGGGCTCGCGAGCGGGCTGCTGGTCGCCGTGCTGGCGGTCTGGCTGGCGCGGCGGGCCCGCAGCACGCCGTCCCCCAACCTCACGGGCCTTCTCCTGCTGCTCGTGGGCCTCGCGGGCACGCTGGCGATCCTCGCCGTACCGCTGGCGTCGGCCCTGCGCATTCCGCAGGCCGTGGTCGCGCTGGCGGCGCCGTGGTTCCTTCTGAGCCGTCTCACGGACCGCGTCCTGGCGCCGCCCGCCGGCCAGGAGTAGCCGGGCCGGGCGGCCGGGTCAGCGGAAGCGGATGACCGCCGACACGGGACGGTGGTCGGAGGACTTGCCGGTCGCGGTAGGAACGGTGCAGGAGACGGTCGCCGACTTCGTGATGAACAGGTAGTCGTCCTTCTCCACGGCCGTGCCCTGCCAGTCCTGAAGGGTCTTCGCGCCGGTGCGGGCCGTCCCGGACTGGTCGCATTCGGCGAAGGCGCGGTACAGCGGGTCGAGCGCCGCGTTCTCCGGCGGTTCGGCGAGGTCGCCGCCCGCGACGACACGGGCGCCGGTGCCCGCGAGCGCGGCGTAGGCGCGGCCCTGCTTGCGCCGCCATTCGCCCTGCGGGTCCTCGGCGGACGGGCTGAACTGCGTGACGCACAGGCGCGTCCGCCACGCCGCGGCCTCGCCGCACAGCGCGACGCGCCGCTTGCCCGACGGCGACGGCAGCCGCGTCGTCTGGACGCCGCTCAGTGCCGCGCGCGCGCCGAGCGCGATACCGAGCCGTCCCTGGCCGCCGACGCAGGTCGGGCCGTCCGGATACGCGGCGAACTCCCAGCTCCACGTGGAGAACCAGGACGCCCGCTTCAGCGCCTGCACCTGCCCCGAGCAGACCTCCTGGAGGAACGCGGCGTTCGCGTGGACCTTCCGCCCGCCGACCTCGGTGACGTGCAGCTGCCCGGCGACCCGCTTGGCGAGCTCGGCGGGCCGGGCGCCGAGCGGGCAGCCGGCCTCCGCCGCGCCGCAGACGTTCCAGTCCACCGCCGTGATCGTCGCCTTGGGCGGCGGAATGCGGACGGCGCCGTCGGCGTGCGCCGGGCCGCCGCCCGGAAGCCCGTCGATGTCGGCGCCGACGCCCGCGGCCGTGACGACGGCGGCGGCTCCGCAGACCGAAAGCAGGGGAATCAGAGCGC
Source organism: Actinomadura montaniterrae (assembly GCF_008923365.1). Taxonomy (GTDB): domain Bacteria; phylum Actinomycetota; class Actinomycetes; order Streptosporangiales; family Streptosporangiaceae; genus Spirillospora; species Spirillospora montaniterrae. The sequence goes on from NZ_WBMR01000137.1 coordinate 1,402, forward strand.
GGGGGGCTCGCACACGTTCTCCATGAGGGGGAAATCAGCGGGGATGTTGGGAGAGATCCCACCACATCGCGATCTTGTCCGCCACTGATTCGCGACCGTCCGGTCACGCATTCGGCGCCGGTTCCGGTCCGCCAGAACCCATGGCCCGCCCAAGGGACGACAAGTCGACAAACGAGGAGGGGTCCGGCGGGCCTCCATCGACCCGCCGGACCCTCCGGCGCCGCCCTAGTCGAGCAGCTCGACGACCGTCCCGGCGCCGACCGTCCGGCCGCCCTCCCGGATCGCGAACCCGAGCCCCTCGCTCATCGCGACGGGCCGGCCCAGCTCGACGGCCATGTCGACGGCGTCGCCCGGCATCGCCATGCCGCCCTCGCCGCCGAGGTCCACGCCGCCGACCACGTCCGTGGTCCGGAAGTGGAACTGCGGCCGGTACCCGTGGAAGAACGGCCTGCTCCGGCCGCCCTCCGCCGCCGTCAGCACCCGGACCCGCGCCCGGAACCGGGTGTGCGGGCGGATCGCGCCCGGCGCCGCGACGACCTGGCCGCGCCGCACCTGGTCGCGCCGCACGCCGCGGAGCAGCATCGCGGTGTTGTCGCCCGCCTCGGCGTGGTCCATCGACTGGCCGAACGTCTCCAGCCCGGTCGCGACCGAGCCGAACGACGCGCCGAGCCCGACGACCTCCACCGCGTCCCCGACCCGGACGGAGCCCTGCGCCACCACGCCGGTCACGACGGTGCCGCGCCCGGTGATGGTGAGCACGCTCTCCACCGGCATGAGGAACGGCTTGTCGAGCACCCGGTCCGGGACCGGCACGTACGCGTCGATCGCGTCGAGCAGGTCGCCGATCCGGGCCGTCCAGTACGGGTCGCCCTCCAGGGCCTTCAGCCCGGACACCCGGACCACCGGCACCTCGTCGCCGGGGAACCCGTACTCGGTGAGCAGCTCGCGCACCTCCAGCTCGACGAGGTCGAGCAGCTCGGTGTCCTCCACCGCGTCGGCCTTGTTGAGCGCGACGACGATGTGCCGGACGCCGACCTGGTGCGCCAGCACGATGTGCTCGCGCGTCTGCGGCATCGCGCCGTCCTGCGCCGAGACGACCAGGACCGCCCCGTCCACCTGCGCCGCCCCCGTGATCATGTTCTTCACGTAGTCGGCGTGGCCGGGCATGTCGACGTGGGCGTAGTGCCGGGTCGCGGTGGAGTACTGGACGTGCGCGACGTTGATGGTGATGCCGCGGTCGCGCTCCTCGGGGGCGCGGTCGATGCCCTCGAACGGCACGGCGGACGCCAGCCCGCGCTCGGCCAGCACCTTGGTGATCGCCGCGGTGAGGGTCGTCTTCCCGTGGTCGACGTGCCCCATCGTGCCGATGTTCAGGTGCGGCTTGTCCCGCTCGTACAGCTTCTTCGCCATTGGTTCGTCCTCACGGTGTTCGGAACGTGAGAACCCGCGCGCGCCCGTGCGGGCGCGCCGCGTTCGCTTGGCCAACCCCCCTCCGCTGGTTCTCCGGAGGCGGGACGGAGAGGGGTCAGCGTCGGACGCCGTCGTCGGCGATCGCCGCTGCCGCTGCCGAAAGGAAGGCAGCCGGCACCGCGCTCAGCAGGCGGTGGCCTGCGAGCGTCCGGGTGCCGGCCGCGAAGAACATGCTCCGCACAGTACGGAGCACTCCGGGAGAAGTCGATCGATTTTCCGGCCGTTGCGTTGGTGCGACCAACGATGTAAATTCATTGGTACGGCCAACGTTGGTGTGGCCGACGAATCCTGGAGGTTCCCATGCCGGTGATCGACGCGCTCGGCTCGACGATGTACTACGAGGAGACCGGCGACGGCGCGCCCGTCGTCTTCCTGCACGGCAACCCCGGCTCGTCGCGGCTGTGGCGGCGGGTGCTGCCCGCGGTCGGCGGGGGCGGGCGGCTGCTCGCCCCCGACCTCATCGGGATGGGCCGCTCCGGCAAGCCGGACATCCCCTACCGCTTCGGCGACCACGCCCGCTACCTGGACGCCTGGTTCGACGCGCTCGGCCTGGACGAGGTCGTCCTGGTCGGCCACGACTGGGGCGGCGCGCTCGGCTTCGACTGGGCGGCGCGGCACCCGGGGCGCGTGCGCGGCATCGCGTTCTTCGAGACGATCGTCAAGCCCATGACCTGGGACGAGCTGGGCGAAGCGCCCCGCGCCCGGACCGAGGCGATGCGCGGCCCCGAGGGCGAGAAGCTGGTGCTCGAATCGGACTTCTTCGTCGAGACCGCGTTCACCGGCGGCGTCCTCACACCGCTCGGCGAGGACGAGATCCGGCGGTACCTGGAGCCCTACCCCACGCCGGAGAGCCGCCGGCCGATCCTGCAGTGGGCGCGCTCGATGCCGGTCGACGGCGAGCCCGCCGACGTGCACGCGCGTGTCGAGCGGTACGACGAGTGGCTGGCCACCAGCCACGACGTCCCCAGCTGCTGATCACCTTCGAGTCCTCGCCCACCCTCGGGATCGGTCCGGCGATGGCCGCCTGGTGCGCCGAGCACATCGCGAACCTGGAGATCGAGCGCGGCGGCCCGGCCGGCCACCACGCCCCGGAGGACCGTCCGGACGCCATCGCCGCCGCGATCACCGCGTGGGCGCGCCGCCACGCCCTCCTGGCGGCGCCGGCCTCCCGATGAGTCAGGCGAACGGCTTGATCAGTTCGTCGGCGGCCCACTGCGCGGCGCCCTCGGGATAGGGCGCGGGCAGCGAGAGGACGAAGTGCCGGAAGCCGGCGTCGAGCGCCTCGCCGATCGCGGCCCTGGTCGCTCCGGGCTCGTCGTAGGAGGCGGGCAGGTGGACGGAGCGGGTGATCGAGCCGGGGTCGCGGCCGATGCCGGCGCAGTAGCGGTCCAGCAGGGCGCTGCGGGCGGTGACGTCCGCGATGTCACCGCCCGGAATGTTCCACAGGTCGGCGTGTTCGGCGGCCACGCGCAGCGTCGCGGACGAGCGGCCGCCGATGAGGATCGGCGGGTGCGGGCTCTGGACGGGCTTGGGGTTGCCGAACGCGCCGGTCAGCCGGTGATGGGCGCCGGCGAAGTCGAACGGCTCGGGCTCCGTCCACAGCCGCCGGATGATCGTGCACGCTTCGGCGAGGCTCTCCACGGAGTGCTCGAAGCCGTGGAAGGGCAGGCCGTGCGCCTCGTACTCGCGCCGGGCGAGCGGGTGGCCCGGGCGCGAGCCCGCGCCGATGCCGAAGTCGAGCCGGCCGCCGGAGACGATGTCGACGGTGGTGGCGATCTTGGCGAGCATCGCGGGCGGCCGGAACCGGTTGCTGGTCACCAGCAGGCCGAGGCGCAGCCGGCGCGTCCGCGCGGCGAGCGCCGACAGCAGCGTCCAGCCTTCGTAGGCAGGGCCGTCCGGGTCGCCGCCGATCGGCATGAGGTGGTCGAACAGCCAGGCGTGGCCGATCTCGGGGATCGCGTCGGCCTCGCGCCAGACCCGCAGGACGTCGTCGTAGCCGACCTGCGTCGGCGCGGTCATGATTCCGAAACCGGGTGATCGCGGCATGGTCCGTGGTTCCTTTCGCGGTGGACGGGCGCGCGCTGGGGCGCCACGGTTAAGCGGGACGATGTCCCGTTTCAACGATACGGAACGACGTCCCGTTTAGCAAACCCTCCGCGCCGGAGACCCGGCACGGGCCGTACGGCGGTGCTACCGGGGCGGGAGCGAGCGGGGCAGGCCGAACGCGGCGAGCACGCCGGTCTCGAAGCGGGTCATGGCGCGGATCCGCCCGCCCGCGAGCGTGAGGACGTACAGGCCGGTCCCGTGGCGGGCGCCGTCGGGGCCGCGCAGGTAGCTCCCGAACGCCGGCTGTCCGTTGGCGCGCGTCGGCACGAGGTCGAACCTCCGGCCCGCGTCGAACAGGCCCGCGCAGAAGCCCGCCACGACGTCCCGCCCCTCGTACTCGAAGGGCAGCGGCGGCATGGACACGAAGGCGTCGTCGGTCAGCAGCGCCACCAGCGCGCCGATGTCGGCGGCCTCCCAGGCGTGGACGAAGTCCGCCACGACGGCGTTCTCGGCGGGCGAGCCGGCGGCGGGGGCCGGTTCGTCTCCGGCGAGCGCCGCCTGCCGCTGCCGCAGGCCGGCGCGCGCCCGCTTGAGGGCGCTCTTCACCGAGTCGACGGTCGTGTCCAGCATCCCGGCCACCTCGTCCGCGTGGAACCCGAGGACGTCGCGGAGGATGAGGACGGCGATCTGGCGGGGCGGCAGGGCCTGCAGCGCCGTCACGAACGCCAGCGAGACCGACTCGGTCCGCTCGTAGCGGGCCTCGGGGCCGAGCGGCACGGGCGGCGCGCCTTCGAGGAGCGCGTCGGGGAACGGCTCCAGCCACACGATCTCGCCGAGCCGGGTCGGCTCGGGCGGCTCGACGCCGGGGATGTCCCAGGCCTTCGCGGGGCGCCGGGCCGCCGAGCGGAGGGTGCTCAGGCACCGGTTCGTGGCGATCCGGTAGAGCCAGGTGCGCATCGAGGCGCGGCCGTCGAACCCGCCGAGGCCCCGCCAGGCGTCGAGCAGGGTGTCCTGGAGGGCGTCCTCGGCGTCCTGGAACGAGCCGAGCATCCGGTAGCAGTGCACCTGCAGCTCCCGGCGGTGCGGCTCGGTCAGCTCGCGGAACGCCTCGCCGTCCCCCGCCCGTGCCCGCGCGATCAGGTCGGTCCCCATCGGCGCTCGCCACCTCTCCTCCGCGGCCGTTCGCTTCCCATCCTGTACGGACGCCGGCCGCGCCCGGAAAGGGGCGGTCCGCGGCCGCCCCCTTTTCCGGGATCCCGGCATCTGCATCGGTGACGGCAGCGACACACCGATGGGAGAAGCGCCATGGGAAGGATCGTCATCAGCGAGAACGTCTCGCTCGACGGGGTCATCGAGATCGCCCCCGAGGAGGGGGACGGCAGGTTCGGCGGCTGGTTCGACTGGATGCGGGACGAGGACCGCGCCGCGTGGGCCGAGACCGAGGCCGCGGAGGCGATGGGCGCCGAAGCGCTGCTCATGGGTCGCGGCAGCTACGAGTATTTCATCGCGCGAGGCTGGCCGTCGCGGACCGGCGCCTGGGCGGACCGGCTGCGGGCCCTGCCCAAGCACGTCGTGTCCTCGACGCTGGAGGACCTCGGCTGGGAGAACACCACCGTCCTCGGCGGCGACCCCGTCCACGAGATCGCGACGCTGAAGCAGAAGGTGGACGGGGACATCATCGTCTACGCCAGCGGCCGGCTCGTGCCCACGCTGATCGAGCACGACCTGGCCGACGAGCTGCGGCTGCTGGTCTTCCCGTTCGTCCTCGGGGCCGGGCAGCGGCTCTTCGGCGAGACGAGCGCGAAGAAGCCCATGCGGCTGGCGGGGACCCGCATGGTCGGCGACGGCATGCCGCTCCTCACCTACCGGGCCGTACGCGAGTCCTAGCCGCCCCCGTCTCCGGTCCCTGGTCCCCGGTTCAGTCCTGGCCGGGGATCGGGGCGCCGGACGGGAGACCCGCCGCCACGTACGCGTCGTACCTCGGCTTCCAGGCGGGCTGCTCGGCGGCCCGGTCCTCGGCGCGGGCGTCGAGCGCGGACAGGCAGACGTCCCAGCCCGCCGCGTTGCGCGCCGCCGTGTCGCGGGCTTCGAGCACGTTGGTGAGGACGAACCGGGTCCGGCCGCCGTCGAGCGGTTCGAGGTCGAAGTGCAGCTCGTCGCCGCCCCAGGTGAAGGCGAGCCGGCGCGGCGGGTCGTAGTCGATGATCCGGCCGCTCGTCGTCGCCTCGGGCATGTTCGGGTCGCCGGAGAAGGTGATCGCCCCGCCGGCGACCGGCTCGATGACGACCTTCGGGGACGGGAACCAGTGCGCGAGCTCGGCGGGGTCGGCGACCATGCGCCAGACCCGGTCCACGGGATGGTCGTAGATCCGCTCGAAGCGGACGGCCGGGCGCCCGCCGATCTCGAGGTAGCCGCCGGGATTCGTGATGATCATGTCTCGCCTCTCTCGGTGGCGCCGGGACCCGGCGGGGCGGCGGGCGGGACGTCCGCCCCGTCCAGCCGGTCGCCCAGCGCGTCCAGGCTCGCGTTCCACAACCGCCGATAGGGCGCGAGCCAGGCGTCCAGCTCCGCCATCGGGGCGGGGCGGATCGCGTACAGCCGGCGCTGCGCGTCGCGTTCGACGTCGACCAGCCCGGCCTCGCGCAGCACGCGCAGGTGCTTGGACGTGCCGGGCTGGCTCAGGCCGCAGGCGCGGGCCAGGTCGCCGACCGGCCGCGGCCCCTGCAGCAGCCGGTCGAGGATGGCGCGCCGGCCGGGGTCGGCGAGCGCGTGCCAGACGGCGGTTGCCATGTCACTCAATATGCCTCACCAGAAATATAACCGTCAAGGAATAGACCGAGGCCGGCGCGGTCGCAGCAGGAGCCAGCCGGACGCCGCCCCGGCGAACTGGAGCGCGGCGATCGCCAGCACGAGCCCGACCGGGCCGACCGCGTCCGCGCACGCCGCGGTGAGCGCCGCGCCCAGCGCGGACGCGCCGATCTTGAGGCTGCCGCCGGTCGTGTTGACCTGGCCGAGCCGGTCCGGCGGCGCCTCGCGCTGGCGGAGCATCAGCGTCGCCGCGAACACCGGCCCCTCGGCGAGGCCCGCCGCGCAGAACGCCGCCATCGCCCACCCCGCCGACGGCGCCAGCGCGACCGCCGCCAGCGCCGCGCCGAACGCGACGAGCCCGCCGACCAGCACCCGCTCGCCGTGCCGCGGCGTCAGCCAGCGGCTCGACGCCAGCGACCCGAGCAGCGACCCGACCGCCATCGCGACCAGCAGCCGCCCGCCCGTGCTGGCCGGGGCGCCGACGTGCTGAGCGAGCAGCACCGCCGTCACCGCGACCCCGCCGAACCCCAGCCACGCCAGCGTCGTCGCCACCGTCACCGCGCGCAGCACCCGCCCGCGCGCCAGCACGACCAGCCCGCCCGCGATCACGTCGGCGAGGCCGGACCGGGCGTCCTCGGTGACCTCGCCGATGTCCCGCTCGGCGATCGCGCCCTTGCCCGCCTCCGCGGCCCGCCCCGCGTCCGCGGCCCGTCCCGCCTCGGCGCGTCCCACCTCTGCGGACGCGCCCGGGTCGGGGTCCGCCGCGCGCCCGGCCGGTGCCGGGGCCGAGGCGTCCGAGGCCGCCGCGGAGTCCGGGCCCGCGAAGGGCAGCAGCGGCAGCACGCAGAGCCCGAGGACGGCGCTCGCGACGATGGCCGTCCCCGCGTACTGCCCGCCCGCGAGCGACGCGACGCCCGCCGCGAGCCCCGGCCCGACGATCGCCGCGACGTTGTAGCTCGACGCCTCCAGCCCGTACGCGCGCGACAGCCGGTCGGCGGGGACGAACCGCGGCAGCAGGCTCGTCAGCGCCACCACGATCGGCTCGGTGCAGCCGATCACGGCGGCGACGCACAGCGCCGCGACCAGCGGCGAGCCGCCCGCCATCGCCAGCAGCAGGCCGGTCGCGCCGGCGTAGGCGAGCGCCATCGGCACGATCGCGCGGCGCGGGCGCCGCAGCCGGTCCACCGCGTTGCCGATCACCGGCCCGCTGATCACGTACGGCAGCGTCATCGCGGTCTGCAGGTAGCCGGCGGTGGCGGCGTGCCCCGTCCGGGCCTGGACGGTCAGGACGAGCGCCGTCGCGACGCCCTCCGCGGACACCCGCAGCAGCGTCGCGGCGGTCAAATGGAACGCAAGCCCCCGGATCACCCTCGGATCGTGACACAGGAACGGCCCGCCGGCTCCGGCGGAACGGGCCGACCTAGACTTCTGGTGTGACGCAGACAACGGGGACGACGGCACCGGACGTGCACGAGCACCGGGTGACCAGCGAGGTCGGGCGGCTGCGGACGGTCCTGCTGCACCGTCCGGGCGCGGAGCTGAAGCGGCTGACGCCGCGCAACAGCGACAAGCTGCTGTTCGACGCGATCCCGTGGGCGGGCCGCGCGCAGGAGGAGCACGACGCGTTCGCGGAGGCGCTGCGGGAGCGCGGCGTCGAGGTGCTGTACGTCACCGAGCTGCTCCAGGACGCGCTGGAGTACGAGGGGGCGCGCGAACAGGCGATCGCGGACGCGATCGTCGACCTGCGGCTCGGCGACCAGCTGCGCCGCGTCGTGGAGGGCTACCTGCGCGACCTCGACCCGGAGGACCTGGCGCAGACGCTGGTCGCGGGGCTGGCGCACGAGGAGCTGAAGTCCGGGCACGGCCTGGTGTACCGGCTGATGGACCGGCTCGACTTCATCGTGGACCCGCTGCCCGGCCTGCTGTTCACCCGCGACAACAGCGCCTGGATCGGCGACCGGGTGGCGGTGACGAGCCTCGCGATGGAGGCGCGGCGCCGGGAGGCGCAGCTCACCGGGCTGATCTACGCGCACCATCCGCGGTTCGACGGGGTGGAGCCGGTGTACTCGCCGGAGCTGGAGCACCTGGAGGGCGGCGACGTGCTGCTGCTCTGCCCGGGCGTGATCGCGGTCGGGACGGGCGAGCGGACGACCCCGGCGGGCGTGGAGCGCCTGGCGCGGCAGGTGATCGGGGCGGGGCTGGCGCACACGGTCCTCGCGGTGCCGATCGCGCAGGAGCGGGCGACCATGCACCTGGACACGGTCTGCACCATGGTCGACGTCGACACCGTCGTGATGTACCCGCCGGTCGCGCACTCGCTGACCGCGTACACGGTGACGCTGGACGGCGGCGAGCTGCGGGTCGCCGGGCCGCGCCCGTTCCTGGAGGCGGCGGCGGACGCGATGGGCCTGGACCGGCTGAAGGTGATCGACACCGGTCTCGACCCGGTGACCGCCGAGCGGGAGCAGTGGGACGACGGGAACAACACGCTCGCCGTCGCGCCCCGGCTGTGCGTGGCGTACGAGCGCAACATCGAGACGAACGCGCAGCTGGAGGCGTCGGGGATCGAGGTCATCCGGATCAGCGGCAGCGAGCTCGGCACCGGGCGGGGCGGCCCGCGCTGCATGTCCTGCCCGATCCTGCGTGACGCCCCCTGACGCGGGCCGCGACCGTGCTCGGAACGCGAAAGGCCCCGGCGCGACGCCGGGGCCTTTCCCACGTTGGACGCTCGGGCGGTGTCGACGGGGGCACGACAGCGCCCGAGCTTGTTGAGGACCATACAAGGTGCGGCAGTGGTCCCTCTAGGCGGGGTATGCCCTACTTGGGGCCACCTCATTCCTCGTTCCGTCGTAGAGGTCGTCCTCCGGGTCGTCCATGAGGTCCGGGAAGGCGGCGAGATCGGGTACGACGCCGTCCGAACGCGCAGGTGAGACCGCGTCCTCGCCGCCGGGCGCGCGCGGGGTGCGCAGCACCGCCCACACGGTGGTGGCGCCGTCCTCGTGCCGGACGCCCCAGCCCTCCGCCAGAGCCTCGACGATGCCGAGCCCGCGGCCGCCGAGCGAGGACAGGGTGCCGGGGCCGCGGCGCGGCTCGGTCATCGCGCCCCCGTCGCTGACCTCCAGTTCCAGGACGTCGCCGCGGCGCAGCCAGCAGACCCGGACCTGCCCGGAGGGCAGCGGCCTGGCGTGCCGCAGCGCGTTGCTGATCAGCTCGCTGACGATGACGCTGGCGTCGTCCACGACCGACTCGTAGACCCCCGAGGCGGCCAGTTCCGAGCTGAGGCGCCGGCGGGCGACCGCGACGCTGGACGGCGCGTGTGGCAGCAGTACGACGCTCGACGCCCTCACCTCCCCGTGGTTCCGCTCTCTCGGACGAGTCCCGTCGCCGCTCTTCCGGTACGACCGAAATGCCCTGATGGCAGGGGCCGGAAACCTGAGCGAGGCCGGTCGCCACCTGCACAACGAGTCACCGCCCGTCCGGTCACGGTGATCACCCCCGTCTGCGGTGTCGGAACCCGGCGCCGGCCCGTGATCCCATCACCGGCGGCGGCCACCCAAGGATCTATCCAGCCGGAGGACGGGTTACTCCTCGCGCGCGCGTTTCGTCCGTCACACCGGGTGGCCACCGTACTTTCCCGCACGGAGCAACCCTGCCACCAGTCAGGATCGCTCAAACCGCGCGCCACAACGGACTCACCCGTCCGCATCCGGACCGCTGTCCTCACGGTAAGTGACCGACCGGGCGGTCATTCTGCGGGCGGCGGGCGGTCATTCGGCGGGCAGGACGAGCCGCATGCAGGTGCCCGACTCGCCGCCCGTGCCGGGATGCGCCGAGATCGCCCCGCCCTGCGCCTCGGTCAGCCGTTTCACGATGTACAGGCCGAGGCCGATGCCGCCGAACCGGCGCCGGTCCCCCGCCTCGCCCTGCACGAACCGCTCGAAGATCCGCTCATGGTCGCCGGGGCGGATGCCGATCCCCTCGTCCTCGACCGTCACCGCGATCCCCTGCGCGCCCGCCTGCGTGACCGCCTGCGCGCGGACCCGGACCGTCCCGCCGTCCGGACTGTACTTGAACGCGTTCTCCAGCAGCTGCCCGAGCACGATGTCGGTCGCCATCGCGTCGCCCCGGCACAACGGAAGGCCCGGCTCGATCTCCAGCTCCACCCGGTGCAGGTCCGACAGCGACCGGAACCCCGCGACGACGCCCTCCAGCACCCGCGCCAGGTCGAACGGCTCGACCGTCACGGCCAGCTCGTCGCGGCCCGCGCGGGAGCCGAGCAGCAGGTGCTCCACCAGCCGGCCGAGCGACTGGGCGCGCTCGGCGATCGTCGCGACGGCGGCGCGGCGGTCGAGGTCGGGCAGCTCGTCCCACCGGTTGACCAGCGTCGACGCGAACCCCTGCACGACCGTGATCGGGGTGCGCAGCTCGTGGCTGGTGGTGGCGAGGAACAGGTCCTTCGCCTCCTCCAGCGCCTTCGCCTCCGTCACGTCGCGGAAGTCGACGACGAGCTCGCCGGTCTCCTCGATCTCCGCGGCCAGCACGTTCAGCCAGACCCCGGACTCCAGCGGGAACGTCAGCATCTCGCCGAGCGCGGGCATGTCGAACGGCAGCGGCCGGCCGATCGCGTCCTCCGGCGGGATGCCGGTGAGGGCGTGCGCGGCCGGGTTCCACTGCCGGACGACGAGGTCGTGGTCCAGCACCGCGATGCCGTCCGCGCTGGAGTCGATCACCGCGCGCTCGTGCGCCCGCTGCCGGACGACCTCCGCGTACGCGACCGCGTTGCCGACCGCGACGCCGGCGTGCCCGGCGAGCAGCTCCAGCAGCTCCAGCTCGGTGTGCCCGATCTTGCGCCCGGAGAACAGCGCGTACAGCGCCCCGTACGGGCGGTTCTGCAGGTACGACAGGCCGAGCGCGACGGTGTGCAGCCCGGGCAGCTCGGACCAGATCAGGTCGCCGAGCCGCTGCTCGCCGGTCGCGAGCTTCACCGTCTTGCCGGACCGCAGCAGCTCCCCGACCAGGCTCGGGCGCAGCTCGGCGGTCGTCCCGCGCATGTGCTCCGGCAGCCCCGACGTGCTGACCAGGCGCAGCCGCTGCCCCTCGATCCGCACGAAGCCGCCCGCGTCCGCGCCGGTCAGCTCGATCAGCGCGGTCGTGATCCGGTCGAGCACCACGGCGAGGTCGAGCTCGGCGTTCAGGTCGGCGACGATGTCGTTCAGCCGCCGGACGAGCCGGGCCCGCTCCGTCATGTGGTGCTGGACGATCTCGTCGTCCTCCGCCGGGTGGTACACCCCCACCCAGCCGAGCGGGGTGCCGGCCGGGTCCTTCAGCAGGCTCGTGTCGATCCGCACGTCGATCAGCCGGCCGTCCCGGTGGAACCGGCGGGTCGCGATCGAGATCTGCCCGCCCTCCTTCTCCGACTCGCCCTCCCCGGCGCGCCGGGTGAGCAGCCGCTCCTGGACGGCGTTGTGCTCGGCCTTCAGCTCGTCCGGGACGATCGGCGGGACGCGCCCGACCATCTCCTCGGCGGTCCAGCCGAACATCCGCTCCGCGGCCGGGTTCCAGACGGTGACGCGGTGCTTCTGGTCGACGGCCACGATCGCGTCGGCGGCGCTCTCGATGACGGCGCGCGCGATCGGGTCGTGGACGTGCTGCACGTCTGTCATCGTGCCACCGGAGCCCGGCACGGCGCCGGGCGATCGGCGCCGAAAAGTTCCCACAAAGCGGCCCCGGCGAAGGGAAGAACGCCACGTCAGCGGCCCGGGGTCCGGGAAATCGGCCATCTCCGTCGTGCCTTTCCGGCGGGCGCGGCGCATCCGTCGGCGCGCGGCTGCGGCAACCCTACCGTCGGGTAATACCGGGCCGGCGGGCGGCGCCCGCCCAGCCGATCAGCAGCGTCGCGGCGGCCGCGGCGAGGAAGGACAGCAGCGACGCGCTCATCCAGCTCTGCGGGGTGAAGCGCAGCGCGTCCCGCACGTGCTGCCACAGGTCCGCCCACCAGCCGACGGTGCCCGGATTGATCAGCTGGTAGGCGACGATGCCGACCGCCCACGCGGCGATCATGCTCCACCGGGACGGCGCGGTGCGGCTCGCGTCCCATCCCCCGGCGCGGCCCCGGCCCAGGAAGAAGTCCGCCGCGAGCACGCCCAGCATCGGCACGAACACCGACCCGATCAGCGACAGGAAGCCCGCGTAGTCGTTGATGTCCAGGACCAGTGCCAGCACGGTGATCCCCGCGCCGAGCGCGACCGACAGGACGCGCCGGTCGGCGCGCGGCACCAGGTTCTGGATCGACACGGCGGTGGAGTACACGTTCGCGAACGACTGGTCGGCCTCCCGCAGCACGAACACCGCGAAGAACACCGCGCCCAGCGCGACGTGCAGGAACGGGTCGAACACCCGGTCGGTGTCGCCCGCGACGAGCGCCAGGGCCAGCAGCCCGAGCACGTACGCGACGATCTGGGTCACCGAGTACCCGACGGACGCCGCGCCGAAGGCTCCGCGCGCGCTCTTCGCGTGCCGCGTGTAGTCGGCGGCGACCGGCACCCACGAGATCGACACCGCCAGCGCCGCGTCCGCGCCGATCCAGAATCCGTGCCACGATCCATGGTTCAGATCCGGCAGCGGCTGCCGGACCAGCTGCACGTAGAAGTAGCCCAGCGCGACGATCACCGCGACCGTCACGTACCGGCGCAGCAGCCGCACCGACCCGAGCGGCCAGATCGTCAGCACCGTCGTGAGCACCCCGGCCGCGACCACGTACCCCCAGCGCGGCACCCCGTCCCACAGCTCGCGCGCCGCGTCCGCGATCACGATCAGCTCGAACGTGCCCCAGCCGACCAGCTGCGCGATGTTCAGCACCGTCGGCACGTACGACAGCCGCGCGCCGAACAGCCCGCGCAGCAGCACCATCGCCGGCTGCCCCGTGCGCGCGCCCGGCACGGCGGCCAGGCCGAGCATCAGCCCGCCGAGCACGGTGCCGACGATCATCGCGGCGATGCCCGCCGCGATCGCCAGCGTCGGCTTGCCGTCCGCGCCGGGCGCGAGGACGGTGTACGCGCCGGAGAAGGCGAGCAGGCTCACCCCGAGGTTCGCCCAGAACGCGCTCTGGTCCCAGAAGCCGAGCACCTTCGGGGCGGGCTCGTCGAGGGTGTACGGGACCTCGTTGCGCGGACGCGCGTCAGCGAGGGTCTTTTCGACGTCGGACGTCACGGGACACGCTCCCTACGCCGGCATTACCCGGACAGGTTCATGCGGTCGGCGACGCCAGGACGGCCGCCCTCTCAGCCCGGCTTGTGGCCCGAGCTCCCGCGGTTATCGGTCGGCACCGATCGTACAACCGCCCGCAACCCCTACAAAGGGTGCATATCTCCGAGGGTCGGTCAGGCCACGTAGGGCTCGCCGTCCCCGCCGTTCTCCATCGGCCGGCCCGCCTCGGCCCAGCCCTTCATCCCGCCGTCCACGTTCTTCGCCAGCCAGCCCGCCTGGTTCAGCGCCACCGTCACCTGCGCCGACCGCGCCCCCGACCGGCAGATCACGAAGATCTCCCGGTCCCGCGGGATCTCCCCGGCCCGGTCGCCCAGCTGCCCCATCGGGATGTGCACGGCCTCGGGCGCGTGCCCGGCCTCCCACTCGTCCTGTTCGCGCACGTCCAGCAGGTAACCGCCCTGCGGAACGTCGGCGGCGACCACCGCCGGAACCTCGTCCCCGAAAATCATCACACCCCCATGGAACCGCGCGAAGCCCCCCTGCGTCGAATCACGCATGCGGTATCGGACGCTCATCCTCGCCTCGTCCGGGCTCGCCATGATCTTCTCACTGGCCGCCTGCGGCGACGAACACGCCAAGACCCTTCCCGCGGAGCGGCCCTCGGGCACCGCCGCGGTGCGGCCCTCGAGCCCCTCGGCCGACAGCCTCACCATCCAGGTCAAGGCATCGGCCCAGGCCCCCGCCAAGACCTACACCCTGACCTGCGCCCCGGCCGGCGGCGACCATCCGAAGGCCGCCGACGCCTGCGCCGCCCTCACCAAGGTCAAGGACCCCTTCGCGCCCGTCCCCAAGGACCGGATGTGCACCGACATCTACGGCGGCCCCGAGGTCGCCACGGTGAAGGGCACCTGGCAGGGCAAGCCCGTCGACACGACCTTCAAGCGCAACGACGGCTGCCAGCTGCACCGCTGGACGGAGATCGCCCCGGTCTTCGGCCCCGTCCCCAAGGTCCGCTGACCCGCCCGCCCACGTGCGGTCACGGCCGCAGCCGGAGCAGGGCGTGCGCACCCGGATCCAGGCGTCGATCCGGGCCGCGCCCTCGGACTCGCCCCGCGCTGCCACCATGGGCGGCATGTTCTCGCTGCGGATGAACGACGCCGCGCTCGACTCCCTCGGCCTGCTGCGGGGACCGGCCGCCGCCGAGCCGCCGGGCGGCCTCGCCGCCGGGCTCCGGGACCGGATCCGCACCGGCATCGCCCGCCGCGGCGCCGTCCTGACCTGGGCGGACTCGACCGCGAACGCGGCCGGCGCCCCGGGGATCTTCCGAGACCTGACGGCCTGGGAGTGCGCCGACAGCTCGTTCCACCTCGAGGACGCCGTCGACGTGACGGTCGACGTCACCGACGGCGTCCCCGCGATCTCCGAGGACGACCAGCGCGTGCTGCTCCGGCAGGGCGTCGCGTTCGCCCTGGAGTTCGCCCGGCTCGTCCGCGCCCTCGACCCGCCCGCCGCCGTCCGCTGCATCCTGGGCGCGAACGAGACGAACGCGACGTTCCGGTTCCACCAGATCAGGCCGGGCGAGCGCTGGAACCTTCCCGACCTCGACGAGTACGAGCTCGACAAGATGGTCGTGGCCGACGTCGAGGTGGGCGCCTGAGGGTTACTTGAGGAGGCGGGACAGGCGGCGGTCGGCCAGGGGTTTGCCGCCGGTCTGGCAGGTGGGGCAGTACTGCAGGGCCGAGTCGGCGAACGACACCTCGCGGATCGTGTCGCCGCACACCGGGCATTCCTGGCCCTTGCGGCCGTGCACGCGGAGGCCGGTCTTCTTCTCGCCCTTGAGGTCCTGGGCCTCCAGGCCGCGCGAGCGGTCGACGGCGTCGCGGAGCGTCGCGACGATCGCCTCGTGCAGGGTCGCGACGTCGTCGTCGGTGAGCGTCGCGGCGATCTTGAACGGGGACATCTTCGCCACGTGCAGCACCTCGTCGGAGTAGGCGTTGCCGATGCCGGCGATGACGCTCTGGTCCCGCAGGAGGCCCTTGATCTGCGTGCGCTTGCCCGCGACGATCTCGCGCAGCCGGTCGGCGGTGAACGATTCGTCGAGCGGGTCGGGGCCGAGGGTCGCCACGCCGGGCACGTCGTTCGGGTCGCGGACGACGTAGACCGCGAGGCCCTTCTTCGTGCCGGCCTCGGTGAGGTCGAAGCCGGAGCCGTCGTCGAGGTGGACGCGGAGGGCGAGCGGGTTCTTCCCGCCGGGGCGGGCGGGCCGGGTCGGCACCTCGTCGCGCCACCGGAGCCAGCCGGCGCGGGCCAGGTGAATGACGAGGTGGATGCCGTCGACGTCCAGGTCGAGGAACTTGCCGTGCCGGGTCGCGCCGGTGACGGTCAGCCCGCCGAGCGCGGTCACGGGCGGGTCGTAGGTCTTCAGCGCGGAGATCGCGAGGACGTCGACGCGCGCGACGGCATGGCCGACGACGCGCTCGCGCAGGAACGCCGCCAGCGCCTCCACCTCGGGCAACTCGGGCATCGGACCTCCACTCGCCGACCGTGACCCCTCCAAGGTAAACGGTCCGGCAGCCATGCGGCGGACCTGCGCAAGGACCTCCCCCGGGAGCGCGGATCGCGAGATCATCGATGGCGGCGGCGCCCCGCGCCCGGCGACCTCCCCGGACTGTCCACAGGGCTGGGGAAGGTTGTGGAAAACCTTGTGCATGGCGCGCGGTTCGGCGCGGCGGCGGGGCGTTCCGGGGTGAATACCTCGATGAATATCGACAAAGCGCCGTGCGGCGGCTCATCCGGGCCGCCGCACAGGGTGTGGATAACTCCGCGCGACGGGCTGTGACCCGGATCTCGAAATAACCCCTAGGGGGTACGGGTTGTGCGGGGTGTTCGGGTTGTGGCACCATGAGGTCGTGCAGATACCCCCAGGGGGTACAACGACGAGGGAGGACGAGAGATGAGCACCGCCACCTACACCGTCACCGGGATGACCTGCGGCCACTGCGTCGCCTCCGTGACCGAGGAGGTCGAGCAGGTCGCCGGCGTCACCGCCGTCGACGTCGACCTCGAGACCGGCCAAGTGACCGTCACCAGCGAGGCCCCCGTCGACGACGCCCTGATCAAGGGCGCCGTCGAGGAGGCGGGATACGCCCTGCAGGCCTGAGGCCTGCCGCCCTGGGAACCAGGGCCGAGACGAGTGGAGTGAAGGACGATGAACACCGCGACCAAGCTGGGCGCCTACGTGGCAGGGCTGGCCGTCGTCTTCGGCGGCGCCGCCGGGATCGGCACGGTGGCCGGCCCGGTCGGCAAGGCCGACGAGGGCGGGCACGGCGCGCACGGATCCCACGGCGGGACGGCGGCGGGCACGGCGGTCCCCGGCGGGCTGCAGGTCAGCCAGGACGGCTACACCCTGCACCCGCGGACGACCACGGTCCGGCCGGGCGTGCCGACCGACTTCCGGTTCACCATCGACGGCCCGGACGGCAGGCCGGTGACCGGGTTCACGCCGCTGCACGGCAAGCGGCTGCACCTGATCATCGCGCGCCGCGACCTGTCCGGCTTCCAGCACCTGCACCCGACCGAGGTCGGCGGCGGCGTGTGGGCGGTCGCGGTCGTCCTGCCGGAGGCCGGCGCGTACCGGTTCTTCACCGACGTCCAGCCGGAGGGCGCGAAGGAGGCGCTGACGCTGGGCGTCGACGTCGCCGCCCCGGGCGACTTCCAGCCGGTTCCGCTGCCGGAGCCGGAGCAGGTCGCGAAGGTGGACGGCTACGAGGTGAAGCTGGCCGGGGCGCTGGCCCCCGGCAAGGCGAGCAAGCTGACGCTGACGGTCGGCAAGGACGGCCGGCCCGTCACCGACCTGGAGCCGTACCTGGAGGCGTACGGGCATCTGGTCGCGCTGCGGCAGGGCGACCTGGCCTACCTGCACGTCCACCCGGACGGCGAGCCGGGCGACGGCAAGACGAAGCCGGGCCCCGCCATCACCTTCTACGCCGAGGCGCCCAGCGCGGGGACGTACCGGCTGTACCTGGACTTCCAGCACGCCGGCAAGGTCCGCACGGCGGAGTTCACCGTGACGGCGGGGGCGTCGTCCGGGCCGGTCGAGCAGGGCGGCCAGGACGAGGGCCACGGCGAGGGCCACGGCGAGCACACCCACTGACATCCCGTACGGTCGAAGCGAAGGAGGAGCGATGACCACCGGCGCCGTGCCAGAAGCGGAATCCGGGCGGATCGAGCTGGCGATCGGCGGGATGACGTGCGCGTCGTGCGCCAACCGCATCGAACGCAAGCTGAACAAGCTCGAGGGCGTCACCGCGACGGTCAACTACGCCACCGAGAAGGCGAAGGTCGAGTTCCCGGCGGGGGTATCGCCGGAGGACCTGGTCGCCACGGTGGAGGCGGCGGGCTACACCGCCGAGCTGCCGGCCCCGCCGAAGGGCGAGGGCGAGGGCGACGCGGGCGGGGAGCCCGACGACGGGCTGCGCACGCTGCGGCAGCGGCTGGTCATGTCGGTCGTCCTGGCGGTCCCGGTGATCGCGATGGCGATGGTCCCGGCGCTGCAGTTCGACAACTGGCAGTGGCTGTCGCTGACGCTGGCGTCGCCGGTCGTGGTGTACGCGGGCTGGCCGTTCCACAAGGCCGCGTGGACGAACCTGCGGCACGGCGCCGCGACGATGGACACGCTGGTGTCGGTCGGCACGCTCGCCGCGTTCGGCTGGTCGCTGTGGGCGCTGTTCTTCGGCACCGCCGGGGAGACGGGCCTCAAGCACGGGTTCGAGTTCTCCATGACCCGCTCGGACGGGTCGATGAACATCTACCTGGAGGCCGCGTCCGGCGTCATCGCGTTCATCCTCGCGGGCCGCTACTTCGAGGCGCGGTCCAAGCGCCGCGCGGGCGCCGCGCTCAGGGCGCTGCTGGAGCTGGGCGCCAAGGAGGTCTCGGTCGTCCGCGACGGGCGCGAGGAGCGGATCCCGGTCGAGAAGCTCGCCGTGGACGACGTGTTCGTGGTCCGTCCCGGCGAGAAGATCGCGACGGACGGCGTGGTGACCGAGGGGTCGTCGGCGGTGGACGCGTCGCTGCTGACCGGCGAGTCCGTCCCGGTGGAGGTCGCGCCGGGCGACGCGGTGGTCGGCGCGACGGTGAACGCCGGCGGGCGGCTGCTGGTCCGCGCGACGCGGGTCGGCGCCGACACCCAGCTCGCGCAGATGGCGCGGCTGGTGGAGGACGCGCAGACCGGCAAGGCGCAGGTGCAGCGGCTCGCCGACCGGATCTCCGGGATCTTCGTCCCGGTGGTGATCGCGCTGGCGGTCGCGACGCTGGGCTTCTGGGTCGGCACCGGCTCCGGCCTGGCCGGGGCGTTCACCGCGGCGGTCGCGGTGCTGATCATCGCCTGCCCGTGCGCGCTCGGCCTGGCCACCCCGACCGCGCTGATGGTCGGGACGGGGCGCGGCGCGCAGCTCGGCATCCTGATCAAGGGCCCGGAGGTGCTGGAGTCGACCCGCGCGATCGACACGGTCGTGCTGGACAAGACCGGCACCGTCACCACCGGCCGGATGGCGCTGGTGGACGTGCACACCGCCGACGGCGTGGACGAGGCGGACGTGCTGCGGCTGGCGGGGGCGCTGGAGAACGCGTCCGAGCACCCGATCGCGCAGGCCATCGCCAAGGGCGCGACCGAGCGCGTCGGCACCCTCGGCACGGTCGAGGACTTCGCCAACGTCGAGGGCTTGGGCGTGCAGGGGATCGTCGACGGGCACGGCGTCCTGGTCGGTCGGCCACAGTTGCTCGCCGAATGGTCGCAGCACCTGACCGCCGAGCTGGAGCGGGCGATGGCGGAGGCGCAGTCGCAGGGCCGGACCGCCGTCGCGGTCGGCTGGGACGGCGAGGCCCGCGCGGTGATCACCGTCGCGGACCAGGTCAAGCCGACCTCGGCGGAGGCGATCGGGCAGCTGCGGGCGCTGGGGCTGCGGCCCGTCCTGCTCACCGGCGACAGCGAGACCGTCGCCCGGACGGTCGCGGACGCGGTCGGGATCGACGAGGTCATCGCCGAGGTCCTGCCGCAGGACAAGGTCGACGTCGTCAAGCGCCTGCAGGGCGAGGGACGGACGGTCGCGATGGTCGGCGACGGGGTCAACGACGCCGCCGCGCTCGCCCAGGCCGACCTCGGCCTGGCGATGGGCACCGGGACGGACGTGGCGATCGAGGCGTCCGACCTGACCCTGGTCCGCGGCGACCTGCGGGCCGCGGCGGACGCGATCCGGCTGTCCCGGCGCACGCTCCGCACGATCAAGGGCAACCTGTTCTGGGCGTTCGCCTACAACGTGGCGGCGCTGCCGCTGGCGGCGACCGGGCTGCTCAACCCGATGATCGCGGGCGGCGCGATGGCGTTCTCGTCGGTCTTCGTGGTCAGCAACAGCCTGCGGCTCCGCAGGTTCAAGGCACTGAACGGCGACACCGCGCCGGCCCCGGCGGCCGCGGCCCCGGCCCGTCCGGAGGTCGAGCCGGCCCGCTGACGGCCCCGGACGAGCGCGCGGCCCCCGGATCGGGGGCCGCGCGCTCGCTGTTTCATGTGAAACCCGCGCCGGGGGTGCTAGAGCGGGACGTCCCAGAAGGCGAGTTCGTGGCGCATTCCGTCGAGGAACAGGCGTTCGGCGCGGGCGGGATCGGCGCCGGACTCGTCGATCATCTGGGCGATGCGGCGGGTCAGCCCGGCGAAGCCGGGGTCGGCGTAGGTGTCGACCCAGCGGCGGTAGCGCGGTTCGGCGGGCGGGTCCTCGGTGAGGCGGGCGCCCAGCGTCGAGTAGCCCCACATGCACGGGTACAGGGCGGCGAGACCGTCGCCGTAGTCGGCGGCGCTGTCCAGCAGGAACGCGGTGTAGGCGGCGCAGGCCGGGCCCTTGCGGGCGCCGTCGAGGTCCGCGCCGAACTCGGCGGACAGGGATCGGTGCAGGTCCAGCTCGTCGTGGAAGGTCGCGTGCGCCAGGTCGACGAGGTCGCCGAGGTGCGCGGACGGGGCCTGCCAGGCGAGCCGGGAGAACACGCGGACGTAGTCGTGCAGGAACAGGTAGTCCTGTTCGAGCCAGGAGCGGAAGACCGCCTCGTCCAGGTCCCCGCGCGCGATGCCGAGGACGGTCGGGTGCTTCAGCTGCTCCTCGACCAGCGGACGGCCGAGCTCCTCCAGGTGCGCCGCGAGACTCATGCGGGCAAGTCTGGCATCCCCCCGGAAACGACGGGCGACCCCGGACACGACCAGCACCCCAGGACACGACCAGGCCCCGCCGGGTCTTGCGGCCCGGCGGGGCCCTGGTCAAGCACCGGTGTGCGGGTCGCCTCTCGGCGAAAGGCTCAACACGGCTCCAGCCGGACGGTATTCCGTGAAGGCAATAGGTGAGGCCCGGGGACACCAGGCACACCGGCTGTCATGTGTAACCCCCGGGGCCCCCGGGATTGTTCCCGCCCGCCGGACCGGATTCCGTCAGCGGGCGGACGCGGGCTGCGGCGGGACGTCCGAGAACGTGCCCGTGCGGCGGATCGTGTGCCAGCCGAGCCGCGAGCCCAGCAGCGCCGTGACCACCGACTGGACGACGACCAGGTACATGAGCTGCCGGTACACGAACTGCTGGAGCGGCAGCGCCCACAGCGGGCGGACGCGCTCGCCGTCCAGCCAGAGCGCGTACGCGCCCGCGGCCGTCTGCGCGGCCACGAACCCGGCCCAGAGCAGGATCGGCCCCACCGGGTTCAGGAAGACCAGGCCGAACAGCGCGAACAGGTCGACGGCGGGCGCGAACAGCGGCAGCACCACCTGGAACACCGCCAGGTACGTGAGGCAGCGGCGGCCGAACCGCCCCGACGCGCCGCGCTCCACCAGCGACCGGCGGTGCTTCCACATCGCCTGCATCGTCCCGTAGCACCAGCGGTACCGCTGCCGCCACAGCTGCCGCAGCGACGACGGCGCCTCCGTCCAGGCGATCGCCTTCTCCTCGTACACGACGCGGTGCCCGGACCGGCAGATCGCCATGGTCAGGTCGGTGTCCTCGGCGAGCGTGTCGGCGGGGACGCCGCCGACCCGCGCCAGCACCGAGCGGCGGAACGCGCCGATCGCGCCCGGGACGGTCGGCATGCACTGCAGCACGTCGAACATCCGGCGGTCGAGGTTGAAGCCGATCACGTACTCGATGTGCTGCCAGCGGCCGAGGAGCCCGCCCCGGTTGGCGACCTTGGTGTTGCCGCTCACCGCGCCGACGCGCGGATCGGCGAGCGGCCCGACGAGGTGCCGGAGCGTGTCGCGCTGGAACACGGTGTCGCCGTCGACCAGCACGAGGATCTCGCCGCGCGCCATGGCCGCGCCCGCGTTCAGGGCGCTGGGCTTGCCGCCGTTGGGCTTGCGCAGGAGCCGGACGCCCGGCAGCGCGAGCCCCTCGACGATCGCGGCGGTGCGGTCCGACGACCCGTCGTCCACCACGATCACCTCGAACGCGCCCGGATAGTCGGTGTCGAGCAGCGACCGGACCGTCGCCGCGATCCCGGCCTCCTCGTTGTAGGCGGGCACGATGACGGAGAGGTCGGGGTACGACGCGGGGCGGGCCGGCGGCTTCCGGACGCGCCGGACGTGTACGTGCGCGAAGACCAGCAGCAGCACGAGCCGCAGCACGTACAGGGCTCCGGCGACGCCGAACAGCGCGCCGAGCCAGCCGGTGAGCGCGGACGCGGTCCGCTGCGCGGCGACCAGCGTCCAGCCGATCGCCTTCTCCCGGCCGGAGACGGCGATGTCGGCGGCGGGCATCCGCATCGCCTGCGAGAGCGTGGTGAAGCGGTAGCCGCGCGGCTGGAGCCGGTCGATGATCTGCTCGACGGCCGCGACGGTCTGCGCCCGGTCGCCGCCCGCGTCGTGCAGCATGACGACGGCGCCCTGGCCGCGCTCGTCCGCCGCGAGCGCGGTCGCGACGATCTTCTCGGTGCCGGGCCGCTGCCAGTCCTCGGTGTCGCGGTCGGTGAGGACGACGACGTACCCGTCCTTGCCCGCCCGCTCGGCCGCCCGCCATTCCGGCGCGGTCAGCCCGTCCGGGACGGACGAGTACGGCATCCGCATCAGCCGCGTGTGGACCCCGGCCGCGCCCGCCAGCGCCCGCTGCGTGAGGTCGAGTTCCAGGCGCGCGCGCCAGGCCGGGGCGGTGGCGAGGTCGACGTGCGTGTAGGTGTGCGAGCCGATCTCGTTGCCCTCGCGCAGGATGCGGCGGGTCAGGCCGGGGTTCTCGGCGACGTGCGCGCCGACGGCGAAGAACGTGCCGTGCGCGCCGTGGCGGCGCAGCACGTCGAGGATCCGCGGCGTCCATTTCGGGTCGGGGCCGTCGTCGAAGGTCAGCGCGATCGTCTTGGCCGGCATGCGCAGCGAGTGCGGCGTCCCGCCGGCCAGGTTGACCACTGGGCCGCCGGAGGCGACCCGGGACGGCGCGGGGACGGGGTGCGCCGGGTCCTTGCGCGGCGCCTCGCCGACCGCGCCGTGCGCGTACCCGTCCAGCAGCAGCAGGACGGTCAGGGCCAGGCCGCCGAGGAGCAGCAGGATCCAGTGGCCCCGCGGTTCGCCTCGCCGCATCCTCAGCTCGGCTTCTTCGTGTGCCCCCAGGCGGGCGGGCTCGCGTGCGAGTTGCCCGGACGGCTCGTGGTCGTGCTCGCCGTGGGCTTTGCGCTGGGCGCGGCCGACGCGGACCGGGCGGGCGCCGCCACCGACCCCGGCTGCGAGGTCGCGGAGGGCGCCTTGGGCGACGCCCCGGACGGGACGGTACGGGGCCGCTGGCTCGACGCCCCGCCTTGACGCTCGCCCGCCGGTTTCCCAGCGCGCGCGCCGGCCGACTGGTGTCCGCCATCAGGATGCGTGGACGGCGCGTTCCACGGCGTCCCGGGGACCGCGGCGCCCGTAGCCGCCCCGATGCCCAGCGCGCCTAGGAAGACCACGAGGATCGCGCCCGCCACGAGGCCGATCCGTCGGGCCAGCCGCTGCCGCCGCCCCGTCGCGTCCACGAACACCGGCGACCCGTCCGGCGCGGTGTCCCGGGGATCGTCCGGCGAAACGCCGCCCGGAGGCGCGGCGGGCCTCGGCGGCACGGCCTGCGTCAGAGGCACGGTGTTCAGCCTGGGTGCGGCGTGCCTCGGGCCCCGGGGACGGCCGTGTGCCGCGCCGGATCCCTCGTCCGGGCCATGCGGGTGTGCAGGCAGATCGCGGATCATGTCGTCCATCACTTCGCATCGGGGATGAACGCCGCGCGCGCTCGGGCGGTGCGGCCGTTCAGAACGGTCAGCGCCGAGCACCCCGTACATGTCACACCACACCTGAAATGCCTGCACAATGACGCAGGTGACGCGAGTGCGGCGAAAGGACGCGGGCGGCGAGGACGACCTCGACCGCGCGCTCCGCGCTGCCCAGGAGGGCGACGAGGAGGCCTTCCGCGTGCTCTACCGGGACGTCCAGCCCCGGCTGATCCGCTTCACGGGCGCGCTCGTCGGCGCCGACGCCGAGGACGTCACGTCCGAGGCGTGGCTGCAGATCGCCCGCGACCTGGCCGCCTTCCGCGGCGACATCGACGGGTTCCGCGGCTGGGCCGCCACGATCGCCCGGCACCGCGCGCTGGACCACCTGCGCCGCCGGTCCCGCCGGCCCACCGCCGACGCGCCCGCCGAGGAGCTGCTCACGCTCGCCGCGCAGTCCGACACCGAGGCGCTGGCCCTGGACGGCATCGCCACCGAGGAGGCGCTGCGGCTGATCGCCGGGCTGCCGCGCGACCAGGCCGAGGCGGTGCTGCTGCGCGTGGTGGTGGGACTGGACGCCAAGTCCGCGGGGAAGGTGCTCGGGAAGCGGCCCGGCGCGATCCGCACCGCCGCCCACCGGGGGCTGCGCCGCCTGTCCGAGCGGCTCGCGGGGACCGCCGAGGCGGTCTCCGGGGCGGTCCCGGCGCCGCAGGCGGGCACGCTGCCCGGTGCCGGAAGTGACAAAAGCGGCGGTACGGGCGCTGAAGGGGTGAGATGAGCGAGCACCAGCGAGCCCGACGGCTCGACCAGCGCACCGCCGAGCGGCTGCTCGGCGGCGCCTCGGCGAGCCTCCCGAACGGCCCCGCCGGCGACCGCG
>NZ_WBMR01000138.1 GCF_008923365.1 Actinomadura montaniterrae
CGCCCGGCCGCACGGGCCCGCACGCGGGGACGGCGGCCCCGGGCCCGGCGGCCCCGAGCCCCGCCGCGCCGGTGGCTGCGCCCGGCTACTCCCCGCGCGAGCCCGTGATCGCCGGCTCGTTCGCCGACCCCATGGTCGTCAAGGCCGGGACGGCGTACTACGCCTACGGCACCAACGACGGCGGGGCGAACCTGCCCGTCGCGACCGCGCCGGACATCACCGGGCCGTGGCGCCGGCTGGCGTCCGACGGGCTGCCGCGGCTGCCGTCCTGGGCCGCGGACGGCCGGACGTGGGCGCCGGAGGTCGTCCCGCCGGGACCCGCGAACGGCCGGTACGTCCTCTACTTCACCGCGCGCCACAAGCGCGGCGGCCGGCAGTGCGTCGGGGTGGCGACGGCACCGTCCCCGGCGGGGCCGTTCGCCGCGCCGGACGGCGATCCGCTGGTGTGCCCGGCCGGTCTCGGCGGCGCCATCGACCCGTCGTCGTTCGTCGACCAGGACGGCCGCCGCTACCTGCTCTACAAGACCGACGCCCGCGAGACGGCGGCGATCTGGCTGGTCGGGCTGAGCCCGGACGGGCTGCACCCGGCCGGCCCGCCCCGCAAGATCCTGTCGCGGGGCTCCGATCCGGTGCTGGTGGAGTCGCCGGCGCTCGTCCGGCGGGGCGGCAGGTACGTGCTGTTCTACTCCGCGGGCTGGTACTTCACCCGCGGCTACCAGACGAGGTACGCGGAGGCGGCGTCGCTTTTCGGGCCGTACGCGAAGGCGGGGGAGCCGCTGCAGAGCACCGGCCGGTACGGCGGCGCGGTCGACGGGCCGGGCGGGGCGAGCGTCTTCACCGACGAGACGGGCGACCACCTGGTGTTCCACGGCGTGCTGGAGTTCCATCGCGGGGGCGGGGTGCTGCGCGGGATGTACGTCGCGGCGCTGGGCTGGGACGGCTCGCGTCCGGTGCTGCGCGGCGTGCCGGCGCGGTTCGAGGCCGAGCGCGCGTGGCCGCCGGGCTGCGCGGCGGCGGCAGGCCGGCCGCGGGCGTCGGGCGGCCGGGTGCTCCTGCTGTTCCCGCGCCCGGGGTGCGAGGCCGCTCTGGACGTCGCCGCGCCCGAGGCGGGCCGGTACACATTGCGGATAAAGTACGCCAACCGGTCAGGGGCGGATGCCGTTCAAGAATGCACCGTGAACGGACGTTCTCCGGTGCCGGTGCCATTCAGGACCACCAAGGGTGACGACTGGGGCACGGTCAGCCTCATGGTCGATCTGCGGGCCGGCCGCAACACGCTCGGCTTTCGCCGAATGCCGGGCACGGCGCAGCTCGACTATGTAGAAATCGAATGATCTTTCCGGACAGAACGGGCTGTTGAATGACGACGGTCGAACCAGCCGGCGATGTCGGCCACCCGGTCTCCGGACCGGCCGCCACCCGGCCCGCGGGGCCCGGCCGCCCCGTGCTCCTGCGCGTCATCGCGCACCCGGCGACGGCCGCCCTGCTGACCTGGCTGCTGCTGTCGCCGGTCGCCGCGCTCGTCCCCGTCTGGACCGGCGCCGACCCGTTCCGCCAGCAGGACGCGGACATGCCGCTGGCCCTCGGCGGAGTCCTGCTGGCCGCGGGCGTGCTGCTGTCGTGGCGGCTGCGCAGCGCCACGGCCGCGGGCATCGCCGCCGGCCTGTTCGCGGCGTTCACCGTCCTGCTGATGCGGACCGCGCTGCACGGCACCCCGTTCGGGTTCGAGGGACTGGTGAGCGACACCGGCCGGCTGTCGGCGATGGCCACCCGGTACACCACGACCTGGGCGAGCAGCGACGGGGTCGTGGCCGGCGTCCCGTCGGAGTACCCGCCGCTGTTCCCCTACCTCATCGGCAAGACCGCGGCGCTGCTGGACCTGCCCGCGTGGCGGCTGATCGCGCCCGCCGAGATCATCACCATGTCCGGCGCCGTCGTGGCGTCGTTCGCGCTGTGGCAGCGGCTCGTGTCCGCCCCCGCCGCCCTCGCGATCAGCGTCCTGGTGATCGCCGCCCGCCCGGCGCCCAACAAGTCCTACGAGGTGCTCGCGCTCGCGGTGATGGTGCCGTGGCTGCTGATGACCGTCGGGCGCCCCGAGCGCGGCCGGCTCGGCTGGCTCCCGGCGGGCCTCATCGGCGCGCTGCTCTTCCAGGTCTTCTTCGGCTACCTGCTGTACGCCGCGCCGGGCGTCCTCGTGCTCGCCTGGGCGGTGTGGCGCGGCGCCCCGGACCGGCGCGCCTACCTGCTGCACCTGGCGAAGGCCGCCGCCGTGGTCGTGGTCCTGGCCCTGTGGTTCCTCGTCCCGTACGCGGCGGGGATGCTCCGCGGCGGCAAGCAGGTCGCCGACATGTGGGACGCGCCGCAGAGCTCGGAGAACCCGTTCCCGTTCCTCGCGCCGACCGTGCTCGGCGCGATCCAGCTCGGCGGGCTCGGGCTGCTGCTGTGGTACCGCCGGACGGCCTGGTGGGCGGCCCCGCTGCTGACCCTGCTGCTCGGCACCTACGCCTACCGGCTGCTCAACATGCTCCGCTGGGTGTTCGGCGGCCACACCGGCCTCTACTACTACACGACCCCGCTGATCTCGGCGTGCCTGCTCGCCGCCGCCGTCCTCGGCACGCTCCAGGCGCTGCCCTGGCTGGCCGCGCGGCTGCCGCGCCCGGCGCCGCCGGCGACCGGCGCGGGC
Organism: Actinomadura montaniterrae; assembly: GCF_008923365.1. Classification (GTDB taxonomy): domain Bacteria; phylum Actinomycetota; class Actinomycetes; order Streptosporangiales; family Streptosporangiaceae; genus Spirillospora; species Spirillospora montaniterrae. The sequence continues at coordinate 2,684 of NZ_WBMR01000138.1, forward strand.
GTGCTCGCCGTGATCACCGCGCTGGCCGGCTTCGGCTGCTGGTCCGCCTGGATGCCGGCGAACCGCTGGGTCCCGAAGGACGACAACCGGGCGCTGCCCGCCAGGGAGACGGCCAACCGCATCACCGGGCTGGCACACGTCCAGCAGATGCCCGGCATGGGAGACGACCGGCCCCGCTACGCCAAGGAGGCCGAGAAGCTCGGCTTCCACTCGCGGATGGTCCCGGCCTACCGCATCCAGGACGCCGTCGACCGGCTCCGCGGCCCCGGGTACCGGCCCGTCACCGTGAGCTTCGACGAGCAGCCGTACGCGGTGCTGCCGTGGCGCGGGTACATCGCCGCGATGCGCACCGCGTCCGCCGCCACCGGGCGGTTCGACGAGCGCCTCGCCGAACTGCGCAGGATCGCCCGGTTCACCGACCCGGAGGCGTTCGCCGAGGAGTCCGCCCGGACGCGCTTCGGCGGGATCGACATGTTCGTCCTCAAGCACGACGGGACCGACGTGGTCTTCCGGCCGCTGCAGGTGCGCACGCCGGTGCGGTTCAGCCCCGGCCAGTTCGACTCCGCGCACTGGATGGTGATCGACGGGCTGCGCCACGGGGCGTTCGTCGCGATCCGCCGCTGACCGGCCCGGCGTCTCCGGGCCGTCACCCTGTCTCCGGGCCGTCCCGGGTCCGGGGACAGGGCGTCAGACGCCGAGGTCGGCGAGCAGGTCGGCGGTCGGGCGGGGCCGCGAGCGCAGCCCTTCGGCGAGCCCCCTGGCGAGGCAGCGGCGCAGCGTCGCGCGGTCCCGCGACCCGGCGAACGTCCGCGCCCACCGGCGCAGCGTCGAGCCCCCGTACACCAGGCGCTCGGCGGGGGACAGGCCGCTGCTGCGGGTGAACAGCCAGACCTTGTTGCGGACCTCGTAGTAGAAGCGCTCGCCCGGATCGGCGTCGGTCGACCCGAACGTCCTCGTCTTGTGCACGACGACGCTGTCGCGGCACACGAGCCCGCGCCGGCCCCGCAGCAGCCGCATCGTGAACTCGAAGTCGTCGTTCCACAGGAAGTAGTCGGCGACCGGCAGCCCGCGCTCGCGCACGCGCACCGCGTCGACCAGCACGGACACGAACGAGGCGGAGCGGACCGGGTACCCGTTCACCGCCGCGGCCCGCTCCGTCTCGGCGGCGGACGCGCGCGGCTTGCGGCGCGGGGTGTTCATCGGGTGGTCCCGGCCGTCGGTCCACACGACCCGGCTGCCGACCAGGACCGGCGCGTCCGAGTCCGGCCCGGTGGCGGCGGCGAGCAGCGCGGCGAGCGCGCCCGGCTCGGGGACGGTGTCGTCGTCCATCAGCCAGAGCCAGTCGGCGTCGCCCTTCAGCGCGTGCGCGATGCCGGCCGCGAAGCCGCCCGCGCCGCCGGTGTTGCGGGACAGCTCCAGCAGCTCCGCGTCCGGGAACCGGGTGCGCACCATCTCCGCCGTGCCGTCGCCGGACGCGTTGTCCACGACGACGATCCGGTCGGGCCGGCGGGTCTGCGCGCCGAGCGCGGCGAGCGCCTCGGCGAGCAGCTCGATCCGGTTGTAGGTGACGACGACCGCCGCGACGACCGGGGTCATCGGCCCATGCCCGCCCGGCGGACGGCCTTGCGCAGCCCGGGCGCGGGCTGCGTGGTCGCGACCTCCAGCAGCTTGTCGAGGCCCTCCTGGACGCCGTTGAGGTCGGCGCGCAGCTGGGCGAGCCCGACCCGCTCGCGCGCCGCCGAGAGCCGCTCCAGCAGCTGCACGATCACGCTGAGCGCGGCCTCCGCGAGATCGTCCTCGGGCAGGTCGCGGGGCTGCAGCGGGGCCGCCGGGAGGCCCGGCTCGGTCAGCTCGCCGAGGTCGCCGTGGACCCGGTAGCCGGACACGCGCAGCGACGCGACGATCTCGCGGGTGCGCTGCGCCGCCCAGGCCGCCTGCCCGGGCGGCAGCCCCATCGGCGCCCGCCCGGCCGCGTCGGCGGCCTCCGCGAGCGCGGACCCGGTGAGGTGCCCCCGGACGACTCGCTCGTAGTCGCCGCCGAGCGCGGGGCCGAGCCGGCCGTTCAGCCGGCGCAGCAGCTCCGCCTCCAGCACCGACAGCGGCTCGGGCTCGGCCACGCCGGAGACGTCGCACGCGCCCGGGTCGATGCCGGTGGCCTCGCAGAACCGGCTCCACAGCAGCCCGGGCCCCGTGCCGGGGGCCGGCAGCGTGATGACGTGGATCCGCTCGCGCGGCACCACCGTCTCCCAGGTGCCGAGGACGCGGAGCGGGTCGTGCAGCCCCCAGAACATCTCGCCGAACGGTTCGGGCGCGTCGATGCCGTGCTCGATGAGGTCGCCGGTGAACCGCCCGAACGGGATGGTGTGGGTGTGCAGGATCTGCTCCTGCCAGTCCAGCACCAGCTGCGTGCCGAGGTCGCGGGTGACGAAGACGACGTGGACCTCGGCGTCGCCGAACGACTCGACGGCCCGGGCCGCCTGCTCCGCGGTGGCGCCGCCGAGCAGTTCCTGCGACAGCACGACCGCGTGCCCGTCCCAGTTGCGGGCGCGCCTGGCGACCGCGTTCCAGGCCCCCTCCCAGGCCGGGTCGCGGTGCCCGCCCCAGGTCATGTCGCGCAGGTCCATCACGGCGCCGAAGTGCTCCAGCGGCCCCTCGACGGGGTGGCGGACGCCGGACGCGCCGAGCCGCTTGCGGTTGTCCCACAGCGCCTTCTGCAGGAACGCCCCGCCCGCCGTCGGCGCCCCGACGTGCAGGTAGACGGCCTTGGCGGCCTCGGATCCGGTCATGCGTCGGTCACCTCGTGCTCGTCTGTCCGGCGTCGGCCCGCGCGGCGTCGGCCTGCCTGCGTTCTTCCTGGACCTGCCAGTACGCCTCGCGCAGCCGCGCGACGACCGCGTGCCGCTCGCTCAGCTGCCGGACGGCGCGGCGCACGGCCGGGACGGTCCCCTCCTTGAGCGCGTCGATCCGCTGCCGCAGCGCCTCGGCGTCCGCCGCCACGAGGTCGATCAGGTCGGGGGTGGCGTGCTCGCCGTCCGGGGTCCGGGCCAGCTCCGCCTCGACGTCGGCGAGCCGGCGCAGCACGCCGCCGACCGCGTCGCCGCTGGCGTCGATGACGCCGGCCCAGTCCGGGTCGTCGGGGTGCGTCCCGGGCGGGCCGCAGACGGACCGGTCGGGACGCAGCTCGTCGAGGTCGCCGACCACGTCCCAGCCGGACGCGGCGAGCCCGTCGACCATGGCGGCGGCGCGCTCGGCCACCCAGCCGAAGTCCTCCTCGGGCAGCCGGATGCGCGGCGAGCCGGTCCGGCCGGTCAGCACCCGCTGCGCGAGGTGCAGCTTGATCTCGTCGTTGTAGAAGTGCCAGCCGAGGGCGTCCTGGTCGATGGCCCGGTTGATGCGCAGCAGCAGCTGCGTCTCGGGCAGCCCGAGCGAGGGGTTGTCGAACGGGACCGTCAGGTCGCAGCTGCCGGCGGGCAGGCCGAGCGCCCGGCTGAAGCGCTTCCACAGCAGGTCGCGGGGGGCGCCGGGGCGGGGCAGCGTGACGAGGTGGACGCGTTCGGGCGGCAGGTTCTCGCCCCACCGGGCCAGCACGTCGAGGGGGTCCTGCAGCGTCCAGAAGAAGCCGGCGACCGTGGAGCGCCGCCAGTCCGGCCGCGAGATCGCGGACATGAACTGGGCGAACGACACCGTGAACCGGTTCTTGATGTCCTCCTGCCAGTGCGCCGGGATCTGCCGGGCCAGGTCGCGGACGGTGAACACCAGGTGGACCTCGGCGAAGTCGAGGTCGGCGAGGGCGCGCGCGGTGTGCCTGCGCAGCGCGGGCGCGAACAGCTCCTGGGAGATGACGGCCGGGCCGCCGAACGCGCGGATCTCCTCGACCATCCGGGGCCAGGCGCCCTCGAAGAACGGGTCGGACGCGCCGGGGAAGAACGTCTCGCGCAGGTCGAAGGCGGCGCGCACGTGGGCGGCGAAGTCGTGGCCCGGGTAGAGGAACCCTGCCTCCCGCAGCCGCTCGCGGTTGTGGAACAGGATGTTCTGCAGGTACGTCGTCCCGCTCTTGGCGGCGCCCACATGGATGTACACCACGGGACGCGACGCGCTCGCGGGCGTGCCCGGGTGAGGTGCCGCCACCGCATTCCTTGAGATCAGTACGTCCGCCGATGGATCAGCGGGTATCTTAGCCGTGCATCTGCACCATTGGCGCAGTTTGTCCCAAGGCACCCCGCCTGGTCCTGCCCGTCCCCCCGCCTGGAGATGGACGTCCCTCTGTGAACGCTGATCTTGTCGTTGTCGGCACGGGCTTCTTCGGGCTCACCGTGGCCGAACGCTGCGCCGCCGAACTGGGGCTGCGCGTGCTGGTCCTGGACCGCCGGGACCACATCGGCGGCAACGCCTACAGCGAGGCCGAGCCGGAGACCGGCATCGAGATCCACCGGTACGGCGCGCACCTGTTCCACACCTCCAACGAGCGCGTGTGGGAGTACGCCAACCGGTTCACGACGTTCACCGGCTACCAGCACCGGGTCTACTCGACGTTCAAGGGCCGGGTCTACCCGATGCCCATCAACCTCGGCACGATCTGCGAGTACTTCGGCCGCGTGATGACGCCGGACGAGGCGCGCGAGCTGATCGCCGGGCAGGCGGGGCTCCCCGGCGGCGCGGAGCCGCGCAACCTCGAGGAGAAGGCGATCTCGCTGATCGGGCGCCCGCTCTACGAGGCGTTCGTGCGCGGCTACACGGCGAAGCAGTGGCAGACCGACCCCCGCGACCTGCCCGCCGAGATCATCACGCGGCTGCCGGTGCGGTACACCTTCGACAACCGCTACTTCAACGACGCCTACGAGGGCCTGCCCGTCGACGGGTACACCGCCTGGCTGGAGCGGATGGCCGACCACCCGAACATCGAGGTCCGGCTGAACACCGACTTCTTCGACGTCCGCGGCGACGTCGCCGGGCGCGTCCCCGTCGTCTACACCGGCCCGCTCGACCGCTACTTCGACTTCGCCGAGGGCGAGCTCGGCTGGCGCACGCTGGACTTCGAGACGGAGGTCCGGCCCACCGGCGACTTCCAGGGCACGCCCGTCATGAACTACGCCGACGAGGACGTCCCCTACACCCGCGTCCACGAGTTCCGGCACTTCCACCCCGAGCGCGACTGGTACCCGCGCGACAAGACCGTCATCATGCGCGAGTACTCGCGGTTCGCGGCCCGCGGGGACGAGCCGTACTACCCGATCAACACCCCGGAGGACCGGGCGCGGCTGCTGCGCTACCGCGAGCTGGCCCGGGGCGAGGACGGCGTCGTGTTCGGCGGCCGCCTCGGCACCTACAAGTACCTCGACATGCACATGGCGATCGCCAGCGCGCTGAGCATGGTCGACAACAGGTTGCGGCCGCACTTCACCGGGGGCGCCCGCCTGGTCAGCGGAGGAGCGGACGAGTGACAGCACACACCCCCGAGGGGACGGTCCCGCTGCGCACCCTGCAGCGCGTCGTCATGCCGGTCGGCCGCGACCTGGACGTGCTCTCGCTGTACATCGAGGGGCAGATCGTCCGGGGCGCGGAGGCCGCCGCCGAGGAGGCCGCCGTCGAGGCCGGCATCGGCGACGGCGGCGGGACGGGCGCCGCGGGCGGGGGCGCCGACAGCGTCGGCCGCCGCACCGTCCTGGTACCGGTCGGGCAGCGGGTGTCGTTCGCGACGTACTTCAACGCCTTCCCCGCCGGGTACTGGCGGCGGTGGACGCACGTGGACGAGGCCGTGCTGCGGGTCCGGCTGCGCGGCGACGCCACCGTCATCGTGTACCGGTCCAGCGCGAAGGGGCACGTGCACCGGGTCGCGTCGGCGCGGTTCGACTGCGACACGGCGGAGGAGCACACCTTCGACCTGCCGCTGCAGCCGTTCGTGGACGGCGGCTGGTACTGGTTCGACGTCCTCGCGGGCGAGCGCACCGCCGTGCTGGAGCGCGCCGAATGGTGCGCCGCCGCACCGCAGGTGACCCGCCAGGGCACCGTGACCATCGGCATCACCACCTACAACCGGCCCGCGTTCTGCGTGGAGCAGCTGATCGCGCTCGGCGAGTCCCCCGAGGTGCTGGAGATCGTCGACAACGTCCTCGTCGTCGACCAGGGCACCGACCGGATCGAGGACCACCCCGACTTCGCCGCCGCCGCCGAGGCGCTCGGCGGCCGGCTGCGCGTCATCGACCAGGGCAACCTCGGCGGCTCCGGCGGGTTCTCCCGCGCGATGGACGAGACCGTCCGCGGCGGCCTCAGCGACTACGTCCTGCTGCTGGACGACGACGTGGTGACCGAGACCGAGGGCGTGCTGCGCGCGGTCGCGTTCGGCGACCACGCCAAGACCCCGACGATCGTCGGCGGGCACATGTTCAACCTCTACGTCCGCTCGCAGCTGCACGCCTTCGGCGAGACCGTCGAGCGGTACCGCTGGTGGTGGGGCCCGGCCGCGCACACCTGGAGCGAGCACGACTTCGCGGAGGAGGGCGGCACGCTCCGCGAGACGCCGTGGCTGCACCGCCGCGTCGACGCCGACTACAACGGCTGGTGGATGTGCCTGATCCCGGTCGAGGTGATCGGCAAGATCGGGCTCTCGATGCCGATGTTCATCAAGTGGGACGACGCCGAGTACGGGGTGCGCGCGCAGGCCGCGGGGTTCCCGACGGTGTCGCTGCCGGGCGTCGCGGCATGGCACGTCCCGTGGCAGGACAAGGACGACGGCGTCGACTGGCAGGCGTACTACCACTGGCGCAACCGGCTGGTCACCGCGCTGCTGCACTCCCCGTACGAGCACGGCGGCAACCTGCTGAAGGAGAGCTTCATCATCTCGGTGAAGCACGCGCTCGCCATGCAGTACTCCACCGCCGAACTCATGATCATGGCGCTGGAGGACGTGCTGAAGGGCCCGGCGCACATGCACGCCGGCATGGTCACCAAGATCTCCGAGGTGCGGGCGGTGCGCGCCGGGTTCACCGACGCGCAGGCCCGCGGCAGCGTCGAGGACTTCCCGACGGTGCGGCGCAGCAAGCCGCCCAAGCGCGGCCGCAACCCCGCCCCGCCCAAGGGCCGCACCAAGGTGATCAAGACGGCGCTGAGCAGCGCGATCAAGCACCTCGGCCCGGTGGACGAGGAGGCGCTGCGCAACCCGCAGGCCGCCGTGCCGCACATCGACCAGCACTGGGGCATGCTGTCGAAGTTCGACAGCGCGCTGGTGTCGTCGGCGGACGGCACGAAGGTCCACTGGTACCAGCGCGACCCGAAGCGGTTCCGGTCCGTGATGCGGCGCAGCGGCCTGCTGCACGCCCGGCTGACCCGCGAATGGGACGGTCTCGCCGGGCGCTACCGCGCCGCCGCGGACCAGCTCGCCTCGCCCGAGGCCTGGCGGGAGACGTTCGACGCCTCCGGATCGGCGCGCGGGTGAGCGCAGGCCACGCCGCGCCGCCCGCCGAGCTCCCGCCGCTGGTCGCCCCCGGCACCGACGGCGGCCTGCGGCGCGCGCTGAAGGACCGGTACCTGCTCCGCCTGCTGGTGCGCCGCGAGCTGAAGGCCCGCTACAAGGGGTCGCTGCTCGGGCTCGGCTGGTCCTACGTCCGGCCGGCGGTGCACTTCTCGGTCTACTTCTTCGTGGTCGGGGTCTTCCTCGGCATGAGCAAGCGGGTCCACCACTTCCCGATCTACCTGTTCTCGGGGATGGTGCTGATCAACCTGTTCACCGAGACGCTGCACTCCTGCACCCGCTCGATCACCGGGAACGCGGCGCTGGTCAAGAAGGTGTTCCTGCCGCGCGAGCTGTTCCCGATGGCGTCGCTGCTGGTGTCGCTGGTGCACTTCCTGCCCGGCTTCGGCATCATGCTGGCGGGTGCGCTGTCCTACGGGTGGCGGCCGGACCCGGCCGGGCTCGCCGCCGCGGTCCTCGCCTTCGCGATCGTCGTGGTCCTCGGCCTCGGGCTGGGGCTGCTGTGCGCGGGCGTCAACGTGTTCTTCCGCGACCTGGAGCAGGTCGTGGACATCCTGATGATCGTCATCACCTGGTCGGTGCCGATGATCTACCCGTGGGTGCACGTCCGGCAGCGGGCGCCGGGCTGGGTGCTCGACCTGTACCTGGCGAACCCGCTGGTGTCGGCGGTCAGCCTGTTCCAGCGGGCGTTCTGGTACCCGACGACCCCGAAGCTGTTCGAGTTCCCGCCGCACCTGTACGGCCGGGCCGGCGTCGCGCTCGCGGCGTCGCTGGTGGTGCTCGCGGCCGGCGTCCTGGTGTTCTCCCGTGCCCAGCAGCGATTCGCCCAGGAGTTGTAGGAGATGGAGCAGCACGGTCCCGCCGAGTCCATCGTGATCGACTCGGTGAGCAAGCGGTTCACCCTGCGGCACGCCCGCTCGATCCGGGAGATGACGATCCGGGCCGTCCGCCGGCAGGACCTGTCGGAGAGCTTCAACGCGCTCGACGACGTGAGCCTGACCGTCTACCAGGGCGAGACCGTCGCGCTGATGGGGCTGAACGGCTCGGGCAAGAGCACCCTGCTGAAGATGATCTCCGGGGTGATGCGGCCGGACCGCGGGTCGGTGCGGGTCCGCGGCCGGATCGCCGGGCTGATCGACGTCGGCGCGGGCCTGCACCCCGACCTCACGGGCCGCGAGAACGTGTACCTCAACGGCGCGATCCTCGGCATGTCCGAGGCGGAGATCAAGCGCAAGTTCGACGCGATCGTGGAGTTCTCCGGCGTCGAGCGGTTCATGGACAACCAGGTGCGGTTCTACTCGTCCGGAATGTTCATGCGGCTGGCCTTCTCGATCGCCGCGCACACCGAGCCGGACATCTTCCTCATCGACGAGGTGCTGGCCGTCGGCGACCCGCCGTTCCGGGAGAAGTGCCTGCAGCGGATCCGGGAGCTGCGCGGGGAGGGCCGCACCATGGTCATCGTCGCGCACGACATCCAGATGCTCACCCGGCTCTGCGACCGGGGCGTGACGCTGCGCAAGGGCAAGGTGGTCTTCGACGGCGACCCGGCCGAGGCGGGCCGGCTGTGGCGCGAGGACCGGCAGGCCAGGCAGACCTCCCTGAAGGCCGACGCCGTCCGCTGACGTGCGGCGGGCCGCCGCCATGCGGCCCGCCGTGACGGCGACTCGCCGCGACCCGGCGCGGGCGGTGGCCGGGTGCGGCCAATCGTGGGGGAGCGGGGTGTCCGATGTTTACCGCAGGTGGGCCCCGTGACCGAAATGGCGGTCCGTGTCGCACTTCCCGCCCCATGTTCGGGCGAACGTGACACGCGACCCCGGCAGGCTCTTTACTCTTGCGGTGTAGGTGAACCGATACCGCTGACGAACCGAACGGCAACCCCCAGGCGTTTCCCCCGTTCCGCGACTCCCAGGGGTCTCACGACGTGACGGACATGGCGAGCGGGTCCGCGATGGCGCGGCTCACACAGGCCGACCGCGTCTACGTGGGCTGGCGCTACGCGCAGGTGCACCCGGACCCGGGGCCGCCCCCCGGCGTGCCCGAGCCGGCCGAGCGGCCCCCCGCCGGGCCGCCCGCGCGGCGTCCCGGCGAGCACCTGACCGCGCGCCCCCTGCGGATCGCCACCGGCGGCACGTTCGCGGGCGTCGCGCTGTTCCTGGCGTGCGGCGTCGCCGGGCTGCTGCCGTGGTCGTTCGCGGGCGTCGCCCTGCTGGCGTGCGCCGTCGTCCTCGCCATCACCGGCGGCGCCCTCTGGCGCGACGAGCAGGCCGTCCGGGAGCGGCTCGCCGACGAGCGGGAGCGCACCGCGCGCGAGCAGGCCCGCCGCGCCCGGGAGCGCGACGCCGCGCAGCGCGCCTACGACGACGCCCGCCGCGAATGGGAGCGGCGGCACCGCGCCTACGAGAGCCAGCGCGAGTGGTACCCGGTCGCGGTCCCGCCCGGCGTCGACCGGGTGGACGTCGTCGGCGGGACGCTCGCCGGCTGGTCCGCCGCCGTCACCACGATGGGCGCGGCGCGGCTCGCCGTCGGCGCCCGGCTCACCGTCATCGACCTGTCCGAGGGCGCCGTCGCGCACGACCTGCTGCGGCTCGCCGCCGACCGCGGCGACGACCCGCTGGTGTGGGTGCTGCCCGCCGACCTGCCGCGCCTCGACATGTCGCGGGGGCTGAGCCAGGAGGCGCTCGCGGACGTCCTGTCGCTGGTGGTGAGCGCCGGCGAGGAGGAGGGCGGCACCCGCGACCTGTCGTTCGACAACTCGATCCTGGAACGGCTCATCGAGGTCCTCGGCCCGGACGCGACGATCCCGCGGATCACCGCGGCGCTGCGCGTCCTCGCCCAGGTCGGCGACCCGCGCGACGACCTGCGCAAGGGGCTGCTCACCGACGAGCAGCTGGAGCGGGTCGCGACGATGTTCGGCCGCGACGCCACCGACCGGATCGTGGTGCGCCGCGCGTGGGCGCTCGAAGCGCAGCTCCGCAAGCTGGAGAAGCTCGCGACGGAGCCGGTGGGGCTGCCGCCGTCCCGGCTGCACGTCGTGTCGATGGACCGCCGCGCCGGCGTCCTCACCAACCGGATCCTCGGCACGTACGTGACGACGGCGCTGACGCACCGCATCCGCGAGTCGCCGCCCGGCGGCCGCTGGGACCACACGCTGTTCCTGTGCGGCGCCGAGAAGCTGCGCGGCGACGTCCTGGACCGGCTCATCGACGCCTGCGAGGCCACCGGGACGGGGCTCGTCCTGATGTACCGGTCGATCCCGCGGCACGTGCGGGAGCGCCTCGGCCGCCGGGGGCACGCGGCGGTCGGGTTCATGCGGCTCGGCAACCCCGAGGACGCCCGCGTCGCCGCCGAGCACATCGGCACCGACCAGCCGCTGCTCGTCGCGGAGATCACCGACTCGGCGGGCGAGACGCTGTTCGACGTGGCGGGGGAGAGCTACGCCAGCACCGTCGCCTACGCCCGGCCGCGCGGCGACGGCCTCACCGACCCGGTCTGGTCGCCGCTGCCCGCGCCCGCCGCCGACGACTCCGTGCTGGTCGAGGGGATCAGCTCGGCGACGGCGTGGGGCCGGACCGTCACCGCCGGGGGCGCCGCGAAGCAGCGCTTCCGGGAGCTGCTCGTCGAGCCGCCGCAGCTGCAGGAGTTGCCGCCGACCGCGATGGTGTTCACGCACTCCGGCGCGACGGGCCGCCGGATCATGCTGGTGGACGCCAACCCCGGCATCATCACGCTGCCGACCGCGCACTCGATGGAGTTCGAGGAGTACCTGCGCGAGCAGGAGGCCCTCGAACGCGCCGCCGGCGAGGAGAGCGAGACCGGGGAGGCAGGGACCGGGGAGACCGGCGAGACCGCCGGGGAGCCGTCCGGCGACGCGGCCGCCGGAACACCGGACGCCGATCCGGCACCCGGCGCGCCATCGCCCGCGCCGAGGGCGCGGCATGCGCTGCCGCGCGGCGCCGCGCCGCGCCCGCCCCGGATCGTCCCGCCGCTGAAGCCCAACGGCCGGCACAAGGCCGACCCGCCCGCCTGAGGGGCGGCGGGGCGGTGGCGCGCCCGGGGGGTGAGGGTCAGGATGGTCGGGTGACGTTCCCCCCAGGTTCCATGCCGCCCGGTATGCCCCCGTACGGACGGGGGGCGGGCGTGCCGCCCGGCGCGCCGCCGCCCCGGATGGGCGGGACGGTCCGCGGGGCCGCCGGCGGGTGGGGCGAGGCGGTCGCGCTGCCGGGCCCCTGGTACCGGATCCAGGCGATCCCGGCGCCGCAGCGGAACGCGTCCGCCGAATGGGACTTCGTCAGCGTGCTGCCCGCCGCGCTGTCCGCGGCGCGACGGAACCGCCCGTTCGTCGTCGGCTGGCTGTCGGCGGGCGGCGGCGCCCCGCTGGAGCTGATCACCAACGCGGGCCCGATCGGCGCGCCGGGACCGGACGGGGAGGCGCAGGGCCTGCTGTTCCCGAGCGGCGCCCGCGGCGTCCCGGTCGGCGACGGCTGGCTGCGGCAGGCGTCCCGGATGGCCTGGACGCGCTGCCCCGGGCGGCTCGCCCCGCAGGTCGGCCCCGCCGACGCGGGCCCCGGCCTGTTCGAGGCGACGCTGGTCACGCTGATGGAGCGGCCGTTCGGCTGGTTCGTGGTCGCCGAGCCGTGCGACGAGCGGCTGATCGACACCGAGATGCGCGAGCTGCACCACGAGCTGCGGATGCTGCGGCGCGGCGAGGACGAGCAGGCCCGGCTCGCCGTCGCCCGCGCCGACCAGCGGCTCGCCGAGCTGGACGCGTTCCGCGAGGCGGGGCTCTGGCAGGTCCGGGTCGTCGCGGGCGCGGCGTCGCAGGCGGAGCTGGGGCAGATCGCGCCGGTCCTCGTCGGGTCGATGGAGCTCGGCCACCACCCGTACCGGCTGCGGTCGGGGCACGGCAGCGGCACGTTCGAGGAGATGCTGCGGCCGGGCGCGGAGCCGGCGCCGCTGCGCGCGGGGGCGGAGCCGGAGCAGCGGTACCCGTTCGTCGCGACGGCGGGCGCGCTGTCGGCGCTGGCCGGGCTGCCGCGCCGCGAGGTGCCGGGCCTGCGCGTCCTGGACGCCGGGTACTTCGACGTGACGTCGGAGACCGACGACGCGCCGTCCCCCCGGCCGGAGGCGCGGATCGAGCTGGGCGCGATCCTCGACGGCCAGGACCGGCAGGTCGGCACGTTCACCGTCCCCCGCTCGACGATCAACCGGCACGTGTTCGTGACGGGCGCGACGGGCGCGGGCAAGTCGCAGACCGTCCGGCACCTGCTGGAGCAGCTGACCCGCGCGGGCGTGCCGTGGCTGGCGATCGAGCCGGCGAAGTCGGAGTACGCGGCGATGGCGGGCCGCATCGAGGACCTCGGCGGCCCGGTCACGGTCGTGAACCCGTCCGACCCGGCGTCGGTGCCGCTGTCGGTGAACCCGCTCGCGCCCGAGCCCGGCTACCCGGTGCAGGCGCACATCGACATGGTCCGCGCGCTGTTCCAGGCCGCGTTCGACGCCGAGGAGCCGTTCCCGCAGATCATGGCGCAGGCGCTGCAGCGCGTCTACGAGACGAACGGCTGGGACGTGGTGACCGGCGCGGGCGTCCCCGGCTCGCTGATCGAACCGGCCGTCCCCACCTTGGAGCAGCTGCAGAACGCGGCGCTCCAGGTGATCAAGGACGTCGGGTACGGGCGCGAGCTGATGGCCGACGTGCAGGGGTTCGTGGACGTCCGGCTCCGCTCGCTGCGGATCGGGTCGGCCGGCCGGTTCTTCGAGGGCGGGCATCCCGCCGACATCGGCGGGATGCTGCGTGACAACATCGTCCTGGCCATCGAGGACGTCGCGAACGACGAGGACAAGGCGTTCCTCATGGGCACGCTGATCATCCGGATCGTCGAGCACCTGCGGATGCGCGAGCGGCGCCGCGACCGCTCCGACGGCCCGGCGCTGCGGCACGTCATCGTGATCGAGGAGGCGCACCGGCTGCTGCGCAACCGGGGGCCCGAGCGCGGCAGCTCGCACGCCGTCGAGCTGTTCGCCGGGATGCTCGCGGAGATCCGCGCGTACGGCGAGGGCATCATCGTCGCCGAGCAGATCCCGACCAAGCTCGTCCCCGACGTGATCAAGAACACCGCGCTGAAGGTCGTGCACCGGCTGCCCGCGCACGACGACCGGCACCAGGTCGGCGCGGCGATGAACCTGGACGCCGACCAGTCCCGCGAGGTCGTGTCGCTGCGCCCGGGCGTCGCGGCGGTGTTCGCCGACGGGATGGACCGGCCGCTGCGCGTCCGCGTCCCGCTCGGCGAGGGCCGCGAGGCCGAGCTGCCCGGCCCGCCGCCTCCGGTGGACGGCCGCCGGTCGGCGGCGTGCGGCTGCGAGTGCCGGTCCGGGCGCGCCTGCACCCTCTACGAGCTGCGCGAAGCCGATCTCGTCGCGGGCCATCCGGACTGGGCGTGGCTGCGGCTGTGGGCGGACACCCTCGTCCTCGCGCACGTGGTGAACCGGCCGGTGCCGGCCGTCCCGCCGGAGCTGGGCCGGGCCTGGTCGCGCCTCGCGCCCCGGCTCCGCGAGTGCGCGCTCGCGACCGTCCTCGAACGCGCCGTGACCCGCCGGTCCTGGGCGCTGCGGACCGTGTACCCGCCGTCGGAGCTGACCGCCACCGCCGCGGGCGCCGCGCAGCGGCTCCTCGGCGGCGGCACCGGCACCGCGGCGCCCGGCCCGAACTGGGTGATCCCGCAGGTCCGCTGGCTGCACGAGCTCGACCGGCTGTTCCCCTACGGCGCGGGCGTCCCCGACAAGCACGCGCCCGCGCCGCCGCTGGACTACCAGCTGCCCGGCCTCAAGCAGCCGCCGCAGCCGAAGTTCGGCCACCGGCTGCGCGCGCTGCGCCGCCACCCGCTGTCCATGGAGCTGGACCGCAACCGCCCGCTCGCCCTCACCGCGATCGAGGGCGACGACGAGAACGCGGGCTTCTACGCCGACCTCGCCGTCGTCGCGATCGGCCTCCCCGAGGACGAGCAGATCGAGGACGCCGCCCGGACGATGCGTGTCGAGGAGTGGCTGGAACCCGTGCTGAGCTGGCCGGAGCGGTTCGTCGAGCCGTTCGCCGACCCGTCCGCCGGCCTGCCGTTCCTGTCCCGGGACCCCGGCCCCGGCGGGGAACCCGGCGCGGGCGGTGCCGACGATGCGTGAGCGGTCCACGACGATGCGGTCACGATTCGGTGATAACTCACCCGAATACCGCATCCGCCGCTAGATTCTTTCCCCGCACCGGCCCGCCCACCCGCGGAGGAAGCGGCACATGGACCCGCAGACCGACGACCGGACCCGCCCGCGGGACACCGGCGGGCACCCGCGGACCCCTCCGGAGCCGTTCTTCCGGCACGCGCCGCAGGCCGCCGACGCCGCCGGGCAGCCGCTGCAGAGCGCCACCCGCTACCTGTCCGCCGCGGTCTACCTCGACCAGCGGCTCTGCGACCGGGTCATCGCCGAGTTCCTCGACGACGAGCACCGCGCCGTCGTGCCCTCCTTCGGCTTCGACCTCGGCCCGGTGATCCTGCACGCGGTGCGCGCCCGCCGGTTCCGGCTCGTCCGCGACCTCGCGATCATCGCCGTGTTCGTCGTCGCGTGGCTGCTCGTGCCGGCCATCGCCGCGCTGTACCTGCTGGTCACGCTGCTGCTGCACGTCCCGTGGCGGCGGCTGCGGTGGCGGTGGCGGCTGGCGATCGGCTGGGTCGTGGCGCTGGGCCTGGCGCCGGTGGTCCTGTTCGGGCTGCTGGGCGGGCAGCAGGGCCTCGACGGCTACGAGGAGCAGGACAACACCGGCTTCCTCGACTCGATGCAGACCGACCACGCCCTGCTGACCATCGTGCTGCTGTTCCTCGTGATGGCGACGATCGTGTTCGGCCACCTCGCGGTCGTCTTCTACACCCTGGCCCGCGACCTCGGCCCCGGCGCGACGGGACCGGGCCCGCGCACCTACAGCGAGCGGGTCCGGCTGGTCATCGAGCGGGTCCGCTCGGCGCAGCACGGCAACGTGACGCTCTACTCGGGCGCCAACCCCTTCATCGGCGCGGGCGACGTGACGGCGCCCTGGTCCCGCGTCTGGTCCATCGCGCTGGAACTGGACCGCGCCGCGTCCGGCTCCCGTCCCCCGGGCGCGGACGGCGACGCCGCCTCCGCGGGCCCCGATTCCCCCGGCGCCGCCGCGTCCCCCGACGGCTCCGGCTCCGAGCCCGCGCCGCGGCGGGTCGACGCCGTCACCATACACGAGCGCATCCGCGCGAAGATCCTGCGGATGCGGGACGAGGCGCTGCCGCCACGGCCCGGCGAACCCGCCCCGGAACCGACCCCGCTTCCCCCGAACGAGCGCATCACCGGCCTGGTCAGCGACGTCCACATCGTCGGCCGCGGCCGCTGCCCGCAGCGGACCCGTCCCGTCGACGCGGTGACCGGCCGCTGGTTCCAGGGGCACCCGCTGATCGACGCGACCGCCGGCGTGCCGTTCTCCGTCGCCTCGCCCGAGGCGGTCGAGGCGATGATGCGGCACCCGCAGGCCGACCTGCGCTGCTACCAGCGCGTCACCGTCGCCGGGCACGGCCAGGCGATCGACGCGCCGGACGGCCGCCCCGTCGCCCCCGCCGAGGAGAAGGACGTCGTGCTCTCCGCGTTCGTCTACCTCGCGGTCGAGGGGCGCATGCTGTACGGGCAGTTCGTCGCGACGGTCCTGCCGCCCGTCCGGGAGGAGTACCGCATCGTCGACCGGCTGCCCGACTGGGACGCGGTGACCCTGCTGTTCCGCACGCTGACCGAGAGCTGGCGGACGGTGCTGGCCGGCACCCTGCTCGCCTGGCCGCGGATGCTCACCACCTGCTGGACGATGGCCCGCAGCCTCGTCGCGGCGACCTCGTCCGGCAACCCGGCGCGCAAGACCTCGCACGACTACGGCGCCCGGATCAGCGTCCGGGAGCTGTTCGCGGAGGACGGGTTCGCGACGTTCGTGCAGGAGACCGACGTCGACAAGTACATGCGGCTGATCGAGCGGCGGGTGAACGAGGCGATCCTCGACTACCTGTCGGACGAGTGCGGGATCGACGTGTCGGCCTACCGGGCGCAGGCCGGCGTCATCCTGAACCAGGGCGTCATCATGACCGGCGGGACCGTCCACGGGCAGGTCGCGTCCGGGCGCAGCGTCGAGCAGCGGCAGACCCGCATCAACCCCTGAACCCCGCGGAGGACGGCATGGCGCAGCACGGTGACCGGGGCATCAGCATCGGCGGGCACGCGAACGTGTCCGGCCAGGTCGCGAGCGGCGACCACGTCACGCAGAACCAGCGGATCGCCGGGGCGTCCGGTCCGGACGCCGCGGACGCCCTCGCCCGCGTCGAGCGGCTGCTGGAGCAGCACGCCGCCGAGCTCCCGGAAGCGGCGCGGGCCCGCCGCGACCTCGCCGACGTCCGCGAGGAGGCGCAGGAGGACGACCCGGACCCCGAGCGCATGGGCGGCGCGCTCGCCCGGCTCGGCCGCCGCGTCGCCGGGGTCGCGGCGCTGGCCGAAGCGGTCCGCGCCCTCGCCGCCGCCGTCGGCATGGGCGGCTGACCGAGCCGCGCTCCGTCAGGGGCGCGCCGCGTCGAACAGGAGCAGCCGCAGCCACTCGACGAAGTGGCGGTCGCCCAGATGCGGGTTCCAGACCAGGTCGATGCCCAGCCCGGGGAGCGGGAACGGGAACTCCTCGATCCGCAGGCCGACGAGGTCCCGCATCTCGGCGGCCACCCGGTGGCGGAGCAGCGCGACGCCGCCGGCCCGCCCGACCAGGTACGGGACGAGCAGGAAGTCGGACACCAGCCGGCCGACCCGGTAGCGGATCCCCTTCTCGTCGAGCACCGAGTACGGAAAGGGCCGCCGCTCGGTGTCCACGACCACGTGCGGCTGCGTGGTCAGCAGGTCGAGCGCGCTCGCCTCCGGCGGCGCGCCGGCGGAGGCCACCACCACGATGCGGTCGTCGTAGAGCCGCTCGCGCGGGTACGGCGACGCGAACCCCTCGGAGATCAGCACGGCGTCGACGCCGTGCTCGGTGAAGGTGGACTCGGCCGGCACGGTGATCGTCCGGATCCGGAGCGTCGCGTTCGGGGCCCGCTCCGCCACGAGCCGTCCGAGCCGCCCGCCGAGGACGAACGCGGTGCTGGTGGTCATCGCGACGGTGATGACGCGGCGGTCCGTCGCCGGGTCGAAGCCGGGGAAGGCGACCACCTCCGCGGCGTGCCGCAGCGTCGCCCGCAGCGGCGCGATCAGCTCCATCGCGCGCGGCGTCAGCGTGACGGCGTTCCCCTGCCGGACGAGGAGGTCGTCGCCGAGCAGGCGCCGCATGCGGCCGAGGGCGTGGCTCATCGCGGGCTGCGTGAGGCCGACGCGCTCGGCCGCCCTGGTCACCGAGCGCTCCTCCAGCAGCGCGAGCAGGGGCACCAGCAGGTTGAGGTTGACCGACGCCAACCGGTCCAGCCCGGAGCCCGCGGCGCCCGTACCGTCGTCGCTCATAGCGACGAAACTCTACGCGGCACCCCGGCTCGCGCGGCCTGTCGGCTCCGCGGCCGGTCGGCTCGCGCGGCCGGTCGGCTCACGCGGGCGCCCCGGCTCAGGCGGCCGGTCGGCTCGCGCGGCGCAGCCGGGGGATCGGGATGCGGTGGTTCAGCGCCACGGCCGTGCCGGAGCCGTCCTCGCGGGTCCAGCGCATCAGCGCCGGCCCGCCGGGCCCGCCCTCGAGGTACACCGGCTCCCCGTCCACGGGGAGACGCCCGACGGCCTTGAGGCTGAGCCCGAACTGCTCGGTCCAGAAGTACGGCTCGAAGCGCAGCGGCGGTGCCGCGTCCCCGCGCACGAGGGCGGCGGCCGCCACCTTCGCCTGCTCGATCGCGCTGCTCCACAGCGGGACGCGCCGCCGGCCGTGCGGCGCCGGGAACGCCGCCAGGTCGCCGGCCGCCGCGATCCCGGGACGCACGAGCCCGCGCGGGTCCACCCGCACGACCCCGCCGTCCGCCAGTCCCGTGCCCGCGAGCCACTCGGTGTTCGGGACGTCGCCGACGGCGGACACCACCAGCTCCGCCTCGACGGCCGTTCCGTCGGCGAGCGCGACCCGGGCGTCGTCCGCATGGCCCTCGATCTGGGCCGCCGCGGTCTCGACGATCGTGAGCCCGCGGTCCACGGCGGCCCTGCCGAGGACGTCCGCGAGGTACGGCCCCAACTGCGCGGTCAGCGGGGCGCCCTGGGAGACGAGCGTGACCCGGCAGCCCGCCGCCAGGCACGCCGACGCGATCTCCATGCCGAGCGGGCCGCCGCCGACCACGGCGACCGGCGGCCGTCCCGCGAGCCGTCCGCGCAGGGCCAGCGCGTCGTCGAGGCCGCGCAGCGTGAGCTCGCCGGGCAGGCCGGACAGCCGCCGCGCGCGGGACCCGGTCGCGATCACGAGCCCGTCGTACGGGAGGCCCGAGCCGTCGCCGAGCCGGACGAGCCGGCGCTCCACGTCCAGCCCGCACACCCGGACCCCGAGGATCTCCTCCGCCCCGTGCGTGGCGGGCGGCAGCTCGTGCGCCGCCGTGCCGCCGCCGTCGAGCAGCAGCGCCTTCGACAGCGCCGGGCGGCTGTACGCCGCGTGCGGCTCGTCGCCGACGATGGTCAGCTCACCGTCGAACCCGTTCGCGCGCAGCGCGTCCGCCGCGGTGAGCCCGGCGATGCCGTTGCCGGCGACGACGACCCGCCTCATCGGGGCGCTCACGCGAGGCGCAGGGCCGCGACGGGGCAGACCCGGACGGCGGCGCGGGCGAGCGGCGCCTCGGCGTCGCCGATCTCCTCGCGGTCGAGGACGAGCTCGCCCTCGTCGTCGAGGTGCATCAGCCGCGGCGCGGCCTCCTCGCAGAGGCCGTGCCCCTCGCAGCGGGGGCGGTCGAGGACGATCTTCATGCGGGGAGCACTTCCAGGACGGGGAGCTTCTCGATGCTCCGGGTGATGTTGCTCGGCACGCGGACCTCGGGGCCGGCGACGAGCCGCCCGACGCGGCGCGCCAGCGCCCCGATGACCGCGTGGCCTTCGAGGCGGGCCAAGCCCTGCCCGGCGCAGCCGTGCGGGCCGTAGCCGAACGACAGGTGGTCGACCGGGTTGCGCTCGACCAGGAACGCGTCGGGGTCGGCGTAGTGGCGCGGGTCCCGGTTGCCGGCGCCGAACAGGATCGCGACCTTCGCCCCCGCGGGGATCACGACACCGTCGATCTCCACGTCCCGGGTGGCGCGGCGCCCCCACGCGTGGACCGGGGCCCAGTAGCGGAGCACCTCGTTGAACGCGGCCGGCACCAGCGACGGGTCGTCCCGCACCAGCGCGAGCTGCTCGGGATGCGCGGCGAAGAGGGCGACGACGTTGCCGATGGACGCGATCGTGGTGTCCACGCCGGCGCCCAGGTACTGGTGGATGATGTGGCCGGCGGAGCCGGCCGGGATCTCGCCGCGGGCCTCGGCCTCGAAGACGCCGCGCCCGACCGAGCCGGGCGCGAGGTCCTCGGCGGTGACCTCCGCGCACCAGCCGTACAGCTCGCCCGCGATCGGGAAGCTCTCCTCGGTGCGCCGGTTCATCGGCCCGATGACCTGCATCGCCGCCTGCCCCCAGCGCAGCATGCCGGCGCGGACGCCGCCGGTGAACCCGATGAGCTCCGCGACGACCTCGAGCGGGAACGCGCGGGCCAGCGCGTCGACGGCGTCGAACGAGCCCCGGGCGGCGAGGTCCGCGACGAGCGCGTCGGCCTTGGCGTCGATGGCGTCCTTGAGCCCGCGGAGCGCCCGCGGCGACAGGCCGGCGGCGAGGGCCGCGCGCAGCCGGGTGTGCTCGGGCGGGTCCGAGGCGAGGGACGTGCCGGCCAGGGCCTCGTTGACGGCCGGGTTGAAGCCGATGGCGCCGGCGGAGGAGAACGTCTCCCAGTCGCCGAGGGCGCCGCGGATCGCGTCGTACCGGGTGAGGGCGTACACGTCGTTCGCGGGGAGGCGGACGACGGCGCCGAGGTCGCGGAGCGCCGCGTACGCCGGGTACGGGTCGACGAGCACCCGGTCGTCGAACAGGTCGAGATCGGAGACGGGCGGGACGGGATCGGTCATCGGTTCACCTCGGTTCGCTTCGCTGGAGCCCAGTGAAGCGAGCCGAGTCGCATCAAGCAAACAAATGTTCGACATGGGGCGGCATGCACGAGATGCATGCCGCCGCCCTTCGATCGAGACGCGGCCAGGCCGATCCGGCTCCCGGTGTGCGGGCCTTGGCCGCTACCGCCTGAACCGTCAGATGTTGTCGCCGTCGCGGGCCGGGAGCCCGGCCTGCTCGGCGATGGGCGTCCAGTAGCCGATGAACTCGTTCTTGGCGTCCGTCGCCTGCTGGTTCACGTCCGCCACCTCGTCGTCGGACGGGCAGCCGGGCGAGACGTCCAGGTACCGCTGGTTCGACTCGACCGACGCGCGCAGCGCCCGCACCAGCGCGTCCTTCATCGCGGTGCCGTTGTCGAGCGCGCCGACGTCCAGGGCGTTCGCCTTGTCGAGCTGCGACTGCCGCTCGTCGTGGATGCGCTGGAGGCCGTCGGTGGGGCAGCCGTCGGCGACGACGGTGCCCAGCTCGGAGCGGGTCCGCGCCATGTCCTCGATGAGGCCGTCGACCGCGCGGGCCTGCGCCGTCATGTCGGCGCTGGGCGAGCCGTCCGCGGTGGTCGGGGAGTCGCCGGGGCTCTGGTCGTCGGTCGTGACGGGCTGCCCGGCGGGTGAGGACGCGGGCCCGGCGACGGACGTGGCGGGCTTGTTCGACCCGCTCGGCCAGAACACGATCCCGAGCGCGACCACGACGAGCAGCACCACGCCCGCCGCGATGAGGAAGTACAGCGCGTTGTTCCGCTTCGCCGGGGCGGGCGGCTGCCAGATGGCGGGCTCGGCCCACGGCTCCGGCCCGAGCTGCGTCGACCGCTCGCCCCACGGCTCGGGACCCAGCGGCGTCGACCGCTCCCCGGACGGCGGCATCGGGGTCGTGCGGTCGGGCCAGGGGCCGGGGTCCGGCGCGTCCGGGACGGGGATCCACGGAGGTGGCAGCGGCTCGTTGGACCCGGCGCCGAATCCGGACGGGGGCGCGCCGCCGGGCGGCTGCTCGAACGGGTTCCCCTGGCCCGGCGGCGCCGGCGGGACGCCGTAGTCGCGCGTCGCCTCGTCCTCCCCGGACGGATCGCGCGCCGTCTCCTCGGCGGCGGACAGCGTGTGGCCGGGACCGTCCGGCGACGCCGGCCGCACCGGCGCGTTGCAGCGCGTGCAACGGGGGAGCGCCGGATTGGTGTCGCTTCCGCAGCCCGGACACCGCATAACAGCCCCTTACCCCGTGAGGTGCATCGGTGACAAGATACTGCCCCGTCCGCGGGAACGGACGCCCCCTCCGCGGGTCGCAACCCGGTTGTGATCGGACGGTCACGCCCGCGACGGCCCGCCGGTCACGCCCCGCCGCGACCCGCCGACCACGCTCGCCGCGACCTGCCGGTCACGTCCGCGATAGCCCGCCGGTCACGTCCGCGGCGGGCCGCCGGTCACACCCGCTGCCAGCTCCGCACCGGCTGGCCGGTCTTCTTCGCCACCGGGTTCCACAGCGCGACGAACCGCTGCTTGGCGAGCGTCGCGCGGCGCTCGCCCTGCGCGCGTCCCGGCACGTGCGCCGCGTCCGGCTTCGGCTTGCCGTGGCAGTGCGCCCGGCTCTGCTGCGCCCAGTGCAGCAGGAGCTGGTCGACCTGCAGCGACGCCTGCAGCGCCTGCGCCAGCGACGTCCGCAGCTGCTCGCCCTTCGTCAGCTGGCCGACCTTGAGGTTGCGGGTCCGGTTCAGCTGGTTCTGGCGGCGCTGGACGGCGTTCTGGAGCCCCTGGACGGCGGCCGGCAGGTCCTTGCAGCGCCCGGCCCGGCTCATCGCCGCGGCGAGCACGCGGCGCGCGTCGACGCTCGCGTCCAGCACCGCGCTCATGGCCTCGGCCTGCTGCTTCTCCGCGCTGCTGATGTGCTCGTTCTGCGACACCGGCTTGCTGGACGACTTCGACGCCTTCGGGGACGCGTCGTCCTTGCCGCCACCGGACGGCCACGCGACGAACGCGACGACGACGAGCGCCACGGCGACGAGCGCGGCCACGCCGATCAGCAGCGGCTTGCTCGTCCCGCCACCGGACCGCGCCGGGCCCGGCGGGTAACCGCCGGGGCCGCCCGGCCCGCCGGGGCCCATCTGGTTCATCGGCATGCCCTGGTTGCCCATCGGCATGCCGGCGTTCATCGGGTCGCCGTAGCCGCCCGGCTGGCCGAACCCGCCCGGACCGCCCGGACCCATCGGGGGAGCACCCATGACGGACGTACCGCCCGGGTCCATCCGGGTCTGGTCGAACCCGCCGCCCTGCCCGAAGTCCATCCGGGTGTGCCCGTCGAACGGGACGCCGCCCATCGGGCCGGGCGCGAGCTGCGTCGCGTCCGCGTCCGGCATCGGGGCCTGGCCCTGCGGCGGCGAGCCGGCGACCGACAGCGGCGCGCCCCACCCCTGGTCGGCGGGCGGCTGCTGCGGCTGCTGCGAGCCGTAGATCTGGGTGGCGTCCGCCGCGTCCTGCGGGTCGGGCTTGCGCGGCTGGGCGAACCACGACTCCGGGACGATCGACTCGACGGGCGGCGGCGGCTCCTCCGGGGCGAGCGCCCCGCCGGGGAACCCGCCGCCCGCCGGAGGCGGCGCGGGCGCGCCGGACGCGGGC